>JAMLHR010000021.1 GCA_023957015.1 Thermomicrobiales bacterium | reverse complement strand
GCAGGGCACCACCACGACCCTTGACCAGGTTGAGCTCCGGATCGATCTCATCGGCACCGTCGATACACATGTCAAGACGGTCGATATCAGCGAGATCCACCACCGGAATACCGTAGGACTCGGCTTGCTGCTGCGTATAGGTACTGGTGGCCACGCCGGTGACCCGCAGACCATCTCGCGCACGGGCACCGAGGGCATCGACCATCGCGGCAGCGGTGCTTCCCGTACCGAGTCCGACGATCATCCCGTCTTCGACCATATTGGCGGCATAGGCACCGATCGATGCCAGAAGTTCGTTGGTGCCAAGCGCCATGTCAGTGATTACCTCAGATTCGCGGCGGCCGCTTCATCCACCAACCACACGAGTTCGCCATTCGTTGGGCGAATCACCTGCGATGGCAGCGTATCCACATCTTCTTCGCCCTGAAGCACGCGCGGTAGGGTATCCGCTTTGCCTGCTCCACCAACCAGGAACACTACCTTGCGGGCGGCATTCGCCAGCAGTGGCGAGAACGTGAGGCGATCGGCGTTCAGTTTCTCCACGTGATGCGCCAACACGATATCGGTATTGTTATGGATCGCGGCTGTTCCTGGGAAGAGGCTGAGCGTGTGACCATCGTCACCCATGCCCAACAGAATGAGATCGAACACGGGTACACCGGTGTCTACGCCGCTAACCTCACGCAGCTCCGCCTCATAGTTGCTAGCGGATTCTGAGGGGGTGACACCCTCCGTCTCCCAGGTGTGGACGTCATCCGGACAGATGGGGGAGGCATCAATGAATGCGCGGAGCGCTTCGCCAGCATTGCTATCGCTGCTGGCCAGCGGTACAAACCGCTCATCACCCCAGAAGATTGCGAGGTGACCCCAGGCCACCCGATCGCCATACTCCGGTGTGGCCAGAAGTTCGCCCATACGCTTCGGTGTGGACCCGCCGGAGAGCGCCACCAGTGCTGTGCGGTGCTCGGTGTCGGCGGTTTGGGAAACCGCGATGATTTGCTCGGCGGCCTGACGGGCCAGAGCTTCGCCATCGGCAACCACATCCACGCGGCCGCGCACGCCAAAATCCAGGCTTCGAACGATGTCGGTCATGTACTGCTCCTCTATTCCGGCAAGAGTTGGGTTGCGAGTCGGATCGACTCCTCAAACACCCGGTCGGGTCCGAAGCGTTGTAGCTCCTGCCCCAGCATCTCAACTGTCGAATGGCGTCGCGAGAACACCATGCGGCTGACATACGGCGTCGTTGCCGTTTCGGAACTTGTGACCAGATCGTCCTGGTCTGTACGCTGGATCACATAGTGACCCGCGGTACCGTCATTGGTGACGATCTCTACGCTGCGGAGGCTGAACTTGGCACCTGGTGTGGAGTCCGGCGTCAACCGGATCTGCACTTCATGCGCCCGTCCGGAGGAATCTGTGGCGGCCATGAAGGCCGTCCACCCACCCACCTTGCGGGCCTCCAGCGGTTCGATGACTTCCCACCCGAGCCGGCTACCTATCCAGCCAAGCGTGAGGAGGGCAGCGGCGAAACCGGAGCCATGATCCTGCCTGTCCTGCGCGTACGCGATCGAGACACTATCGATGCTCTCGAGGCTTTTCTGGGTCGCCAGGGGATCAAAGAACTGGGCGATCAGTTGCTGCCAGGGTGCCAGGCGGAGCCAGGTGAAATCACCGATGATCGGATCCGTCGGTTCATCGATCAAGGTCCGGTAATCGGCGACGGCGTGAGCATCGTATCCCAACCGGGCGCTATCGAACACCAGGCGATCGGCGATGAGCGCCAGGTCATCGAAAATGGCGTTATGGCTGAACTCACCGCTCGGCCACCACAGGAACGTCGGCAGTTCTGCCACAAGCAGCGGTCCAACGATACTGCTGAGCACACCGGCACTGGACTGATCGGTCCAGATAGTGATCGTCTCGAACTGGATACCGTGGCTATCGTCCTTGGTGAGGGTCTCGTTGATCTGGAGATCGATATGCCAGGTCTTGGGGCGTTCCAGATTCGGATCATTGATGATGATGATCGTGCGCGACGGGATGAAGTCCTTCAGTTGGCTGATCGTCTGCAGGATCATGCCGGCGATCTCGAGGCTATCGGCCACTGAGACCAGATTGAGCGTATTGGCGCGCATGATATCGGGCGCATTGTGGCCCGTTAGGCGTTCTTCGCCATATGGGCCGCTTACGATGCGGGTCGGGGTTACCTCCGCCCACATCTTGTTGAACTCATCGTGAATGTGGCCGGTATCAACCACATCCGCGTCCCAATTACGCCGCACCACGACCTTGTTGCGGTATTCCTTGTCAGTCACGAGCCGTTCCTCCCGGTATTATGGGCGACGCCACTCGTGGCCCGCGCGGCGCAGCATGGAATCGGACTTGGCTGGGCCCCACGATCCGGACTCGTATGGGTAGACCGGTAGCGCCATATCCTGCCATCCGTCCAGGATCGGCTGCATCAGGCTCCAGGCGGTCTCAACCTCGTCGCGGCGGGCGAACAGCGTCGGATCGCCAAGCATGGCATCCAGCAGCAGACGCTCGTAGGCATCCGGACCGGAATCGCCGAAGGACGATCCGTAGAGGAAGTCCATGCGGACCGGTCGCAGCTGGGTTGTCGGACCAGGAACCTTGGCCGCGAACTTGAGCGCAATTCCCTCATCCGGCTGGATGCGCATGGTGATCACATTCGGGCTGAGATCAACATCGCCGATGCTCTGGAACATCAGGTGCGGCACCTGCTTGAACTGGATCGCGATCTCGGTCACGCGGCGGGCGAGTCGCTTGCCGGTGCGGAGGTAAAACGGTACACCGGCCCAGCGCCAATTGTCGATCTCCAACTCCATGGCCACATAGGTCTCGGTCTTGGATCCCTGGCGCACGCCCTTCTCATCGCGATAGGCGGCCATGCGACGACCACTCATGAAGCCTTCGTCGTACTGACCACGGACGGTCTTGGTCATCAGATCGTCGCGGGAAGGTGGCACCACCGCGCGGAGCAGCTTCACCTTCTCGTCACGCAGGGCATTACCGTTGAACAGCGCCGGTGGTTCCATCGCAATGACGGCCAGCAGCTGGAGGATGTGGCTCTGCACCATATCGCGCAGGGCACCTGCATCCTCGTAATAGCCGGCGCGCTCTTCCACACCCAGGCTTTCCGCCACGGTGATCTGGACGTGATCGACATACTGACGATTCCAGACGGGTTCGAAAAGCGTGTTGGCGAAGCGAAACGCCAGCACGTTCTGCACGGTTTCCTTACCGAGATAGTGGTCGATACGATAGATCTGGCGTTCGCTGAACACCGAACCGATCTCAGCGTTTAGTTGGCGGGCGGTGTTGATATCGCGACCAAACGGCTTCTCGATGACGACGCGGTTCCAGCCGGCCTGATTATCGTAATAGATATCTTGGCGATGGCCGATACCACTCGAACCCAGATGCTCGATGATCGGTGCATAGAAGCGCGGTGCGGTGGCGAGATAGAAGAGGCGATTGCCGTGCGCCCGGCGCTCGGTATCGACCTGTTCGAGGCGCTCCCGCAGACGCGTGTAGGTTTCCTCGCCGTCGAAGTCGCCCTTGACGTAGAAGAGCCCTTGCGCGAACAGATTCCAGCCTTCGTCCGTCACCGGTGTGCGTGCGCCGCGCTCGACTGCGGCTCGCATCTGGGCACGAAAGTCGTCATCCGTCCAATCGCGATGGGAGACGCCGATGATGCTGAAGCCCTCCGGCAACGGATGTCCAATCGCCAGGTCGTACAGCGATGGCATCAGTTTGCGTGCGGTGAGATCGCCGGTGACACCGAAGATCACCATCACGCACGGATCGGGCATACGGTCCATCTGCAAGCCTGCTCGCAGTGGATTGGTGGCGACGCCACCTGCTGCCTCGGTCAGGTCAAACTGGTGGCCGACGTGATCGGCGGCGACACCGGAACCGGTGCTGTCAACCGCAAAGTTGTAACTGGAATCAGCTATTGTCTTCTCTTGCATCGTCATCTCCCCACAATCGAATGTTATTGGTTCGCCTGTGGCTTCTCGACTTCCATCCATTCGATGTGGAAGGTGCCAGGTCTATCGGTGCGCTCAAAGGTATGGGCACCGAAGTAGTCACGCAGCTCCTGAATCAGGTTCGCTGGCAACCGTACGTCACGCACGGTATCGAAGTAGTTGAGCGCCGCGCTATAGGCTGGTGTTGGTACACCGCTGATCACTGCCACGGTGATGACGCCGCGTAGATCGGCGATGCCACTGTTGACGTCGTCGGTGAAGTAGGGACTGAGCATCAGATTGCGCAGCTCGGGTTCGTCCTGGAACGCCTTCATGATTGGATCGAGCAGACGGGCGCGGATGATGCAACCGGCCTTCCAGATACGGGCGAGTTCGCTCAGTTTCAGGTTCCAGTTGTAGGTCTCACTGGCGACGCGCAACAGGGACATCCCCTGGGTATAGGAAATGACCTTGGCGACGTAAAGCGCGTTCTCCAGCTGGTTGATGATCTCGTCGCGCTGATCGCTGAGATCGGGAACCGCGTCGGGACCCGTGAGCACGCCACTGGCAAGCTCGCGATCGGCGGCGAAGGAGCTGAGCGAGCGAGCAACCACGGCGGCGTCGATCACCGGGATCGGTGTGCCGAGCTCATAGCTGTTGATACTGGTCCAGCGCCCGGTGCCCTTCTGGGCAGCCTGATCGCGGATGAAATCGACCAGCGGCAGACCGGTATCTTCATCGATGTACTGCAGGACGATGGCGGTGATTTCAACGAGGAAGCTGGAGAGCTTGCCCTCGTTCCAGCGTTGGAAGACCTGACCAATCTCGGGTGCGCTCATCTTGAGCGAGTTGCGCATGATGTCATAGGTCTCGGCAATGAGTTGCATATCGCCATACTCAATACCGTTGTGCACCATTTTGACGTAATGGCCGGAGCCACCTGGACCGATGTGGGTGACGCACGGACCGGAATCGCTCTTGGCGGCGATGGCTTCCAGTACTGGTTGAAGCGACTTCCAGGCCACTTCGGAACCGCCCGGCATCAGGCTCGGTCCCCAAAGGGCACCTTCTTCACCACCGGAAACACCCATGCCGACGAAGTTGAGACCCTGGGTCTCATACTCGGCGGCGCGGCGCTCGGTGTCGGTGAAGAGACTGTTGCCGCCATCAATGACGATATCGCCTGGCTCCAGCAGGGGAGCAAGTTCGTCCTTGACGGCATCGACGGGTGCACCGGCCTTGACCATCATGATGATGCGGCGCGGGGATTCCAGGCTGTCGATGAGTTCCTGGATCGTGTAGGCGGCGGTGATACCGGTGCCTGCACCGCGTCCGGCCAGGAACTCATCGGTTACGGCTGCGGTGCGGTTGTAAACAACCGGCGCGAAGCCGTTACGAGCGATATTCAGTGCGAGGTTTTCGCCCATCACCGCCAGACCAATGACGCCGATGTGTGACTTGCCGTTGCTCATTCTGGTTCTCCTCCCAAATCACGGCACTGCCGGAGCTGTCCATTTCGGGACGCTCCGGCAGTGACCAAAGTTAGGCCTTCTTGCTATCAACACTGGCCAGCAGATCATCGTAGCTGGTCATGAAGCTGGCGATGCCGTCTTCCTCAAGCTTGGCCGTAATGGCATCGATATCGACGCCAACGGCAGCCAGATCGGCCATCACCTGATGAGCGCCAGCGTAATCGGCATCCACGGTGCGGGCAACCGTACCGTGATCCAGGAACGCAGCGATGGTGCCCAGCGGTGCGGTGTTGACCGTGTCCGGACCGATCAGTGTGTCCACATACAGCGTGTCCGAATAGCTCGGATTCTTGACACCGGTGCTGGCCCAGAGTGGTCTCTGTACCATGGCACCCTTGGCGGCCAGAGCATCCCACTGCTCGCCACTGAAGAGTTCCTCGAATTTCTCGTAGGCGAGAACAGCATTGGCGATGGCGGCCTTGCCGCGTAGCGCCAGCGCATCGTCGCTGCCGATGCCGTCGAGCTGCTTGTCGGCAGCGGCATCAACACGGCTGACAAAGAACGATGCCACGGAGGCGACGTGATCGACTGGCTCGCCGAGATCGGAACGAACCTGCAGCGCTTCGATATAGGTGCGGGCGACGGCCTCGTAGTTAGAGAGGCTGAAGAGGAGGGTCACATTGACATTGATCCCCTCAACCAGCAACTGGCGGATCGCCGGAACACCTTCAACGGTGCCCGGCACCTTGATCATCAGATTCGGGCGATTGACGGCCTTCCACAGAATGCGAGCGTTCTCCAGCGTGCCCTTCGTATCGCGGGCCAGCGATGGCAGCACTTCCAGGCTGACGTAGCCATCGACGCGATTACTCTCGTCGTAGAGCGGGCGGAAGAGATCGCAGGTATCCTGAATATCCTTGACCGCCACGGTCTGGAAGACCTCGGCGGCATTCTTGCCTTCGGCCAGGAGTGCCTTGATCTCGGCGTCGTACGTATCGCTACCAGCGATAGCCTTCTGGAAGATGGTTGGATTCGAGGTGACACCGCGAATACCGGTCTCCTCAATCGCTGCCTTGAGGGCACCGTTTTCGATCAGCTCGCGGCTGATGTCATCCTGCCAAATGCTCTGGCCTTCATTGACGAGTTGTTTGACTGTGTTTGTCATGAGTGTGTGTTCCTTGTTTCAGACCCGAATTGACTAGGAATGACCGTCGGCACCGTCCATCGGCTTGCCTGCAGCATGACCCTCGCGGTACGGAGCATCGAGTTCCTCGGCCTCCGCTTCTCGACCCAGCAATTGCAGGGCCACCGCTGCGACATGCTCTTTGGTGAAGCCGAAGTACTTGAGGACTTCCTTGCCCGGAGCGGAGAGACCATAGGTGGTCATGCCAACGTGAGCACCATTGCTACCCGTCCATTCAGCCCAGCCGGTGGTGATGCCCGCTTCTACCGAGAGGCGTGGCGTGCCAACCGCACCGAGCACACTGGCCTTGTAGTCGGGGCTCTGGGCGCGGAAGAGTTCCCAGCTCGGCATGGAGACAACGCGGGCCTGAACACCGCGGCTCGCAAGTTCGCTCTGCGCCATCACAGCCAGCTCGACCTCCGAACCCGTCGCGATCAGCACCACATCCGGGTCGCCTTCGCTATCGCTCAGGATGTACGCGCCGTTCTCCAGGTTGCCTTTGGCACCGCTGGTATCGAGCACGGCCAAATCCTGGCGGCTGAGGACGAGGAGGGAAGCAGTACTGCTCTCGATCGCATGTCGCCAGGCGGCGGCGGTCTCATTAGCATCAGCCGGACGGAGGACCGTCAGCCCCGGGATCAGGCGAAGGCTCATCGTCTGCTCGATCGGCTCGTGGGTTGGGCCATCCTCGCCGACGGCGATGCTGTCGTGGGTCATCACGAAGATGGAGTGCAGGTGGCTGAGCGCCGCCAAACGAATGCTCGGGCGCAGGTAGTCGGTGAACACATGGAAGGTCGAACCGAATGGGATCACGCCGCCGTGTGCGGCCATACCGTTCACGATCGCGCCCATACCGTGCTCGCGGATACCGTAGTGGACGTTACGGCCGGCGTAGCTCCAGCTATCGCCGACGGTTCCCTGTGTCTCCAGATCGTTGAAGCTCGGGTCGCCGAAATCGCCGCCTCCCTTCATGATGGTCAGTGTGCTGCCGTTCAGATCGGCGGAACCGCCGAGGAAGGTTGGGACATGCTTCCAGAACGCGGCGATGACATCACCACTAGCCTTGCGGGTGGAAACGGCCTTGTCGCCGGCACTCCAGGTTGGAATCTCGGCATCCCAGTCAGCCGGGACCTTACCCGCGATGGCGAGTTCGAGCGCGGCGGCCAGTTCGGGATTGGCGGCCTTGTAGGCGGCGAAGGTCTCGTTCCAGGCAGCTTCGGCATCCGCGCCGTTGGTCACGGCCTCGGCGAAGTGCGCGGCGGCGGAGTCTGGGACATAGAAGTCTGGCTCAGTCGGGATACCGAGGTTTTCCTTGGTCGCCTTGACCTCGTCCGGACCCAGCGGCGAACCGTGAGCACCGAAGGTACCAGCTTTCTTCGGCGAACCGAAGCCGATCGTTGTCTGAGCGCAGATGATGCTCGGCTTGTCCGTCACGGCCTTGGCCGCTTCGATGGCGGCATTGACCTCATCGACATCCATACCGTTGATCGTCTGGACGTGCCAGTTCAGTGCCTCGAAGCGAGCCGCAACATTCTCGCTCATGCTCACGTTGGCGGAAGCAGCGAGCGTGATGTGGTTCTGATCGTAGAGGTAGACGAGCTTACCCAGCTTGAGGTTGCCCGCGATCGCGGCGGCTTCCATGGCCACGCCTTCGACCACATCGCCATCGGAAACGATGGCATAGGTGTAGTGATCGATGACGGCATGATCATCGGTATTGAAGTTGGCGGCGAGGAATGCCTCTGCCATCGCCATACCGACACCGTTGGCGAATCCCTGACCCAGCGGTCCCGTCGTCACCTCCACGCCCGGGGTATCCAGTCGTTCCGGGTGTCCCGGGGTCTTGCTACCCATCTGGCGGAAGTTCTTGAGGTCGTCGATGCTGAGATCGTAGCCGGTCAGGTGCAACAGCGAATAGAGCAGGGCGGAGCCGTGACCGGCGCTGAGCACGAATCGATCCCGATTGAACCACGCCGGATTCTTGGGGTTGTGCACCAGGTGGTTCTGCCACAGGGTGTACGCCATTGGCGCTGCACCCATCGGCAGTCCGGGGTGACCGGAATTTGCCTTCTGAACCATGTCCATAGACAGGGTGCGGATGGCGTTAATGGATTCGTTGACAAGGGTGGCGTTGGCCAAAGGAGCCTCCTTGAATCGGCCAGCGGACGACCGACATCACGTGCCATTTGTGGCACACAACAGCACCGTGATCTCTGGACCTCGGTTCTCTCTCGATAGTATCGCATTCAGCAGGCGCGTGTGTGGAGGGAACCTGGTCTGAGAGAGCAGGGAAAATCATTGGTAGTGACGTGAAATCGATATCACCCGGTCGTTAGGTACGCTGCTCCCATTAACCTCGGCGGCGGAACGCAACGACCCTACGTACCATTCCGGTAAGGACCGGATGGTAGACCTTCTCCATGGTGTCTGGCATACACACAACCTCGCCACCGAAGCCGGTCTTGAACGTGTAGAGACCCGTCAGGTTATTCCCGTGCGATCCCACCTGTTTGGTGCCGTCGTCGGTGCATCGTGTCTCGGGATCGTGATCCGGGATACCCCAAAGATCGTAGCGGAGGCAGCCGCACTCGCGTGCCCACTGCATCGCCGCAAACTGGATGGCCGCGGTCGCACCCTGTCCGCGCGACTCCGAGCTGGAGCAACCGTACAGATAGATCGCCTCGTCACCCGTTTTGGCGGCGATTAATCCGGCGACCGTCACTCCCTCGCGCTCGGCGAGGAGCATCACGGCATCGTTACCAAGCGCGTCCAGCACGTCAACGTAGTAGCTTCGCGGGTGAATGCCAAAGCAGTTGCGCTCGGCTGTTTCCCGCAGCAGCGCATAGAACGTGTCGATTTCGTCCAGATTGGCTTCACGGATGATCACACCGCGCCGTTGCGCCAGGCGGATGTTGTACCGCGTTTTCTTGTGCATGTTACCCAGGAGCTGGGCGTCGGGCAGGAGTGGGACCTTGACTGTGCGGGCTGGCTGGAACCGATCCCGCGACGGAGCGAAGCCAGGGAGCATCGGTATCGGATCGTTTGGTTCAACCAATATCCATAATGCCCGGTGCCGAATTGCCAGTCGATCCAGCTCAATAGTGAACCCCTCAAGCAGGGCGTCGGTTGCTTCCGAGATTACGGGACCGCGGGGAACGTAGCCGATCGAGAACGGACCAACCCGCTTGAACAGCACATGGGCAGCAACCAGGCCGCGACCTCGCTGCAGCCGTATTTCGTCCACCCACCATCCATGACGTGACTTCACGGTTGCCCAGGCTGGTGTCTGCAGGAGATGTCCGTGGCCAGCGTGGAGTATCTGTCGCCATGGCAGTGCGGTGGATTGGGAATCGGGCGCCATCGTTAGCTCTGGCAGTTCAGATATCCGTTCGGCATGAGCAATCACGTACAACTCTCCTTCCATCGTACACATATCAGAAGAACGCACGTCGGAGGAAATGGTGTCGATTATGCGGACATTCATCTGATGAGGAAGTAGGACTCCGGCCTGGCCGAAAAGCTAGGTGGCGCTGCTCCAGCTTGGTCGACTACGGGCGTCGATATCAGCCCTTGGAATCAACACCGTCGGATCGCCAGCGAATACCGGTTCCTCATCTGTGAAATCGAGATAGGCAGCCCGGAGACTAAAACCGTCACCGGTATAGGTCAGCCAGGCGATAGCTTCTCCGAACGGATCCCAGGTCGGATTACTGATCTGTTCGCCATGGGTCAGTTGCGTCAGCCGTTCTGATTCGCGGTGCCAGAGCCAGAGATCGTTGTTGCCTTCCTCATCGCGTCGGCAGCCCACGACCCAGCGGCCGTTCGGTGAGATCGCGCCATCGTAGGAATCGGATCCCATCACATACCAGGTTGCGCCCGTGTCCAGATCGCGCAGGCCAATGGAGCTGCTGCGCATGTCTTCGCCGAGAATGGTGTAGACGGCGGTACTGCCACCGGCATCGACCGTCGCCTTCTCGATATGACCCGGTTGGTCGTTGTCGTTGGCCGCCTGATAGGTGTACTCCTCATCGTAGTCCAGCACCCACAGATTGAGTTCGCCAGCGGAAGGTGCGGCATTAGAGGAGAAGACGAGGATGCCTGATTCGCTCCAGAAGACATCGTTGATCCAGTCGCTATCGTAGACATAGTCCTGGCTGCCACGTTGATACCGACTTTCGCTATCCGTCAGTCGCTTGGTCCGACCGGTGGCGGTATCCAGCGAGATCAGGTTGCTATACGATCCGCCATCGCGCACATACATCAGCATGTCAGCACCGGGTTGCCAGCTGGGAGACATCGCCGCACCGTCACGTTTGAGTTCGGTGATACCATCGGGTGCCCACTGCAGGATATTGCCATCCTGTACATAAGCGATGCGACCGTAGATCTTCGCTTGAGCATGACTGGCACGTGGCAGGAGCATGCTCGCTACGGCACCACTCATGACTCCTCTGCGTGAGATCGTCATCGCTACTCCTCGTGGGTTCCGACGTCTAATGATACGACGTCATAGTGCGCAGCAGCTCCCGAGCCACTGCTTCTTCGTCCCAGGGACGGTGTTCGAAGCCCCAGATGATACTGGTCTCGTGCCCCTTACCGGCGAGCAGCACGATGTCGCCAGGTGTGGCTGCCTCGAATGCCAGCGCGATGGCCTCCCGCCGATCCTCAATGGTATGGAGCTCGGCTGCATTACGATCCGCACCGGCGGCGATCTCCTCGATGATCGCCATCGGATCCTCGTTACGAGGATCTTCGCTGGTGATCACCACCACATCGGCCAACTCGGCCATGACCCGCCCCTGCAGTGGGCGCTTCTCGATATCGCGTTCGCCCGCACTACCTGAGACAACGATGAGCCGATTCTGTGGAGCCAGTCCGCGAAGCAAGGTGAGGATCTTCTCCAGGCTGGCGGGTGTGTGGGCGTAGTCGACTACCACACCGAAGTCCTGGCCTTCGTTGACCATCTGCATGCGACCGCTCACGCCGGGCGCGCGTGAGAGCGCTTCGATTGCGGTCTCGATTGGTACGCCAGCCGCCTCACAGACGGCGACAGCGCACAGCGCGTTCGCGATATTGAATTCACCCAGCAATGGTAGCTGTACTTGCCAGGAGAATGAGTCGGCCACGAGCGTGAACGCGGAGCCATTGTGGTTGGCTCGCACATCACGCGCGGACAAACCCGCCTTACTTCCTGACATGGCATACGTGCGTAGCGCTGCACCGGCGGAGAGCGGCTCCAGACTCATCGCCCCCTCATCGTCGGCGTTGAGCACGATCGTACCGTTCACCTGCGCGACGCGTTCGATGAGGATGCCTTTGGCGGCGCGATACGCTTCGATCGTCTTGTGGTACTCGAGATGCTCATGCGTGATATTGGTCACGCCCGCAATTGTGAATCGGGTGCTATCCAGGCGATGCATCGCCAGCCCATGGCTGGTTGCCTCGATAACGACCGCCTGCGTACCAGCTTCCACCATCTGGCGTAAGTAGCCCTGCACCAGATGTGATTCCGGCGTTGTCTGATGACCGAGCGAGATGGTCTCTCCGTTGCCGATTTCGATACCCAATGTGCCGATCGTACCCGTGCGGATACCAGCTTCTGCCAGTATCCACTTCACCAGTGCGGTGGTGGTGGTTTTGCCGTCCGTACCGGTCAGGCCGATTGTCAGTAACTCTCTACTGGGATGTCCGTAGAACTTTGCCGCGAGCGGTGCGAGATCGCGGCGGGTGTCGCCGACGATGATGGCTGGATGATCGATACCCTCCGGCATCTCCTCGACCAGTACTGCGCTCGCTCCTCGCTCGATGGCCTGCCGAATGTAGGCATGGCCATCGAAATCACTCCCCCGCAGGGCCGCGAACAGATCGCCGGGTTGGACATCGCGGGAGTCGTAGGTGATGCCGGTAATCGTCGCATCGCTTGTGACACGACTATCGGACACAGCAGCGGCAAGATCGGAGAGTCTTGCTGATCGAGGATTCACCGTAGGTCGAACAGCCACGATTACTCCTGGATCACACCGAGTTTGCGGGCCAGCCAGGGCAACCCGGGGATGTACTCACGCTCGAAGGTATCGGGTAAGCAGACCTTCTGGCCACCGAAACCGGTTTTGAAGCGGTAGATGCCGCGCCAGTCATCGCCCTTCGTACCAGCGATGGAGGTCCCTTCCTCGCTGGTGAACGACTCGGGATCGTCTTTGGGGATACCCCATAAGTCATAGCAGGTGCAGCCGTTCTCGCGTGCCCACTTCATCGCTTCGAACTGGAGCAGGAACGCCGCTCCGTGTCCACGATGGACGGTGCTCGATGCTCCATACATGTAGACACCCATCTTGCCGAATCGGGCGGCGATGACGGATGCGCAGAGATTCCCTTCCCAGTGCGCGAACGCGATATGGGCTCGATCGCCGAAGACATCGAGGAAATCCTCGTAGTACTCGCGGGAGTGGACAGCGAACTCATTGCGACCGGCGGTGTCGCTCAGAAGGTTATAGAACGCGGAGATGGCCTCTTGATCGTGGGTGTCCGCGACGCTGACTTCAACGCCACGGCGCATCGCCAGCCGGACGCTGTAGCGAGTCTTCTGGTGCATATGGCCCAGAATGATCTCGTCTGGTTCCAGTGGCACCACCACCGTGCGTGCTGGTTGGTTATGTTCCGGACCCGGTTTGATGCCGTGACTCGCCAGGGTGCCAGCGAGTCCAGGATCGCGATCTGGTTCGAAGATCACGCTCATCGCTCGGCGCCTTCGTGCCACCTTGTCGATCTCGTCGCGTAGGATCGGCCATACCGCGTTGGCATCGCCGGTCATCAATGGCCCTCGGGGACAGTAGCCGACGCTGATCGGACCGCGCGAGCGGAAGAGGATCTGGGCAAAGCCAAGTCCGTGAGGCGTCTCCACATAGACTCGCTCAGGTTGCCAGCCGTGGCGACGCTTGAACTCGCCCCACAACCAGCTTTGCAGCAGGTGACCGCCGTGGTGCTCCAGCAGCGCATCCCAGGTCTGCTCATTCAGTTGCGTGGGTGCAGTTGCCGACACCGTCGGCCCTCCTTGATATGGTTAGGGGAGCTTGTCTCCCCTCAACCCGATGCCAGAGGGCAGCTCGTCTGCCCCTCGCACGCGTTTAAGGTACACGAGTGCCCCCCGTTACCGAATTACTACTCTTCGTCGTCGTAATCGTCGTCGGATTCGAACTCGAGCATCTCGAACTCGGCCATCTGCTCCAGATTCTGGAAGTCCTGAGCGTACTGAATGGCGCTGTCGATGACCTCCAGGTCGTCATCGCTGGCATACTGACGCAGCTGGATTAACGCCTGCAACGATTGCTTGCTGGCGATATTGCCAAGCGATGTGTAGGCGGCCTCACGCACAACGGACTCGGTATCTTCCCGGGCTGCCATCGTAAGCATGGGCAGGACCGCCTCGTCACCGCTCATCCCCATGGCTTGCGCTGCCGCTTCACGGCGGTCGACATCGTTGCTGAGCAGTTCCTTCTCCAGGAAGCGGGTGAACTGACCGGCACCGTACTGCACCATCGCGCGCATGGCGCCAAGCTGCAGCACATCGTCATCACCGGCGATAAAGTCCCGGATGATATCACCGGTATCTTCATCCATCTCATCGTATGAGTGCGCTTCGAGTGCGGCGGCGCGGAGCGCCGATGTCCAACTGGTATCCAATGCCCAGCCCTTGAGCTTGCTTAACCGCTGGCGATCACGGGCATCGCCGACCATACCCATATCCAGGGCAACTACCTGTGGTGCAAGCGCCAGGATAGCGGCTTCGCGTAGATCCTGGTTGGCGTCATGTTCGGCCAGCTCGATGAGCGGCGCGATCAGCGCCGTATCCTCGCTCAGACCGGCACCAGCCGCGGCGTTCAGTCGTACAGCATCGTTCCCGTCCTCAAGGAGCACCTGGAAGAAGCGACCGAAATCGGTATACGGATTTTCCCGCGCCACCATCAGCACCAGGTCAGACAATGTGACCCGATGCTGTTCCGGAAGCGTGGTCCAGACGCTGCGAAGCGCGTGGATGTTCTTGCGGCTGATCTGGTTGAACCCGAGCACATCCAGCGGTGCCAATGCATCCCCCTGGATCGCCGCGAGTGAATCCTCAAACGAGACCTCGGGCATGCCGAAGTTGTAGTGCTCGATATCGATCTCGTCATCCAGTGGTTCCTCGTCAACCATGTTGAACCACTGGACATTGGACTCCTGATCTTCGGACTTATCCTGCGGCATAGGTGTATCCGTTGGCATCGTCACCAGTGATATCGCTGTGGAGCTCAAGCTCGTTGCGCAGGAGTTCCGTGCTCACCGGGCGCTCGATGTTGATCGCGGCCAGCAGATCCTCGAACGAGGCGAGATAGCCACTGTCACCATCGGGGATACCCACACGTTCGAAGGTCATCTCCAACACGGTCGCCAGCTTGCGGCGCTCCCGATCGGTCAGTGGCTTGGCTCCAGCGAGATTCGGGAAGCGATCCTCGCTCAACAGCCAGGTATCATCCACGGCACAGGCGTAGGTGGTGGGTCGGAAGTGGTAGCGCGGACGCTTGTCATCCACCTCCAGCAACCGACCGCTCTGCTCGCTGGCGGCAAGGTACTCCACCTTATAGTGACCATCGTTCTCGGTCGCGCTGATCGAGATGATGGCACCGGGTACCAACGAATCGAAGTAGAGATCGTCAAGACCCAGGATGAAACCACCACGCGTTGGCGTGGGGTAGCGGAGCTCGACCAGGTAGGTGGTGTAGCTCTGCGGGATTTCAAAGGTAAACACCGCGCTGCGCTGATCCGGCAGCATCGGTGCCGGGAAGAGCTTCTGCATCTCCTCGTCGTATGGCAGCAAACCGAGATTCCACTCGTAGAACGAGATGGTGTGATCCACCGAGGTTATGGAGCGATGGGCGACCGATTCCGGGTCCACACCATCGGTGAGGAAGCGGTAGTCGGAACCGATATCGTTTGGCTTCTTCAGCGTGGTGCCGAGAGCCGGGAGATCGGTGACGCTCCAGAAGCGCTGATCACGCGTAC
This sequence comes from Thermomicrobiales bacterium, assembly GCA_023957015.1. Classification (GTDB taxonomy): domain Bacteria; phylum Chloroflexota; class Chloroflexia; order Thermomicrobiales; family UBA6265; genus UBA6265. The sequence continues at coordinate 28,770 of JAMLHR010000021.1, read as the reverse complement.
CAACGAACTCGAAGTCGCGCTCGCGACCAAGCCAGTAGTTCAGGCCAAACACGGTGTTGGCGTATTCCGGATTGCTCGGACGCACGCGCAACACATCCTCAACCAACATCTCGTCGGTAAGAGGCTGCTCCTGCTCCTCAATGTACTGGCGAATATCGCGAATATTGCCGCGGCTGAGGCGATGGGCGCGATCAGTTGTCATCCAGCGACCACCGAAGAAGGCGACATGGGCGTGATGCGAGAACTGAGACTCGAGCGCATCGGCAATCGCATCGGCGTCGGTATCTGAGAAATCGGTTGGTTCGCCCAGTGATCGCGTCGGGGTTGGCTGACGGACGACTTCCTCGAACACCGGAATCTCGGGTCGGACATTCTCAACCGTTGGCTGCACCTCTTCGACCACCGGTTCGGCGGCGACTTCCTCAACGATGATCTCTTCGACCACCGGTGTTTCAATGACAGCCTCGACCGGCGTCGGTTCTTCCTCGACCTCCGGAGCTACTTCGACGACCGGTGCCTCAACAACTGGTTCTGGTTCGGCGATCACGGTCTGTTCGACCTCGACCACAGGCTCGGCGAAGCCGAAGTCCTCATCGAGATCATCGCCGCCAAAGGTCTCACCGATATAGGTGGCCCAACCCTGGTTGGCACGCACAACCTCGCGAACCGGACGCGGACGCGGTGCCGGCTTCGGCTCCGGTGTCATCAGCCGGGCTTGGAAGGTGTGATTGGCATCGGCCACATTCGGGGTCGGTGTACGACCCTCGCGCGTGGTGACGAGGAAGGTTCCTGCGTCAGTCGTCTCAATCGCGAAGATTTCCGGATTGGCAGCAGCGGCCTCGGAGAGGACGGCCGGAGTCACTTCAATGAAAGCGGCCAAATCGTCCAGAGACACGCGGATGGCGGAGTTCTCACTCATGAAGGCGCCACGCAAGCGCATGACATCAAACGCCTTGGATGCGGCCGTTTGCAGCTTCTTGGCACCATTGAATGCGAGCACGATCTCGCTGGAATTGGTGGACATCGTAATGATTGCTCCTGCTGTGAGGCTACTTTGCCTTGCGATTCTTCAGGGCTTCCACCAGCTCTGCGGTGGTCATGGGACCACTTGCATCGCGTAGCAGGTTCAAGAGAAAGGCGATATCGGCCTCGTTCAGTTGCACCGTATCAGTTGGGCTTGCCATACCTGGCATACTCCTTTGGGTGTGGAAATCATGGTGGCTGCGATAGGCACAACAACAGGGCGTGCGCCAAGCGACACGCAGCAACACGCAAGTATACCGCAAATCCGGTGATCTCAACGATGATATCCGCGATGGACTTGCTAATGCTCCTCGACCGGCGACAATGCTGGGAATGGGACGCGATGATTCAGGGACGGGCATGGCGGCAACCAACTCAGTCTTTCGCAACAAGCCTCTGATGACGCTGGCCTTCGGGCATTTCAGTGTCGATATGTTTGGCGGTTTGCTGCCGGTGCTCTATCCGATCCTCACGGACACCTACGATCTCGATCTCAAAACCGTTGGTTTCGTGGCGTTGGCATACTCCGGTGCCAGTAGTCTGAGCCAACCTGCATTCGGTATGCTGGCTGACCGCATCGGCACGCGGCTGACGGGACTCGCGCTTGTCTGGAGTGCGGTGCTCTTCGCCACCATCGGCTTTGCTCCCAGCTTCCCAATGTTGATCGTGTTAGCGGCCTTGGCAGGACTTGGTTCAGGTGCGTTCCACCCATTCGGAGCCATCAGTGCCAACGCCGTCATCGACAGCGAGAGTCGCAACGAAGCGATGAGCATCTATTCGGGTGCCGGCATCCTGGGCGGCAGTCTCGGACCACTGATCGGTGTGGGACTATTTGCTGCCTTTGGGATGCGCGGAACCGCTGCGATGCTGGTACCGGGAGTTGCCGTTGCTGTGTTCCTGATGATGCAGATGCGGCATCGCAACGTACCAGGTCGCAATCGGAATGCGGCCAATGCCGTCGCTCGCGCCGTGCCATGGACAGTCGTCGGTATCATCATCGGCACGCAGATGCTGCGGTTGTTCCCGACGCTTGGCCTGCAGAACTTCATACCGCTTTGGTATGACGAGATGGGGTATGGGGCCGCGTTTTATGGTGCCATGGCCAGCACGCTCATGTTCGGTATGGCATTCGGAAACATCGGTACCGGGAAGCTGGCGGATCGCTACGGGCGTCGCAATGTCATTCTCGGCACCACGTTGCTGACGATTCCCGCTGTGCTGGGGTTCGCGCAATGGCCTGGGTACGCCGGATTCGTTTTCGCGGCGATTATCGGTCTATTGGCGGCAGCCACTGTACCGCTGCTACTGGTGATGGCGCAGCAATTGATGAAAGGACAGGCGGGACTGGCCAGCGGTGCCATTCTGGGGCTGGGATTCGTGGCGGGAGCGATCGGGGCACCGGTGTTCGGGGCAATTGCAGACAGTATCGGTACTCAGAACGCCGTGCGTACCCAGGCCCTCTTCCTTATTGTTGCCGCCGCGGCTGCTTGGTTCCTGCCTTCCGAACGGCGTATCGCTGACCTGACCGGCGAGAACCGGTAGGAAGCGTATACTAGAGCCAATTGGACGAGATCCGTGGCAAAGGATAGCCGCATGGCCAGACGAGACAAGCCGAATCCATTCTCCTCCCGAGCGCAGCAACAGGCTCCCTACGTGGAACTCAGCGACGACTACGATGCGTACGATGACGAGGAATATTACGAGGACGACTTCGAGGAGTACGAGGATCGTCGCTCACGCAGGCAACCAGACGAGCATAAGGTGTTCGGGTTGGGAATTCAGAATGCCGATGAGCGCCAGCCGACCTATGGTCAAGGTATCGTCTTCGCGCTGATCATCGCTGCGGCGTTGCTCCTCTGCGCCATTATCGCTATCGGTGATGGCGATGGCAGCGTACCTCCGATGCTCCAGCGATCCTCTCCGCTCCTTTGGGGTGTCAGCATTCTGGCGATGATCCTCGCCGGTGTCGGTGCCCAGTATTCCGAGTACGTGACCGCTCGTGCCGCCGAGGCCGAAGGTCTGCCGGTTGTGAGTCGGATTAGTACCGCCTGGGTCGTGCCGTTCGTCTCCGTCTTCGCCGCAGCGCTATTGATTGCCACCTATCACAATCGCTGGATGCTGCTGTTTGGACCGGTGCTGGCGTTCATCGGTATGGCCGCGTCGCTTTTGAGCCGCGATCTGCTAGACGAGGCCGAGGAGCCGAGTGTCCGCACCGCCAGCGTCATCGGGTCAGTCGTCGGTATTGTGGTGGCGTTCTTCGCCTTCGGTGCCATTTACATCAACAAGTTCGAGAATCTGATTGCTGTACCACTGGTGACGATCGTTGCCTTCCTGCTTTTGATGGAAGCCCTTGAGCGAGCCGGTCTCGCTACTCCCGTTCGCGTGTTGCACGCTGGGCTAGGCGCCTGGATCATGGCGGCGACGATGATCGCACTCAACTGGTGGCCGACCTGGGGTTGGGGCGGCGGTGCCGTGCTGACCGCGATGTTCTACATCATCTATGGCCTGCTGGTCAGTAACGCCGAGGGTCGACCGATGACGCGCAATCGCATGCTCGAATACGTGGGCGTGGGTAGCGTGCTGATGCTCGCCGTGGCGCTGAAAGATGTGATTCTCTAGGAGGAGCATTGATGCCAGAGAAGATCATCAATCTCGATGCTCGCCGAAACAAACGTGAGCAGGAAGACACCGTCGTTATCTTCGAACGTATGGCCGTGATTGAGGATGTCCTGGAAGTGATGGATGAACTCAACGTCTCCACGCGTGATGAGTTAGTCACACTCCTCGAAACACTCGAGAACTCCGCACCGGAATCGCCGGAATAACCCATGGATATCTTCGAAGCCAACAAGGCCGACCAGTTGAGCACCCGCGCTCCGCTGGCAACGCGCATGCGTCCGCAGACGATCGATGAACTCGTTGGCCAGGAGCATGTGATTGGCCCGGGAACGCTGCTGCGCAAGGCGATCGAGGCCGATCGCCTCAGTTCACTGATCCTGTGGGGACCACCCGGTACGGGCAAGACGACGACAGCTCGGGTGATCGCGAACACCACGCAGGCGCACTTCGTTGCTGTGAGTGCGGTTAGCAGTGGTGTCGCCGATCTGCGGAAGGCGATCGCGCAGGCAAACGACCGCCTGGGGATGCATGGTGCACGCACCGTGCTTTTCATCGACGAGATTCACCGTTTCAATAAGGCGCAGCAGGACGCGATTCTGCCATATGTCGAGGATGGCACGGTCATCCTGATCGGGGCGACGACCGAGAATCCCAGCTTCGAGGTGAACGCGCCGTTATTGAGTCGCAGTCGTGTTATCACCCTGCAGTCGCTCACCGATGACAACATCAAGACAATCGTGCAACGAGCATTGATCGATCCGGTAAAGGGGCTGGGTGATCAGGGACTCCAGATCACCGAGGATGGTCTGGATGTGCTCGCCAACCTCGCCAATGGCGATGCTCGCTTCGCGCTGAACACGTTGGAGTTCGCCGCCACCGGAGTCGGCGATGACAAGGCAATCACCTTTGAGCTGGTGCAGGAAGCAGCCCAGCGTCGGGCAGCCACCTACGATAAATCCGGCGATGATCACTACGACGCGATCTCGGCGTTGCACAAGACATTGCGCGGGTCAGATCCGGATGCCGCCCTCTATTGGCTGGCCCGGATGTTGGAGCGTGGTGACGATCCGCTCTACGTCGTGCGGCGTCTGGTGCGATTTGCCAGCGAGGATGTCGGCCTTGCCGATCCCGCTGCCTTGCAGTTGGCGATCGCGGCGCAGCAGGCGGTCCATTTCATCGGTATGCCGGAGGGTGCTCTGGCGTTGGGGGAGCTGACGGTCTACCTCGCCTTGGCACCGAAGAGCAACGCGCTCTACACCGCCTATGGCGAAGCACGCGGTGATGTCGAGAAGACGCGCAATGATCCCGTGCCAATGCACCTGCGCAACGCTCCCACGACTTTCATGAAGAAGGAAGGCTTCGGGGCTGGCTACAGGTATGCCCATGACTACGAAGAAGGAGTCATCGGCCAGGTGAATCTGCCGGAGAATCTTAAGGGACGGCGGTATTACCATCCCACCGAGCGAGGATTCGAGAAAGAGCTGGATCGCCGCTTGCAGCGCGTCCAGGAAATCTACAAGAAGACGATGGAGAATCATTGATGACGATTGTTGTACCGATGAAGCGGAGCGAGTATCGAGCGCTGGATCAGTTGCGCACGGTATCGATTGAGCGCGATGTCAACGCCTTTGCCGAAGGCTCGGCACTGATCAAGGTCGGGAACACCCATGTCCTCTGCACGGCCAGTGTGGATGAGCGTGTGCCCAAGTGGATGATGGGCACCGGCAAAGGTTGGGTGACGGCCGAGTACAGCATGTTACCGCGGAGCACCAGTGAGCGTAGTGACCGCGAAGCGGTTCGCGGCAAGCAGGGTGGTCGCACGGTCGAGATTCAGCGTTTGATCGGACGATCCTTGCGTGCGGTGGTCGATATGGAGGCGCTGGGTGAGCGCCAGATCATCCTCGATTGCGATGTCCTCCAGGCGGATGGTGGCACGCGTTGCGCCAGCATCACCGGCGCCTATGTAGCGCTGGCGATTGCCTGTGACGGATTGATGAAGCAGAAGAAGATCAAGAGGAACCCGCTTATAGCCCATGTCGCCGCAGTGAGCGTGGGGGTAGTCAATGGTGTGCCGGTGCTGGATCTGGACTATAAGGAAGATTCCGGTGCTGATGTCGATGCCAACATCATTATGACCAGCGATGGCGCGTTCGTTGAGTTGCAATCGACAGCCGAGCATGCACCATTTACACCCGAGACGCTACAGCAATTGATCGCGTTGGGAAGCAAGGGTGTCGCCGAGTTGGTTGAGTTCCAGCGTCAGGCGTTGTTTGTTCCTCTCTAGCGGGAGTTATCCCCTATCACAGTTACTACCGCCAATGCGGTATGTGTTGACAGGTAGCAGGGCAGTGCATCTGCCCTCAAGATGCGGTTCGAAGGGGAGACAAGCTCCCCTGCTACCAAGCTCTCCGATGACAACACAATGCGAATGCGCTCTAAAGGCTGCGGCCCGAGCAGATCGGGCCACAACCTGAGATCAGATTGAACTCCTTCTTGATTTAGTCGCTATTGAGCGACTTGATGTAGGCGATGATATCGGCAAGTTCTTCCGGTGTGAAGGTGAAGGGGGGCATTGATGGCGGGAACCCTTCAGCAATCTCAGATCCCGGATCGGTGATTGCCTTCATGAGATATGCTTCATCTGCAATCATTGTTTCGCCACTTTGGAGCTTTCGCTCTGTCCCATACAGGTTAAGCCAGCTTGGCCCGATGAGTCGAGACCCGTCTGTCGAGTGGCAGGCTAAGCAAACAGTCACCAAGTTTTTTCCTCGGACTATTGCGTCAGAATCCTCACTGGGTTTTGAAGCCACTGCTGTTACCGTCTGACCCGCAACGGGTATGTCGGCGGTTGGATACTGTTGAACAGGCTCTGTTTCTTGCACTGATAAAGTCGACGTGGGATTTGCAGCGATGACTTCTGCCGGCGGCTGTACAGCGAACGCTGCGAGCGTAGGGACAGGGATATTTCCCTCTCTGGTAGGTACCCGGTTCGCCTGATCGTTACTGACTCCACATGCGACGGTAAAGGAGATAATCGTTCCTACAGTCATACAAAGGATTACTACACGGCTCCAGGTTCTCTGGAGACGATCCCACCGAATGGGTGCAATTCGTTTCACTAATTTACTCTCCTGGTCTTGGGCCTGGGTGTTCGAATCAGGTAAAGGGGAGAGTGGGCGCTACTCAGTCACCGTTGATCATGTTCATCAGATCAACAATACCGCTGGCGAGACTGGATTGGTAGGTGGCACATATGTATTGATTCCTGGGACGAGGTCCGTCAGGGCTTACCCTACAAAAGAACGTGTTCATGTAATGGTTGAGGAGTGTTCTTGCTCTATGTCGCGTGTTTACCAAAGGGTGATACCCCTACCGGGCATGTCCAGAAATCCGGTCAATCGAGATAATCGAAGGAGCGCAGTACTTTCTATGTGCTTGGTGGGTAGAGATGCGGTTCCTGGCGATTCACAGGACTACAGGTAAGGTCACACTGCGACTGTTCGCAGTGTTGGTTCTGTACCTCTGTATATCTACCGTGGCAGACACGACAGCACTTGGGAGGAGCGAGTATCACGGCCTCGACGTGCTGACGATCTCAGGCGATAGATCCTCAATAGAAGTTTTCTCTGTTGGTGGTGTCTACATACTCCACGACTACTCCCTGCTGATTCCGGGATGCACTACCTGCCGAGCAGTGAAGTTTCAGGTGGACCTTGGTCCAACAGTTGGTGCGCATACATCCGAAGTGGGTGCCCGCATTGTTCCCCAGTCGTTCAAAGTTGCGGAGTCCCTAGCCGTGGGGCAGCGCACGTTCTTCCGTCAGCCAGTGGAGCTTGCCTCCCGGGTTGATGATCTTGATATTCCCCCACCACGGTTGTAGTGGGTATCGGACGATATTGCCTGGCGCGTGTCGTCTCATCCAGTCTCTCGACAATCGAACAAGAAGGGAATAGATGTGGGTACGTACAAGCGGGCGTTACCTTGGATTCTTGGTACCGTGGCAATGCTTGTCCTTACGCTCTTTGCTGTGATCGTGTTCATCAAACTTGGCGTACAGGAACCATACAGGTTCCATGGTGCTACCTACGATCCGCCGCGCAAGACTCCTGAACTGGTGATGACAGATCAGCACGGGAAGGAATTTCGGCTATCTGATCACAGCGATAAGGTTGTTCTGGTCTTCTTTGGATATACGTTCTGTCCGGATTACTGTCCGGCAACAATGTCCGAAGTGACCGAGATACTCGCAATGCTGGGTGATGATGCTGAGCATGTAGAAGTCGTATTCGTGTCAGTGGATCCGGCACGCGATACGCCAGAGCGTTTAGGTGAGTTCGTAGAGTTCTTCAATCCAGATATCTATGGTCTGTCCGCTTCGGAAGAACAGACAGCCAGGATCAAAGCTGATTGGGGAGTCATTGGCGAAGCGCAACCGGTGAAGGACCAGGGGAGCTACTATCTGGTGTCTCACACGACGACGCTGTTTTCGGTAAACACCGATGGGAATCTCGGCCCGAACTGGGCGTTTGGTACGGATCCAGAACTCGTGACAGAAGACATTCGAAACATGATTCACAACTAAAGGACGTGAAATGAACAGGCGAACACTCGGTAAAGCGCTGGCGCTAGCAACGCTTTCTGTCGGAATAAAGATACCTGGCGCGATTGCTCAGCATCAGCACGGCGACTCCACGCCGGAAGCACACGACCACGGAGAAGGCACTCCCATGGTCGGAATGACCTCTGGAACCGGTGCCGTCTTCATGACGATTGAGAACACCGGCGATACACCGGATACGCTCATTGCTGGTTCCACTGATGTCGCCAAGATCGTTGAGATCCACACGATGGAGATGGAAGGCGACGTGATGGTGATGATGGAGCTTGAGGAGGGCCTTGAGATTCCTGCTGGCGAGACCGTTGAACTCAAGAGTGGTGGCTACCACGTGATGCTGATCGATCTCACACGAAGCCTTGATAAGGACGATGAGTTTGCCCTTAAGCTCGAGTTCAAAGAGGCCGGAGAAGTGGAGATCAATGTTCACGTTGGAACTGAGCCAGATGATGACTCATCCTACGAGTTTGATGACCTGGTGATTACTGGTGTGTTCTCTCGTCCCGCTCCCATGCTGGGTCGTCATGATGGGACTCCTGAAGTGATGCCAGAAGGCACACCGGATCACTGACACTAAAAGATCAGGGAGGATAGAGGTTTCAATGACAGGCGATGGGTTCCAGCCAAAGACTCGTGCGTTGGCAGTAACGCTGGGCCGGCATCGAAAGGTACTCACGGCGGTGTTCCTTGGAGTTGTGCTTATCGCTGTGGCGGCGTTCCTGGTCGATAGTAACGATGATGCGCCTCCAGGCGGATTGGTTTTCGTTATCCCGGCGGGTGCTTCTCAGCAGGTCAGCGTTCCGACGATTGACTCCGCGATTGAAGTGCCGACGGAGATCGTTTTCAATCCTGGTGAGGTGGCAGCGATCACGGTGATCAATAAGGATACCGTTGCGAATAGAGCCGGCCCCTGGGTGATCGGCCCTGGGCAGTCATACACGATCCGGTTTGACAAACCTGGAACCTATCAATTCAACTGCGCGGTTGATCCGCGCGAGTCGGTCACGGTTCTCGTGAACTGATAAACCTGGTGTTGGCTCAATGAGAGCTGATGCTTATGTCCCAAAGGCAACGGGACACCAAATGGAGATAGAAGATGGAATTCCGAACTTTCGCTCGCAAGAGCCTCGTGTCTGTCGTTGCAGTTAGTGGGCTTTTGCTCTCAACGCTTACTCCGGCATCCGCTCACGTTGTTGCCAAGGCTGATACCTACGAAGCTGGAAGTACAGCCATTGTGACCTTCGGCTTCGGTCATGGATGTGGCGAATCACCGACTACCAGCCTCGCGATTCAGATTCCGGAAGAGTTTGTCAGTGTCAATCCCGTTCTTGCGCCTGGCTGGCACATAGAAAGGGAGATGGAGACACTGGCTACACCTGTTGCTGGATCTCATGGTCAGGAGATCACGGAGCGGACCGCAACGGTGACATTCACCGCTGATGAACCTGTCGAGAATGGCATCTTTGGAATGGTCTCTTTGCGGCTGACTCTGCCGGAAGATGCCGCAGGTGAGACGATCTACTTCTCGGTAGTTCAGGGCTGTGAAGAAGGTGAGTGGGCGTGGATCGAGATCCCGGAGGACGGTCAGGATCCGCATGCGCTCGAAGCTCCGGCTCCGTCGATCACCATTGTGGAACCAGCCGAGGATGGCAATGGTCACTATCGTGTCGCTCATGCGTCACGTGGAGAAGGCTCACCTGCGGGTGGGCCTTCTCTTGTTGATGCTTGCCTGTTGCGGTCTTTTCGCCCAATCGGCCTTGGGCCACGCCGCGCTGGTGAGTGTGACGCCAGCAGATGGTTCTCACCTGGATACATCTCCAGCAGAAATCGTTCTGGAGTTCAACGAGCCGGTTGGTATCGTTGACAACGGTACGATGCTCTTTCAGCAAAACGCTGACAAGCAGATACTGACCCCAATGGTGCACGGCAATGTGGTTCATATCCCAATTGAGGTGGAGTTGGGCGATGGAGCATATGTGGTGCAATGGCGGGTGATCTCGGCTGATTCGCATCCCATTACGGGCACGGTGAGCTTCACCATCGGCGATACCCGTCAGCCGCTGAGTGTTGAAACCGATACGCTCCCAGGTTGGGTTGAGAACGCGCGGGTTACTACGGTAACCGTGAAGTATCTCGGACTCCTGGCTGCCATAGGAGTTCTTGTCTTTGGTTTTCTTCTGGCCCGAGATGATTGGGCACCGATCAGGAACCTGACGACATGGCTATTTGCTTTCGCTATCGTGGGTGCGTTGATTGAGATTCCCTTCGCAGCAATGATCCAGGCAGGGCGCACGATCGGTGTTGGGCAGAAGCTTTGGGATGCATACCTGACTCTTGATGGCGGGTTCAGGGCCAGTGCATACGTGCTTGTTCTCATGCTCGTAGTCGGCATGGCGGTGGGGCGCTTGCGGATACACCCTCAGATGAGGATGAATCTTTCGTTAGCGCTCGCGGTGGGGGCTGCTCTATCGCAGACGCTGAGTGGTCATTCGCGCACCAAAGAACCAGTCTGGCTCATGACGGTTTCCGATAGTATTCACATTGTGGTGGCCGGTATCTGGCTTGGAGGTCTGCTCGTTCTCGCACTTGGTTTTCTTGGTAGATGGAAGGGATCGACATTCGCGACTGAGGAGGACATAGCTTCGATTGTATGGCGTTTCTCCACATTGGCCGGATGGTCGCTGCTCCTAGTGGCCGCAAGTGGAGTGACGATGGCGGTGACCATTGTTGGGAGTTGGGATGTCTTGTTCAATACCGATTATGGTGTGACGCTCCTGGTGAAGACGGCGTTGGTGGGAATGGTAGTGTGTATGGCATCTCTCAATCGATTCCTTCTCGTTCCTCGAACAACGCAATCTCCAAAGCCGACACTGCCATGGCTCAAGCGATTGGTGACTTGTGAGTTGATCGTGCTGCTGATTGTTGTTGGTATAACCGCCAGGTTGGTGCAGCTAAATCCAAACGTGGAATCGGTGGTAGCTGAACAGGGCTTTCAGACAACTTTATACTCGGGTGAGAGCAAGTTGGATGCGGATCATTCCGTCCATATCATGGTGGAGCAAGTTAGCCTACACCGTTATCACGTCACAGCACATCTCCTTGATCCAGAAGGAGATATGACGCAAGCTGGTAAGAAGCTTAACCTTAGTTGGTTTTTACCTGAGCAAGGGCTCGGTCCGATAGTGCAGGTGTTGGAGATGGATGCGGACAGTGTCTACATGGGGGAGGTGACGCTTCCGTTGGCAGGCAACTGGCTGCTGGAGATTCGCGCGTCGTTCGATCGATTTACGGATTCGCGTGCAACGGTTGAGGTGGCTATCCCTAACTGATCTTTGTGGTATGGATGGTCACAGCGCGTTGCCGGGTAAATCCTGACTCAACAACTCGTATATCAGTGATACGATGATTCGCGTGAGTATGTTCAAGGCGTTTCGCCTGATGGTGCAGGAGTTTCTGTCATGTCTCAACAACCGGTCATTACCACCCAGTACTCGGCGTTTTGGCTATTCACGCGCAAGGATGATTGGCGCGAGGCGACGCATGGTAGCTGGGATAGCGTTGTGGCGGAGTTCGCCAGCGTGCTGAGCGATGTCGATGCCGATCTTACGCTTCGCGGTGTGTACAGCTGCATGGGGTTGGATGCCCGTGCCGATCTCATCGTGTGGGTACATGCACCCAACCTGGATCAGTTGACGGCTCTGGCTGGCAAGTTGGATCGCACGACTATCGGTCGCGCCATGCGCAAGGTCGAGGCGTACGTTGGTATGGCGGGATTGAACAAGTACGATCCCACCCACGGACCTGCCTTCATGAAGGGCGTCGGACCGCTCCGCTATATGAGCGTCTACCCGTTCATCAAGTCGCATGACTGGTACCAGATCGGCTTTGAGGAGCGTCGCCGTTTGATGATTCAGCACGGTCAGCTGGGTCGCGAGTTCCCGGATATCGCCACCAACACGATTGAGAGTTGTGGTGTCGCGGATCAGGAGTTCACCATCGCGCTCGAAGGCAACACCGTAGAAGAGATCATCAACATGGCCAAGAAGCTGCGCACCGCTGAGGTCCGCCCGTATACCACGGTTGATACCCCGATCTACCTCGGTGAGCGGCTGAGCGTCGAGGACGCCCTGGCGACCATCAAGGGGTAAACGGTCCGATAATTGACGGGGCGCACGAGCGATCGGTAGCCGCGGCCCCCGTGGCCGCCCCGGGGGGAGGATCGTTAATCGGAAGCGAGCCTCACGAGGTACCCACAAGGGGCACGACTACCGATAATTGCGGTTCTGAGTCAGCTAGTCCAGTTCCAACGGCGCTGTCTCCCACGAATCACCGAACCCGCAGACCCAGTTCAGCGCACGCAGGCGCTGTTCGGCAACCCAGGCGATATCATCGCGCGCTTCTTCCGATAGCATGCCGTAGGCGATACCGCCTACGACCGCGAGATCTCCATCCGCTGTTGGCATTAGGTCGGCCGCGTTGATCTCCGCGACCACCTCATCCAGTTCTTCTGAAGTGACCAATCCACTGCGCCAGTACCACAGCTCCATGCGTTCACGTTCGCCCGCCAGATCCTCATCGGAGCGGAGTCGTACCCGTTTCTGCAGATTGCGAACCTTGTCCCACGGTGTTGGAGCCCATGCGAGCACCGCCGCGTTGAACTCCTCGGTATCCGGCACCGGCATGTACTCGTCGGTCACGCCGCGGAGTGCCCAGGCGACAGCGCCCGCAGCGGAGAGCGCTTCATCTGCCGTCAGCATTTGCTCTTCGGTGAGATTGCCGATTGGCGTCTGGATGATTTCCAGCTCGGTATCTGTGATCCAGTTTGTCAACTCGGTGCGGACCCAGGTGCTAAGCTCGAAACGGTCGGTCTCGCGAGTGAAGACATCGTCGTCCTCATCGACCTCCATCAGACCGCGCCGGGCCACTGAGGTTAACGCCACTGCACGTCCGATCAGCTCCAGCACGGGCCACGGTTGAATCTCGAGTTCGTCGTCCATAGCAAGCAGTCTCCAGAGGAAGTGTCGTTGTACAGTCATGGTGAAGCGTACTTCATAGATGCCCGCGCAGGTACACTACCCGTTGTAGTTACTATGTGTAATAGCTACTCAATCAGATTCAGATAGCACCGTGCACATCACAGGAGTGAATAGATGAAGATCGGCATTGTCGTGGGTTCGATTCGCGAAGAACGCAAGGGGATCAAGGTTGGCGAGTGGCTGCTGGCGCAAACGCGCACTCGCGATGATGCGGAGTACGTGCTGATCGATCTCAAGTCGTTTGATGTGCCGTTGTTGACGTCGCCGACGCACCCGGCCCAGGCGAAGAAGCAGTATGAATCGGCGAATGTGCGTCGGTGGAGCGAAGCCATTGATGCCTGCGACGGATTCGTCTTTGTCACCGCCGAGTACAACCACGGTGTACCGGGGGCGTTCAAGAATGCCGTTGACAGCGTCGCGCCGGAATGGACGAACAAGCCGGTGAGCTTTGTCGGCTACGGTTCCGTTGATGGCTCCCGCGCCATCGAGCAGTGGCGACAGATCCTCGCCAACTTCTCGATGTTCGATATCCGGGCGCAAGTGGGGTTGAACGGATTCACCGATTTCGAGACCGATGGCACCGTCAAACCCAATGACCGTAAAAGCGAATCGGCCCAGACCATGCTGGACCAATTGGTGGCCGAAGTGCGGTTGCGGGCATCGTAGACTCGGACCGATCGGTCGCGATGTAGATGGACTCGTAGTAGCCACGAATCGCGACCGTGAGTTGTCCGGGTTCGGAGCCTTATGGCAGACAACACGGTCTCACGCCATCAGTCCACCAGGATTGAGGCCGCAATGAGCGCACGCAACCAGTCGGCCTCATAGGCAGGGATTTCCTGCCCCACGTTGCGTGACCGTTTTGGGAGCGATGTCGCTACCCGGTAGATACCTTTGTCGCGATTCAAGTATCCGTAGTCAACAAGCTCGCGTCTCAAAGTCGCGAAATCCTCATTGTAGGTGCGGAGGAGCGCGTTGACCTCCTTCTCCGGATACTCACGCCCTGGCTCGAATTGCTCCAGCAGATAATGCAGAACATGAACGCGTTGCTTCCGATTCGCGGGAATGGTCGTGAGCCGACCGTCCTTGAAGAAATGCTTCATCACGCGGGCACGTTCGCCTTCCGCTTTGACTGATTCTGGAGAGGACTCGGTTCGGACCGCGCGGAGCAGCCCTCCATTGATGGCATAGATATGCCGCTGGGCATCCCGTTCTTCCATAACCACACCGACATCCATCAGTCGGCGCATATGGTGACTGATAGTCGGTGCGGTGAGTCCGAGCGCATCCGCCAATTGCTTCCCGGTGCGTGGCTCCTCCGCGAGTAGTCCGAGAATCCGGAGCCTCGTTTCATCGGCGATCGCTTTGAGCATCACCACCCGTTGCTGGATTGTTGTGTTGTCTACCATGTAGTACTCCTTCGATGGGTGTCAATGTTAGATTATCATCGAAGTACTGGCTTCACAACCTGGGCAATGAACAATTGGGTTAATCGGCTCCTGCTTCTTTGCAGTCTCGCGTGAGGCCCGGGCTAGTCGAACGACGAGATCATCCGGTATCGGTTTACGTAGCGAGAAGGTGACACCGGTCTTGGCTGCCTTGAGACCGGCAGTCGCGATGCGTTCTGAACACTGGCTGATAGCATCCGCCTTGGACATACAGACCGCATTGTTTGCTGAACGCCGCGTACCCCGCGACGATCGTGTCGCCGATCCTGAACCCCGGCATGTTGTAGGCCATGATCTCCTCGGCGTCCGGTAGCGTACGCGCCAATAGTTCGCGCAGATGCCTAAGGGAGGGCTGGAACTGCTCAGGTGCGGCAGCGATATAGGCGTCGTGATCCGCGATCTCCGTCATGATTTCCTCTCTTGGGTACTTAGGATGAGCAATTGACCTGAGTATAGATCGCCCTGATGGTCGCAATGAATCGGCTATCGATTTCGCTCCCGGTACGCTAGTGTTAGGTAGCGGTCAGAACAACAGAGAAGGAGTTCCCTATGAGCGACTACACACCACCACCCGTCGGCAGCATCATCAGCGCCGATATCACGACGGAAAACGCCGATAAGCTGCGCGATTTCTATGCTGATGCTATCGGCTGGAGTCCGAGTCCCGTACCGATGGGCGACTATGACGACTATATGATGATGACACCGGAAGGCGCTCCGGCGGCTGGTGTCTGCTACCTGCGTGGTCCGAACATCAACCAGCCCGCAAATCAGTGGGTCGTCTGTTTCCGGGTCGCCAGTGTGGATGAAACAGTATCGAAAGTTGTGGCGCGTGGTGGCAAGGTACTCGGCGACGTGCGACCGATGGGTGCCAGCAAATACGCGGTCATCCAGGATCCGGTTGGCGGCATCCTCTCGATCTTCGATATTCCAGTGGAGTAAAGGATGCTATGTAAATGAGAGCCTGGATCGGATACAAGGCGACAGCGAGACACTGGCTGAGGGAGCCCAGGCTAACTGCCTGTGGATTCATCCACAGGAATTGACGGTATACCTCTCGTCTTTCTCGCAAAACGTGCAGACACGAAGAAATTCCTCCCGGGCGTATATGAGCTACCTGGAGGTCACATTGACTTTGGCGAGTCAATGGAAGCTGGATTGGAAGGAGAGATAAAGGAGGAGTTCGGGCTATCCGTGCGAATCGGGGATCCATTTGGTGTGTTTACCTACGTGAACGAGATCAAGGATCACATTCGATTGAGGTTGTATTTCTGCCCAGTTTGACGGTGATGATCTTGAGCCAGATCTTGATCCCGCGGATCACTCGTCATGGATGGTACAGCGAAGCCGACATCCACACCGTGGCTGTCGGAGGCAAATCCCTCGACGATCCGGAGTTTGCGGTGATCCGGAAAGGGATTTGCGCTCCTTGGCGGAGAGGCTGGATATGGCCACCTGGGAGCGCTACTAGGCAATTCAACAAGATGACCGCCCTGCCTCGGAGGAGAGGAGGGCAGTCATCTGGCGTTTGGTTCTCAGTCGTAGTGGCGGGACGGCGTGTCCGCTCGGCTGAGCGGGAGCGATCGCACGGGATTGTCGGCCAGTGCCTTTGCTGGTTTCAGCGCCAAACCCAGGTCATCCAATTGCTCGGTTTCAACCGGAGCCGGAGCCTCGAACATCACATCCACACCACGATTGTTCTTTGGGAAAGCGATGACATCGCGGATGCTTTCCTCACCGGCCAGCAGCATGACGGTGCGATCGAGTCCGAAGGCGATACCACCGTGCGGTGCGCCATACTCCAGCGCAGTGAGGATGCTGCCGAAGCGATCCTCCTGAATTCCTCAGCTGAGTCCCATCAGGCCGAAGACCTTCTCCTGTTGTGCTCGCTTGTGGTTTCGCACCGATCCGCCGCCGAGCTCGTTGCCATTGGCAACCAGATCGTACTGCTTGGAGCGGATATTACCGGGATCGCTTTCCAACAAGTGCTCGTCTTCCTCGAAGTAGCCGCAGAAGGGATTATGCGTCGCGTCCCATCGCTGACCTTCCTCGTCCCAGTCCAGCAGCGGGAACTCGACTACCCACGCGTACGCCATCACATTCGGATCGGCGAGCTCGAGGCGCTTGCCGAACTCGTCACGCAGCGCCGAAAGCGCCTTGGCGACGACTGCCGGTTGGTCGGCGACCATCAGTACGAGGTCGCCTTCACCGGCGCCAATGCCAGTGGTGAGCGCCGCCTGCTCGTCCTCGCTCAGGAACTTGGCAATCGGGCTCTTGAGACCCTCGGCGGTGAGCTGGATCGTGGCCAGACCCTTGGCACCATTGGCCTTCGCGATCTCGGTGATCTCGTCGATCTGCTTGCGGGTGTAATCCGCACAACCCGGCACGACGATCGCCTTCACCTCGCCACCAGCGGCGAGGACACCGGCAAACGCCTTGAACTCGGTGTGCGCCAGTGCCGCGCCCACGTTCTGTAGCTGCATACCGAAGCGGAGATCAGGTCGGTCGTTGCCGTATTTGTCCAACGCCTCGTGATAGGTCATGCGCGGGAACGGCTTCTGCATGATCTCGCGCTCGGTATAGCGCTCGGTGATTTCGATCATCAACGCTTCCATTAGATCCATAAGATCATCTGGCTTGATGAAGCTCATCTCGATATCAAGCTGGGTGAACTCCGGTTGACGGTCGGCTCGTTGCGCTTCATCGCGGAAGCAGCGCGCGATCTGGAAGTAACGATCCAGACCGCTGACCATCAACAGTTGCTTCAGGATTTGCGGACTCTGCGGCAGGGCATAGAACTCGCCAGGCTGCGCGGAGGAGGGGACGAGGAAGTCGCGCGCGCCTTCCGGTGTGGAGCGGATCAGCAGTGGTGTTTCGACTTCGACGAAGCCACGCTCGTCCAGGAAATCGCGCATGAACTTAACGATGCGGTGTCGCAGGAGCACGATCTCCTGCATGTGCGGGCGACGCAGATCGAGGTAGCGATACTTAAGGCGCAGGGCTTCGTCGAAATCGCCATCCTCGTTGATATAGAACGGTGGTGTCTTACTCTCGTTCAGAATTGTGATGTGATGCGCTTCAACCTCGATTTCACCGGTGACCATCTTTGGATTGACGGTGCCCTCCGGCCGATTGTTGACCACACCCTGAACCTCGATCACGTACTCGTTGCGGAGCTTGTTCGCGGTCTCGTGAGCGGCGGCGTCGACTTCTGGATTGAACACCACCTGGGTGATACCGAAGCGATCGCGGAGATCAATGAAGATCAGCCCACCCAGATCGCGACGTCGATTCACCCACCCCTTGAGCGTTACGCTCTCGCCTGCGTGACTGGTGCGAAGCGAGCCGCAGGTAATACGTCCAATGGCATCCGGCTGAACATCAATAGCATGCACGGTTATCTCTCCTCGTCGGCGGCATTGCCGACATTCACATGATCAATCAGGGCTGATTTGAGGACCTTATTGGGATCATCGCCAACGGCAACGATCGCGGCCACGGCATCCAACAGCGCGCGTTGGCGTTCATCTCCCGATGACACCTCGGTGATCTCGATCGGATGCTTCTTCAATACGCGCGCCGCGCGATCCAGCGCGGGCATGCTGTGTGGCTGACCGTCGCTAGCCTTCTCCGGTTTTGGATTGGCCTTCTTCTCTTCGGCTTTGACTCGCTGCCACAAGCCGACGACTTCCTCCGCATTCGCGGCAGCGTCATCGCCGAAGACATGCGGATGGCGGCGAACGATCTTGGTGACGATGCCGTGATAGACATCCTCCAGCGTGAACGCACCGCGCTCCTCGGCAATCTGGGCGTGCATCATGATCAGCATCAGGAGATCGCCGAGCTCTTCGCAGAGATTGGCATCGTCCCCGGCATTGATCGCATCAATGATCTCGTAGACTTCGTCCACGAGCGTGGGAGCGAGCGAGGCATTCGTTTGCTTACGATCCCAGGGGCAGCCATCCTCGCGGCGCAATCGCGCCATGATGTGCTGCAACGAGTTAGCGGCGCGAGTGGCGATGAGCTCACCGAGGGCCGGGACATAGAGCGCGAGTAGCCATCCACCCGACTGGCTGGGAAGTTCACCAACGGTCGTTGTGAGGCGAGACTCGGCATCCAGACCAGCCGACGAGATCATCTCAACGGGATGATCGGCCGGAAAGATACGGAGTAGTTGCTGCTGTGTCGCTGTCAGCGCTTCGTGATCGTAGACGTGCGTGATCAGCACCGGCAGATGTGGTGACAGATTAACAAGACCACCATCGAAGGGTGCTTCCGGCGTCATCCGGCGGAGTGCCCACCCTGCGATCAATTGCACACGGTGATGGATCGGATCGATGTTCAGTGCGCTGGCGAGCATATCTGTAGCGGAAATGCCATCGATCACCTCGGTGGTGATCCCCAGCTCCTCACACTGCGCCAATACGAGATCGACCAGTCCTTCGCCGAAGCGTGGATGACCGGGTATTGTCAGTACAACGGGCGATACGCGCGCGCTGGCGATGATCACCTCGGCGGCGCGATGCCATCGATTGGTGGCGTTGATATCGTGAAAATCGCGGACATTGGTCACATTCGGTCGGCTCAGCAGATCAGAGAGATCAACGTCGCCATGACCACGCACGAAGATATGCTCGGCGGTCTCTAGCGCCTGCTGCGCTCTCACCGTGCGTAGATCGACCGGTCCAGGCCCGAGCCCGACGATGGTGATAGCAGCCGTCATTTCTTCTCCGCCTTGTCGGCGCTGCTGCCCAGGCTGAGCACCGCCATAAATGCTTCCTGCGGAATCTCGACGCTGCCGACCATCTTCATACGGGCCTTGCCTTCCTTCTGCTTCTCCAGCAGTTTGCGCTTGCGGCTGACATCGCCGCCATAGCACTTGGCCAACACGTTATTGCGCATCGCTTTCACGGTCTCGCGACTGATAATGCGGCTGCCGATACTGGCCTGGATTGGCACATCGAACATCTGCCGCGGGATCAGCTTGCGCAAGGCCTGCACGAGCTCGCGACCCTTGTAGTAGGCATCGTCTCTGTGACAGATCATGCTGAGGGCATCGACGCTGGCACCATTGACCAGTACATCCAGCTTGACCAGATCGGCGGCACGCATATCGGCGAAGGAGTAGTCCAGGCTGGCATAGCCCTGGGTACGGCTCTTGAGTTGGTCGTAGAACTCGACGATCAGCTCCGCCAGCGGAATCTCGTACTTGAGTTGCACGCGCTCTTCATCCAGATAGACGATATCGCCCGGAATCGCGCGCTTGTTGGTGGTGAGATCCATGATCGTACCAATATAACGGCTGGGTGTGATGATGCTCAGATGCATCCATGGTTCGCGAATCTCAGAGATATGTCCAAAATCCGGCATATCCGAGGGGTTATCGATCTTCTTCACCTCGCCGCTATTGAGTAGCACCTCGTATTCCACACTCGGGGCTGTGGCGAGGAGATCGAGATCGAACTCGCGCTCAAGTCGCTCCTGGATGATCTCCATATGAAGCAGACCGAGAAAGCCGCAGCGGAAGCCGAAGCCCAGCGCCGCCGAACTCTCCGCCTCGTAGGTGAGACTGGCGTCGTTCAGTTGCAGACGTTCCAGCGCATCGCGCAGGTCCGGAAACTCCTCGGAATCGACCGGATAGAGACCAGCGAAGACCATCGCTTTGGCTGGCTGATAGCCGGGAAGGGGCGAGGTAGCTGGACGATCGAACGTCGTGATCGTATCCCCAACCTGAACGTCTTTCACGACCTTGAGACCGGTGGCAATATAGCCCACCTCGCCGGTACGGAGTGCGTCCAGCGGGGTCATATTCGGACTGAAGCAGCCGATCTCGAGGATATCGGCGTGCTTGTTCGTGCCCAGAATCTTGATGCGTTGATCCGTCTTAAGCTCACCATCGACGATCTTGACGTAGGCGATCACACCCTTGAAGGCATCGTAGTGGCTGTCGAAGATCAGTGCCCGTAATGGCTTGTCCGCGCCATCGTTGGCCGGAGCCGGGATGTATTTGACGACCGCCTCGAGAATCTCGGGAACACCAGCGCCGGTCTTGGCGCTGGCCGGGATGATCTCATCCTCGATCAGACCGATGAAGTCTCCCACTTCCTTGCCGACCCGCTCGGGATCGGCATTCGGCAGATCGATTTTGTTGATCACCGCGATCATGGCCAGGTCGTGTTCCAACGCGAGATAGACGTTGGCCATTGTCTGGGCCTCGATCCCCTGAGCGGCATCGACAACGAGCAGCGCACCCTCACAGGCCGCGAGGCTGCGGCTGACTTCATAGCTGAAGTCAACGTGGCCGGGGGTATCGATCAGGTTGAGCTCGTATGTCTCACCGTCGTTGGCGGTGTAGTTCATCCGTACCGCGCGAGCCTTGATGGTGATGCCCTTTTCGCGCTCGAGATCCATGGAATCGAGCAGCTGCTCGTGCATATCGCGCTCGGATACCGTACCGGTGCTCTGCAGCAAGCGATCAGCCAGAGTCGATTTACCGTGGTCGATGTGCGCGATGATGCTGAAATTGCGGATGTGACTGGTGTCGATTGGGTTGGTCATGCGAAGCAGATCAGTCCATGAATAGCAGAAGGCAGCCGAATAGAGATGCGGCAGGTAAGCCTCCGCAGATAACCGTCTAAGTATAGCCAGTCCGGTTCGATTTCGTGGGTATCCGGTGCGAACGGAACTGGTTGAATGAGATCAACGGAAAACCGCCACCAATTGCCGATGATCGGCGTTGTACTGCGCGAGAGGAGAGGAGACGCGCGTGTATGCCGCTTACGATGATCGCATGAAGGAGTCGGATCTCTATACGCTCAGCGATGACGAGATGGTTCTGGCCGTACTGGCGGATCCGGAGAACTTCACCGTCCTCTACGAGCGTTATGCGCAGCCTGTCTATCGCATGTGCTATCGGGCCGTGGGCGATGTGGACCTCGCCGAGGACTTGGCGGCGCGCTCCTTTCTCACCGTCTACGAGCGCTTGCACCAGTATCGACCTCAGGAGCAGGGCAGTTTTCGCGCCTGGTTATTCATGGTGGTGCGAAACAACGTTCGCGATCACTGGCGGCGACATCGGCGGGAGTTTCCTCTGTTCATTGAGGTGGCCAATATCGTCGATGCCGACCCTGGGCCAGAGGAACTGGTGCTGGCGCGCATGCAGATGGATGAACTCCGGGGAGTGTTGGAGCGACTCAATGAAAAGCAGCGCACCATCGTCGAGTTAAGGCTCGCCGGCCTCAACACCAACGAGATCGCGTTGGCCATGGATCTCTCGATCTCCGCATTGAAGTCTGCGCAGGTTCGCGCCTACGCCAATATCCGTCGTCGGCTGGCGTCGAAAGGAGAGCCATCGTGAGCCAGATCGATCCAACCGAGCGATTCGCCGAGATATTCTTTGTCGCCTTTGACCGTGCCCACCGACGAACGGATGGGGCCGACCGGGCGTCCGAGCGAGTTAGGTACCGCGTGATGCGTGATATCGCCCGAGTCAAGGAGCGGTCGGAAGCTGCAGATCCGAGCGCATTCGGCCCGGATTGTGTATCGCGACCATCGGTGGTGGTAGCGGAAAGGAGATCAGATATGGAGATGGTACTAGGTACACCGTTACCGGCTAACTCGCGCCCTCGCTCGCAATGGTGGAGTTTGCTGGTCGCTGGTATCGCTGTAGTGCTGGTGGCAGCGACACTGCGGATGACGCTCCCACCAACGGCACCAGGTAGCGATAACGGCAACCTCGCCATGGTTGCGTCACCGCAAGCAACCTCTATGGCACCTGCGCGCATCTATCGAGAGGCCACGCCAACTGCGGACGCCTGCACCGCCGAGCCACTCACCGCTGATCAGGTACTGAATATCGTGAGGAATCCTGTTACCGGTGCCGATTGGCTACATCGTGATTCGGACTCCGAGGAGATTGGGAGTGAGGATCTGCGCTATGCGGAGCTCGAGCCTGTTGTGTATCCTCACGAACTGATCGATCAGATGATGGACATACCGACGAATACCGATGATTTTCCGGTGGGGGAGGCAAAGGCTGCTACCCAGCAGTTCTGGGATTGTATGCTCTATGGCACCTCGTACCAGGTGTGGGGATTGATGGATCCCTCCTTCGTTCAGATGGAGATACTCTCGTTCCATCCCGTCTTCCGCACGGAAGAGGATGTGATGGCCACGATCACAATGATCGGTCCGAATCGATACTATGCGAATGGAAACAGCGTGTTCACTGCGCTGGGAGCGAAAGATGTGAATCGTCTTCGTCTCCAGACACAGCCAGGCGACGAGGGTATCTGGACGATGAGCACGGACGCGTACTTCAAGGACAAGATTGCCATCGTTGCTCTTGTTCCGGTGAATACCGATGAGGCGCTCGATCCTCGGCCGCGTCATTTCCTGATGCAGAGGTTCGAGAACGGTCAGTGGATTGTGATGGGCGTAGATTGGCAGATGAACCGTCCGTAGACGCGAGGAGAGCCGGTCGGGAACGACATCCCGATCGGCTCTCTCTTTTTCAGCGGGAAGCTAGAGACCAGGAATCAAGCCGCGAATGCGTGCCGGGATCATCCTCGAGACGCGATCCGTGACGACAAGTAACTCCGGGATGCGGAAGAGCCAGGCCGCCCAGGCAAATGTCACCAGGTACAGACCCATGCAGATGAGGAAATAGATAGCACCGATGACGAAGTTGGTATCCGATGCCAACACATCATGCAGCCAACCGCGTGAGATCGCGATAACGATAGCCATGACCGCCGTAGCGCCACCGGTGCGCATCAACCAGGCGAAGAAGCCATCGCTGAAGATCTGCCCTGATCGTTGCCGTAGAAACAGTATCATGATCAGAGCCTCGCAGGCAGTCGTCACCGTGAGGGCGATGGCGAGACCCTCGACACCAAGCGACTCCATCAGCAATCGACACAGGATCACATTGAGGACGACGGTCAGAATACCGGTGACGACCGGTGTGATCGTGTCCTTCATCGCGTAGAACACGCGCGTGATGATCTCGGTTAGTCCATACCCAACCAGGCCAATCGCGAACCAGCGGAATGCGCCGGCGACGATATCCGTCGACTGGCTGGTGAAGCGACCACCCTCGAAGATGACCATGATCACCTCGCGACCGATCATCGCCAAAGCGATGCTTGCGGGGATGCTCAGGAAAAGTAATGGCCGCATCGTGCGGTCCATTAGTCGACCAAAGCCCTCCTGATCACCGCGGCTGTAGAGTGCTGCCAAACCGGGGAAGGCGACGGTACTCATGCTCAACGCCAGTACGCCGTGCGGCAACATTAACAGCAGCCAGGCGAAGTTGAGCCCCGATGGATACTGCGGACCAAGTACGGAAGCAAACGCGGTCACGAAGATGAAGTTGATCTGGAATGCGGCCAGACCAACGACACGTGGGCCAAGCAGCCGCATGACCTCGCTCAATCCCTCAATGTGGCGATCAAGCGTCGGTTTGATCTTGAGACCGGATCGGAACACTGCCGGCGCCTGCAGGAGCAGTTGCAGCAATGCACCGATGATGACACCCCAGACCACCGCCTGGATACCGAACTTATCAGCGAAGAAGAACGCGCCGATAATGATCGCCAGGTTGTAGAGAACCGGTGCGAACGCCGGCAGCGTGAACAGGTTCTGCGCCTCCAGGATACCCTTGCAGGCGATTGCCAACCCCAGGAAAACCGGTGAAAGCAGGAGTGGTCGCATCAGATCGACCGTGAGATCGTGCGTGTAGCTGTCGTATCCCGGGGCAACGATGTGGGCCAGCGGGCTGGCAAAGATGAATGCGAATCCGCACAACACCAACACCCCGAGACCTGTCCAGGCGATGATGGATGATGCGAGCCGGGAGGCCTTCTCTTTCTGTCCCTGATCGATAAAGCCAGCGAAGACGGGAATGAAAGCGGCGCCGAAGGCTCCGCTCATAACCACGAGGAAGAGGAGGTCCGGAATGCGAAAGGCAGCGGCGTAGGCGTCCATCTCCGGACCAGTGCCGAACTTCCGTGCCAGAATCATCTCCCGCAGGAGCCCGAGAAGTCGGCTGAGGACATAGGCCACCGCCACAATCGCGGCGCTACGCGCCATGCCACTACCGGTGGCCACCGCTCCGGAGTGTTGGTCTGGTTCAGATTGTGGGTTGGTTGTAGCGCGTCCGAAGACCTGGCTGGCCTGACTCATACGGCGGATTATCTCACGGAATGCATGCTGACGCATGGGTTCGCTATGATTTGCAGAGTATGCACCATGAGCGAGATTGGAGTGTTGGTCGCTTGATTGTTCCGTTGTTCCTGACCCTTGGTCTGATCCTTCTGCTCCTGGTTCTCTGGCGAATCGAACCGCGGTCGATGCTCAATGCTGGCATCTTTGGTGTGGCGCTGGTTTTTGGGTATCTGACGCTTGTCATCGCGGCCTTCAACGCCGAATCCGATCGCGCCGTCCGTATCTACGGCATCCTCGTGCTGTTTCTCGTCATCGGTCTGCCCTTGCTCTACATCGTGGGCTCAATCGCACTCATCCTTAATGGAAGGACGATGGCGAGGCGGGAAGGGGTATCACTGGCCCATATGCTGGGTCCGGTGGTGGGGCTCTTTCCTGTATTGGTGATCGTGGCGCTGATCGGCGGTGTGTTCCTTTCGTTCCTGGGTGCCACGTCGACGCCGGTCATCATCGTGACGCTTGTGACCATCGCCTGTGCGATTTTCGGCTACTTCCTCTGGAACGCGTTCTGTGCGGTGAGTTACGGCTGGTTCTATACGGTGATGCCGAAGGAGCAGGATCCGGATTTCATCATCGTCCATGGTGCCGGATTGATACATGGTAAGGTCGGTCCGCTACTGGCGTCGCGTCTTGATCGGGCGATGGCTGTGTTCGAGGGAGGTGGTGGTCGCGCCATTATGATCCCGTCTGGCGGGCAAGGAGATGACGAACCCCGGTCGGAAGCGTTCGCGATGGCCGAGTACCTAATCGATCACGGGATCCCTGCCGAGAAGGTTGTGCCGGAGGATCAATCCCGCACCACCGACGAGAATATGCGCTTCAGCAAGATGATTATCGACAAGCTCGCACCTGGCGAAGTGACCGTCGTGTTTGTGACCAGCAACTACCACGTTTTTCGTACAGCATTGATCGCGCGAAGGGTGGGACTCAAGGCGCAGGGCGTCGGGAGCAAGACGGCGCGGTATTATCTGCCGAGCGCGATTATCCGCGAGTTCATCGCCATTATCGTGATGTACAAGTGGTGGCATATCGTGCCGATGGGGTTGATGGCAGCGTTATTCGCGCTCATGTTTGCGCTGACCTGATCGGGTTCACGTGCCCGGTATCTATGCTATAGTTACTCGCGCGATCATCAGATCGCAGGTTGCTCCTTGTGAGTGACGCACCTTAAGATGTGAACGTTTTCGGGAAGCAAGGGAATGGTCGCTGGTGGCATTGTTCACCAGAGGAAAGTCCGGGCTGCAGAGAGCAAGGGTGCCTGGTGAAAGCCAGGGAGGCACGGGAAACCGGGTCGACAGTCCAGATTGGCACGTGAGTTATCGCGTGAGAGCAACAGAGACGAAGCCGCGGTGACGCGGAGTGAAAAGGGCAATCCTCCCCGCAGCAATCTCCGATTCGGCCGCTAGCAGGCTGCTCGCCAAGGCCGGAAGTCGAGAGCCGTCACAGAGGCGACGATGTGACCAGTCCTCAGGATTGAGAGAGATGACCATATAGAACAGAACTCGGCTTACACCTCCTTCTCGATGACGTGAACATGGTACCTATAGCTCAACGGCAGAGCGCTTGTCTGTGGAACAAGAGGTTCCGGGTTCGAAACCCGGTAGGTACCCCAGAAAAACCCTATAGAATCAAGGATTTTGAGCCGCTAGCGATTAGCGGCTTTTGTGTTTCTACCCACGTGGCGTGTGTGTGGCGTGTGGACGAAACAGCACTAGGCAGTTTTTGGGCCTCCGAACGCCTCCAAATGGGTGCCTTCCGACCACCTCCACGCAGCACCTTTTGGGGGTCACTCGCTGACCTCGGAGAGCGCATCGTCGATTTCCTCGTAGGTGAGGTTAAGCAACGCACGTACCTCGCGGTAGCTGTCACCACGGGCAGCAAGGTACCGGAGCACGCCAGCTAAGCCGCGTGACTGGAGCGCGAGGTGCGCGGCGGTCTGACTGCCAAGTGAACGGGCAGCGGCCTGTGCTTCAAGGAATCGGAGCGGCGGTTCGGAGTCAACGTGGTTGCGTGGTTGAGGAAAACCCGCGTTGGTTGCGTGGTTGGTTGGGTCGTAGGTCATCTGACGATTTCCTTCCGGTAGTGCTGGCCCTTGTCCTTGGCAGGTTCTCCCAGCCCGCGCTCGCCCGGTCTCGCTACCCCGTGCACACCTAGGACGCTGGCAGGAATCTTCCTTTTGCTTTTGGGCACGTCAACGGTGACTGCGAGCGCCAATGCCAACACGAGGTCATCATGCTTGCCAGATCGCGCGTTGAAGGTCACGTTACCAGCGGGGGTGTATTCGAGTTCGTAGTCTTTGAGTTCGTCAACCAATAGCGCCGCTTCCGGTGTCCGTGGCAGTTTGAGACGGGCAGACTGGAGCAACACCTGCAACCTGCTGACCATGAACGTCTTGCCAACGCTTAGAACACCGTCAGCGCGCTCTACAGCCCTGTCAGTGCCCGTGATGGTGACCGCAACGGGCTTCAATCCACGTTGCATCAACAGGTCGATTGCGGCAATTCCGACGCCCGTAGCGTCAACGACCAGCGCTGGCCTTGCGAGATCGTCACGGGTTGAAACCATCCCCTCCAGATTCATCATGACCTCAGCCACGCGGTCACAAATATCGGGGTACGAGGTTCCGAGAGCCAAGCGCTCAATCATGCGGATCGTATGCGTTTTTGCCCCTTCCTTGCCCCTGTGGGCTTCGGAAACCACGAGGGCGGTATGGTCACTTAGCTTGCCAAGATCGAGGCCCACGGTCACCGTAGCGCGTTGACGTGCCTTCGTGATTGCGTCCGTTAGAGTGTCCATTGTTCTGTATCCTCCGTGAGTGCGTTCTCGATGTCGAGACTCCTAAACGCTGATGTCGTTGTGTCTGTGAACTCGCACAGATATTCAGCCGCGAAAACCCATTCGGGCATGGCTTGGCGTTCCGCCTCAATCCATTCCGGGGCAATGCGTGGGCAGTCGTACACGGTCACCTGACTCCGTTCCCAGCCGATACCGGCCTCCCAGATGTCGAAGAAGAAACCGCGCCGCCCGTTAGGAGTGCTCAGCACCACCAACTGCCCCTGTGAGACCGCGAGCATCGGTCGGACGGCGCGATAGGTCTCATCACCAATCCAACCTGCCTCGTCAAGACTCACGCAATCGGGTGTGTACCCTCTGATCGTGCCGCTATCGGCTGCAAGTACCAGAATCCGCGATCCGTTACGCAGTTGGAGAGTCGAGGCATTGTCTTTGAGCGGTTGAGCCTCAGCATCAGCCGCTGCCAAGATCGACCGCACTCGTGCAAGTTGCTCGCCAGATTGTTGCTTCGAAGGTGCGACCAGCAGGGTCAGGCTTCCGGGGTAGTAGACCGCTTTGTGCGTTGCCAAAATCGCCGCACACGTGGATTTGCCAGACTGGCGCGAGCAGAGCAGAATGTGTTGACGTGCTGATGACCTCAGAATCGCTTCTTGCCACGCGTCGGGAGTTATGCCGACTTTCTTAGCGAACACGACCGGGTCAAGTGCAGCCGCCAAAGTTTCACGAAACGTCGCGGCGGTTGAAGCCTTCCCCACTGGCGGCGGGGGCATGAGCGAAGTCATTCGAGCACTACCCCCCCTCCTTGGAGCGCTGCTGCGACGGCCAGCCGTGCCTCGGGGTATGGTGCAAGCGCGTTCAAGATCACTTGCTGCACCTCCACCAACACTGTGCCTACGTTGACGGTCACGGTTGGAGCGCGCTCCAGCTGACCCTCGACTTCCAGCAACAATTCAAGGCAACTACGAGCCTCCCTGACGCCTGCCAGCGCGGTGCGCAGGTCACCACTTTGCTC
>JAMLHR010000020.1 GCA_023957015.1 Thermomicrobiales bacterium | reverse complement strand
TGGTGCAGTTAAGCTCAAAGCAACTATGTCTACGATGCGATTAACATCTCAGTAGCCAATTCCAGATTGATACTCCCCTCTTTCACACGAATAATGCGAATGGGATATCTTCGCTCCTCGACGAATGAGATGAGTACCTCTATTCGGTTCAAAGCAACTTCCAACACTGCAAAGGAGAGGGTCTGATCTTTGGGAGCTACTACTCGAATCGAAGGTGCATACTCCAGAATCTCCTCAACATCAGACACCCGTGTCCGCAACTTGATGTCGCGATCTTGCGTGATCACCACCCAACCTTGCTCCGATGCTAACTGAACCAGTACCTCGTCTTTAGCACCTGGAGCAACAGATCGTGAATCCACCGTCTTCCGTCCCAATCGAGCAAGCATTCGCCCAACGCTGGTTGGGAGGTTTTCATCAAGTAGATAAATGAATGGCTGTTGCGATGGCATCAGGAAACCGCCTGATTCAACTCCACGCGAACAACGTCGATATCTGCTGGTGCCAATGCTGGGAACTCTTGCAGAATGCGCTCGTCAGAATATCCGTGGCTGACCAGGTTTCGCACCGAATCGACCATGATTCTCGTTCCGGCAAAGGTTGGCCTATTGCCATTAACCCCTCGATGTTGAGTAATGCGGCCGTAATCCGATGCCGATCTGGCAAGTAATGCGGGTAGTTCGCGCTCTACTTCCCGAGGAATGTCGCTCAGCATGATTTCCTGAATGACTTGCTGGCCGTCAACCCCCTCCCACATGTGGGTAATAGGGTTCATAAAGACGAGTCGACCCGAGAGGTATCCAACCCGAAGTTCTGACCATGGCTCTTGATACCAACGAGCGAAGTACTCGCCAGCTTGTCGAATCTCGGCGAGCGAAACGTTTCCGCGTGTTCGCAATCTACGTAAAGCACTCAGACTGACAATATCGCGAAACGAATACCATTTTGATAGCTGACCGTGAGATCGTTTGGTATGCGGGGAAGGAATGAAAACACCAGATCGCTCCCAATCGTTCATTGTCGATCTGGGGACTCCTGTGAGCTTTGCAACTCTATTCTGATCAAGCAGAATGATGGGGTCTGACATCGGAGTTCTCTCATGCTCCTCGGGTACGATCACTTGAGTACGCCCCGAGTTACGTCGTCTCCATTGTAGGACATCGTGTGGCCCCGTAAGCACCGCGATATGCGACTATGCGGCAATCAATGAGTGTATTTGAGCGGTGTTACGAAAGATGAACAGACATGGCACATTCGATGTGCAGGTAACCTATCGCGGTCTGGTCGTCCGTGCTCCCAGTCTCAAAGACAAGGAGTACCCCGGGTAGCACTGTATCGCTCTCGATCACCTCTCAACCGCCTTGCGCTACCCCTCAATCTGACCTACGCTGCCTTATGAATTCCCGATGCCAGTAGCGGTATCGGGCGCATCGCACGCCAGCCCAGTGTCGGGCAGGAAGAGGATGTTTATGAGCACTCAGGATTCGGCCGGGAAGCGCCCGGCAACGGCAGAAGAACTGGCCAGCAGGCCGGTTCGCTTCGCAATTGTCGGTACCGGCGGTATGGGTGGAACCCACGCCATCAACCTGGCGGGATCACCGGAAGCCGAGGTGACCTGGTTGGTCGATGTCGATACCGACCGCGCCAACAAGCTCTCCGCCCACATCGGTGGCAAAGTGACCGCTGATATGGACGAAGCGTTCAGCAGCGGCGATGTCGATGTGGCGCTGATCGCGCTGCCAACCGGTCTGCACCGCATGGGTGTTGAGGCCGCCGCGAAGCACAAGATCCACGTCTTCTGCGAGAAGCCTATCGCACGAACGAACGAGGACGCGATGGCGATGACCCAGATCTGCAAGGATGCGGGGGTCACGCTGATGGTCGGTCATGTGGTCCGTTTCTTCAGCGAATACATGCGGATAAAGGAGCAGCTGGAAGCGGGCACACTCGGCGATATCGCGATGGTGCGCGGTAGCCGCGTTAATCCGCCGGTGATGGAACGATCGCCATGGTTCGCCGATGTCGAGGTCAGCGGTGGCGTGGTGCTGGATCTGATGATCCATGAGATCGATACCTTCCGCTGGATGTTCGGCGATGTGGAGCGACTCTTCGCCCACGGTCTCAGCTTCACGGATTGGCACACCAAGCGTGATCACGCGATCGCCAGCCTCACCTTCCGTGATGGCACCATCGCCCACTGCGAGGCCAGCTGGGCTCACAGTGCCTTCCGCACCTCGATCGAGGTGGCGGGGAGCAAGGGACTGGCCAAGCACAGTTCCTTCGATTCCTCCACGCTCATCTTCGAGCCGAGCACGGGGGTCGAGTACGAGGGCATCGGCCAGCAGAGCAAGCAGTTCACCTACATGCGACCGGTGGTAACACCGCCGCACCTGCGCGAGCTGCTGGTATTCATCGATTGCCTCCGCACCGGCAAGCCCGTGCCGGTCGATGGCGATGAAGCCACACGCACACTGATCGTGGCGAACGCGGTGTTGGATTCGATGCGTGAAAATCGCGTGATTGAATTCAATGAAGATGGCACGGTCAAGCAGGCCTAACCCGAAAGGAACGTTGAGATGACAACGAGTACGGTGAAGGTGGCCATGCTGAGCTTTGCTCACCTTCATGCTGTGGGATACGCCACCATTCTGAAGGCCCTCCCGGGCGTCGAGATCACGGTGATCGCGGATGACAACGCCGAGCGCGGCCAGCAGTTCGCGCAGATGTTTGAAACCCAATGGGTGCCGAGCATCGATGAAGCGCTGGCGATGGATATCGATTGCGTCGTGATCTGCAGCGAGAACGTCAATCATAAGCCGATGACACTCGCCGCCGCCAAGGCGGGCAAGCATGTCCTTTGCGAAAAGCCACTGGCAACCACGGTTGAGGATGCGCAGGAGATGATCGCAGCCTGTGATGAGGCTGGCGTCAAGCTGATGACCGCCTTCCCAGTGCGCTTCAACAGCAGCATCGTGGCGCTGAAGGACGCCGTTCACAGCGAGCACTTCGGGGCGACGCTGACGGTTATGGGCCGAAACCCCGGGACGAATCCGGGAGGCTGGTTCGTGGATCCGGCGCTCTCCGGTGGTGGTGCGGTTATCGATCACACCGTCCATGTCGTGGATGTGCTGCGGTTCATCTATGGTGCTGAAGTCACCGAGGTTTACGCCCAGAGCGGGAACAAGCTGGCCGGTGGTGTCAGTGATGATACCGGTCTGCTGATGTTCAAGCTGAGTAATGGTGTGCCAGTGAGCCTGGATACCAGCTGGAGTCGACCGAGCAACTGGCCGATCTGGGGTGGCGTCACACTGGATGTGATCGGTGAGTTCG
Source organism: Thermomicrobiales bacterium (assembly GCA_023957015.1). Classification (GTDB taxonomy): domain Bacteria; phylum Chloroflexota; class Chloroflexia; order Thermomicrobiales; family UBA6265; genus UBA6265. The sequence continues at coordinate 44,287 of JAMLHR010000020.1, read as the reverse complement.
GGGTGCTGTTCGCGAACGCGTACAACAATAATTACGATATCGCCGAGACAACGACGCCGAGCTACACCTGGCAAGCGGTTGAGCATACCGGCGATCCGGAAATGGTGACGGCCTTCATTGAGGCCGTGCGCAATGATACGGATGTGCCGGTGACGGGTGTTGATGGTTTGCGCGCACTAGAGGTGGCCCTGGCCGCGATGAAGAGCGCGGAGACGAATCAGCTGGAGCCTGTAACGCAAGCGTAGAACCGTTTGATAATGAAACAACAGGGTCGATCCGAGAAATTTGGATCGACCCTGTTGTTTGTTCAGCGCACGATCATCGGTAGTGGAGCCCCTGGTGGGCTCCTCGAAAAACCGTTTTACGGCTCACCTACCCATGCCTTAATCGGTATTGATACGACGCCCTGCGTCGTTGGCGAGCACAAGGCGTCGCGACTGCCGATCGCATCGGCGGCGGCCGCATGTAAGTGCAGCCCATCGGCGATGCTCCGTTACGCGTCCTCTCGCGGTAAAGCACGCCATTCGGAGGCGAGGAGATCGAAGGTAACCATATTGCCGAATCCGCCTTCGTGAGGATACTCCCAACACTTACGACCACACGCTCGGTATCCCTGCTTGCACAACGCCGCGGCACTGCGGGTATTCGGAAACGCAACGAGGCTGCGCACCATATGCAACCCCAGTACCTCAAAGGCATACTCCAGCAAGAGATGTTTGGCCTCCGATCCATAACCTTCGCCACGATGCTTCGAATACGGGAAGTAAGGTCCCGTTTCCGCGGTCCGATTGACGTAGTCGACATCATTCAGACCCACGGTACCGATGTACTCATCGTTTTCCCGTATACATACCGCCCAAGCCAGATATCCTGGATAGTCCTCGTTCGTCCCCTCAGCGAGCTCCTCCTCCATCTGCGCCTGGGAAACGAGCGGGCGACCGATATGCCAGAACATTTCGTCTTCCTGCCGACCACCTTTGATGTAATGATCGGCATCCTTCTTGTCCTCGGGCCGCAGATAGACACGTTGACCAACGATGAGTGCGTTGGCCGGAGGATCACCATCCAACACGACCTTCGCCGGAATCGGTCGGATCGCACCCGTTCCTGATCGAGGCACCTCGATATCCATCGGATGACCGATACGCTGAATCCAATCAGCGTTGAAGTAGCTGAGCAGAACGCGATCATACCGCTGGCCGTTCTCCTCCAGCATCTCGCGCCAGCGAGCGGTCTCCACGAAACCAGCCTGGTGAAGAAGTTCCAGCACGATGCTCTGGTTGGTATGCAGTTCGGTCATGAAGTTCAGTTCATGATTCTCCACCACCTGCCACTCGGCCGCGAGGATAAGGGCCTGCGCCAACCACCGCTGCCCCCTCTCGCCGTAGAGAGGATCGACATGAGCGGAGATAGTGACATCGATGGTTCCGTAGTGAAAAGCCAACGAGCCGATAATGATATCATCCGACTTCCGCACGATAGCAAGGTGGCCGCGGTTGTTCCTGCCCTCCTTGGGCAGATCCTCCTTTATCCATTTCTCGGCTAACTCTGGCGATTCAGGAAAGATCGATCGCCGCCAACTGGTGGCGTTCTTCTCATCACCGGGGACAAAGGTGCGCAGATAGATCTCATCTCCAACAAGGAAGGTGTATCCCTGCGACGCTGTTCCTAACTCGGGTTTGGCTGTTGTTTCAGTCATATTGAACATCCTGAGCAGGGTTGCCCCCACCGTCGAAGTTGGCGGAGGCAACCCCGCTACCGATCCAATCCGTCACCGGAGGCGGATTTGGGCCTGCCAAATCCCGGAACCCGGGCAACTCACACCGCAAGCGGCGATCGGCCCAGGTCTGCAGATCCGGGTCCACGTTGATTAGCTAGGTTTCCCGTGGCAAAGCGCGCCACTCGGAGGCTAGCAAATCAAAGAGCACCATATTGCCGAAGCCTCCCTCGTATGGGTACAGCCAGCACAGTCGACCGCACTCACGGTACCCCTGCTTGCGCAGGGCCGCGGCGCTGCGTGTATTCGGGAAGTAGACGAAGCTGTTCACCATGTGCAAGCCAAGGACATCGAAGGCGTACTCCAACAGGAGTTGCTTGGCCTCGGAACCGTAGCCATTGCCACGGTTCTTCGATTCGTGAAAGAACGATCCGGTCTCCGCCGTACGATTGACGAAATCGGTATCCAGCAAACAGACCGAACCAATGACCTCGTCGTTCTCACGCAGGCAGACTGCGTAGCCCAGGTACTTGGGGTAGTCATCATCCGTGCCGTCAGTGATCCACTTCTCCAGCTTCGCCTGCGGGAAGATATGTCGACCGATATCGAAGAACGCCTCATCCTCCATGCGACTGGACTTCTCGTAGTACTCGGCATCCTTCTTGTCTTCCGGGCGCAGGTAGACGCGTTGACCGACGATGACGGCGTTAGCGGGAGGATCGCCATCCAGCACCACTTTGGCGGGTACAGGTCGGATCTCGCCGGTACCAGTCCGTGGGAGTTCCATCTCCATTGGGTGACCGATTCGTTCCACCCAACCAGCATTGAAGTAGCTGAGGAGGATGCGATCATACCGCTTCCCATTCTTGTCCAGCATCTCCCGCCAGCGAGCGGTCTCAACGAAGCCCGCCTGCAGCAGTTGCTGCAGGGCAATCTCCTGATCGGAGGTGATCTCCGTGTCCATCTTGGCCTGGTGGTTCTCGTCGACCTGCCACTCTGCGGCAATCGCGAGCGCCTCGACCAACCATCGCTGACCGTTCTCGCCGTAGAGGGGATCAACCCCGGCGTTAACGCGAATGCCAACGTCGCCGTTGTAGATCAGCATCGAGCCGATAATGACATCATCTGACTTTCGCGCGATGGCAAGGTGACTGCGCTTATGCTTACCTTCCTTGGGTAGCTCCTCCTTAATCCATTTCTCCACCAGTTCAGATGATTTCGGAAAGATCGATCGCCGCCAGCTGGTGGCGTTCTTCTCGTCACCGGGGTGGAACGTCCGCAGGTACACGTTCTCGCCAACGAGAAAGGTGTAATCCTGCGAGGCCGTTCCCGGCGCTTTCTCCAGGGTTGTGGTTTCAGACATGACTGTTCTTCCTTTTGATTGTTGAGGTTCCGGTAGGGGCGGATCCGATCGCAATCGGTATCCGCCCTAATACTCTTCGCCGGATATCAGGGTTGATACTGGTTGCGGCCAGATCAACCCCTACTTGCAACGACTGTCATCCAGCCAGATCACCGGCTTCCTCGACGGTTGCGCGCGGCATGGCGCGCCACTCATCGGCCAACAGTTCATACGTGCCAAAGTTCTCGAAGGCACCGGCACGACGCACGAGCCAGGGCTCGATACCAACATCCTTGTAGCCCTGCTTGCGCAACGCTGCTGCACTCCGCGTGTTGCTATACATCACCCAACTCTGCAGGCTATGCAGGCCAAGCGTGTTGAAGGCGTAATCGAAGAGCAGATGCTTGGCCTCGGTGCCATACCCCTTGCTGCGATATTCCACATTGTGGAACTCGCTCTCGCTCTCACCGCAACGATGGTCGTAATCAATGCCATCGACACCGACAGCACCGATAAACTCATCGTTTTCGCGCAAACAGACGGCGAATCGCACCCATGCCTGGGGCTCATCCTCACCGAGCTTCTCGAACCAACGCTCGACCGCGGTTTGGGTCACCACATCGCGACCGGAACTCCAGAACGGCTCGGTCTCGCGACGACTCCACTCGACCAGCTTGGCGGCATCGGCCTTCTGCAGCGGTCGCAGATAGACGCGCGGACCAACCCGAACGGCATTCAGCGGCAGTTTGTCGCCATCAACCTGTACCGGCGCAATCACCGGTCGGGGTTCGCCAGTACCGGAACGCGGCTTCTCATCTTCAAAGGGATCGCCAAGCGTCTTCACCCAATCCTTGTTCAGGTAGTGAACGAAGTGCCAATCGATGAACGTGTCTCCCACGCGATGGCTTTCGCGGAAGGTGCTGGAGATGCGGCAACCAATAGATGCCAACTTCTCCAGAATGATCGGTTTGTCAGCACCAACGCGCTCGACCGAGGCGATCACACCGTGCTGTTCATCCACGGTCCACTGCAGCGCCAGGCAGTATGCCTCGCCCAGCCAATGATCGCCCTGCTCACCGAAGAGCGGATCGATATAACCGCTATACCAGGTGGAGTGCTTCCAGCTATCTCTCTTCAGCGATCCCACGACCCGATCATCGCGCTTGCGCACGATCAGCAGGAGCAGCTCGTCCTCATCCTTGAGATCGTCCTCAATCCAGCTTTCGGTAGCGGAAACGGAGCGGCGAATGAAGCCCTGTCGCCAACTGGCGGCCCACTTCTCGTCACCCTCCTGAACAGTGCGGAGGTAGACATGCTCGCCCACCAGAAATGACTGCAGTGTGTGCCCGGTTCCGGGCTCGATCTTTGGCTTCTTGTCGTTATCGTCAGACATGGTCTCTCTCCTCGTAACTACGCTGTTGCGATTGGGGACATCGGATTAGCAGTGCTTCGGTCATGCCCGTGCAGGTGCATACCCAGTGCAATCAGGGTGTTGCCAACCAGTCGTCGCAAACCGGCAACTGTGAATGTGGTGCGTGAACGGCGAATATCGCGTATCAACGCTTCCTGGTGGCTGGTAATCTCAGCCTGAGTAATCAATCGGGTGTTCATGATAGGTCTCACTTCGTTGTGAATCAGTCTGGCTATGGTCCAGACGAGAATGGAAATCGGTTCGATGTGGTTCTGGATCGGTAAATGTCAAAAACACGGGTGCTCCTTTGCTCTGGATCAATGGGTGAATTCTCTCGGATTCCGGTTACATAACTATGTTGATCATCATCAAGGGCCAGCCTTTCTACGCGGCACACCACGCGCACGCTTCCTATGCAAGCGCTCGTTCCGGTACGGCCAGAGACGCGCGGATGCACGCAAAAGAAGGCCCACCAGTACAGGTATTTCAGAGATATGCGATTAGGGCAGGAGTACTCACTGGATTACAGCAAGATCCGATTGGTTGGTGGCGCTATGCCCGAGGGCCGGCGCCATAAAGCAGCTGTGTTGTCATCAAATGCTCCTTTCTGGCTCATGCCATGGATGGCAAACCGGACAAGATGAAGTGCCTGAGGTACACGACATCCTTCGACCAATCAACAACCGCGAGCGATGCGGCGGGAGCGGAACGTTCACGTTCTCTGAACGTGCTCCACGCACAGTGTACAGGGTGATGTCAATAGGGTGGTAGTGGAACGACCGTCATTCAACTGATGTGATGCCCAAATCCAGAACAGATCATAGCCATTGCCGGGTATCCGGCAATACGTAGGCTCCGCGGAAACGATCCAGGTAAATCTGGTAAATCTCCTTGGTGACCGGAGCCGCAAAGGTCACGCCCTCACCGGTGTTCTCGAACATGACGATGCTGGCGATCTCCGCGGGTTCACCGTTCCCTGGATACGGCGCGTATGCTGCAAACCAGCTGTGCGGTCGCTCATCTTCATTCGCGCGCTCGTTCTGGGCGGTACCGGTCTTGCCGCTAATGCTCCAGGGGAAGCTACCAAAGATACGACTACTCCCATAGCCGTTAGGATCGCTGGTCTGATCCCGCAATGCGCTCTGAATCCAGCCGATCTGCGTATCCGACAGTGGCAGATGATTCTTTACCTGACGCTCACCCACTTGCACCGCATCCTCGCCCGCCACCTGGGTACGATCAATCACATAGGGTACGAGGACATCACCGCCATTGGCGATGGCTGCGTATGCGACCGCCATCTGCAGCGGTGTGGCAGTCAGATCTCCCTGCCCGATCGCGAGGAGGACATTATCGCCGGTGGCCCAGCCATCGTTCTTGTTCTCCAGCTTCCAGGTGGGATCAGGAACGGTACCGGATGTATTGGCGGGGAAATACGGTACCGCAACCGGTTCGCCCAGACCAAACGAACGCGCCATATTCGCGAGGGCATAGGAATCGACGTAATCCATCTGCTCACCGATGCCATAAAACACGGTATTACAGCTGTTCACCAACGCCTGATGCAGTGTCAGCATGCCCACTGCGGTGAGGCCTGGTTGCATCATCCAGTCCTTATAGGTCTGACCACCGAGCTCAAAGGTGGCAGGGCAGTTCAGCAATTCCTGATCCGTGTAATTGAGCGTGTGCATGCCTCCGGCAGTGGTGATCACCTTGAAGATGGAACCGGTTGGCAACGGCTGGTTAACCGCACGATTGAGCCAGGCGAGCATGACCGGATCGTCGAGGAGCGCCTGATCCTCCGCGCTGATGTTGCCCGTGATAATCCCGTTGGGATCAAAGCTGGGATGGCTCACCATAGCCATAATCGCGCCAGTGCGCGGATCGATCACCACCGCGGCACCACGCTGACCGATCGTGATCTTCTTGCCATTGGGGCCATCGATCTCCTTCTCGGCATGGTACATGGATTCATCAACGGCCTTTTGGAACTCGGCGTCAACAGTTAAGTAAATATCGACCGGTGGTTGTCCCTGGGCACTGGCGATCTCAGCACGCTTGGTCCGTGAGGTGCAATCGACGGCGTAGAGCGTGCCTCCCGGTTTCCCGGAAAGGATATCGTTGGCCCCGTACTCGATACCGGTTCGTCCGATGAGCTGGCCCTCGAGAAGGGAGTTGTCGCGCTCGATATCCTCGGCCGTAACCAACGACACGTAACCCACCAGATGCACGGCGCTGGAGCCATAGGGATAATGCCGCTGGGTGGCCGGATGGATGCGAACACCATCGATATCGCCCAGCGAGTTCAACAGGCTGATCTCCTGATCGGCTGGCATATCCTTCAGCACCACTTCCCAGTTCGCGTTTGGATTGGCGTTGACCCGCGCTTCAATCGTCGACCGATCCATACCCAGCACCTCGGAGAGGGAGGAATACGCCCACTCCGGATCGATCATATCGGCGGGGACCACACTGACGCGGGTGACTTTGGCATCCTCGGCGAACACGCGCCCCTGGCTATCCAGGATCCTGCCGCGGGTGAAGGATTCGCCGGTCCAGTCCACACAACCATTGCTACCAAGTTCCGTGAAGATGAGCGAGGGCGACCAAATAACGCGCCAGCCCATACTCTCGTGGATCATGGCGAGTTCCATCGTCTGCGGAATCTCACCAACCAGGCCGCTATCGTACGTCACCGCGACGTTGACGAGCCCCTGCTCATTGACCTCGCCATCCAGACGGGCATTGATGCGGTTGATACCGGCAACCCGCTGAACTCCGGTGTATTTGTCGACGAAGGCGCGCTCAGTCATGTTGTCTCGCGTCGCGGCGGAGGTGAGATGATACATAGCCGCATAGTCTTCGTTCATCCAGAGCGTGATCCATTCGGTCGCGAGTTCGGTGGAGTCCTCCAGGGAGACGGGTGTCGGTGACGGAACCGGCGTTTGGCTCGGAGCCATCGTGATCTCGGAGGTGGGTGTAATCAGCGCCAGATCCCGATTACCCTGGTTGCCGCCCGAGGAAAGGCCGTTCTGCAGCAGGATGGTGGAAACACCCACGACCGCAATCAGGAGAATCGAGGCGAAAACCCAGGGCCAGCGCGGCGAGCGGCGCGGACCTGCATACGGAGAGGGTGAGTTGAAGTTGTAAGCCAATGTGTGATGTCCTGGTGTGAATGACGGCATACAAACGATCCTGATGATCGTACGTACATCGTAGCAAACTCAATCCGGCAGTGTTGCCTCGCGTCCAAAGACATCGATCACGATGTCACCGATACGCCCGACTAGAAGCGGAGACGGATCGGTCTCGAGTTGACTCGCGACAATCGCCTCGTCGCTTGCCGAGAGATCAATCTCCTCCAGCCGGTAATCCCGAATCGCACCCGTCGCATCGATATCGAACGTCGGTGACTGCAGCGCGGGATCACGGCGAAACGTCGGTGTGGATGCCGCCAGTCGCAAGCGACTGAGTTGGATGGCGGGCAATCCGTAATCCGCCAGAATCCAGCGTCGATTGAGCGCACTCGCAGCGGCTCCGGTAGTGCCACTGCCACAGAAGAAATCCGCGACCACGCCATCCGGTGGACTGTAGGCACTGATCAGACGCTCCAACAGCTGCTGCGGTTTCTGGGTGTCATAGCCGGTGCCTTCGCGTGCGTTCCCCTTCACAATCGAGATATCTGTGAAGACATCGTCCTGCACCTTTCGCTCGAGATCGAAGTCGAAGAGGATATCGCTATCCCGCAGATCACGCCCCAGCTCCTTGGTTCGCGCCGCGATGCGGCGCAGGATGAGCTTGTCTTGCCGATGTTTCACGCTGCCATAGAGCACCTGATTCCCGGTGAGGTCACGTAAGAAGCGGTTGCGATACTCGCTGGGCTGATTGCGCACAGGTTCAAAGTACCAATCCGAACTGGCGGCGTAGACCAGGAGCGTATCGTGATTCTGGGGAAAGCGGCGGCTGGTGTTGCTCATCTTACCGTAACGCCAGACGACCTCGTTAACGAGCAGTTCGGGACCGAAGATCGCGTCCAGCGCGACCTTCACGTAGTGACTGCTGTGAGTATCGAGATGGACACAGATGCTCCCCGTGGGTTTGAGTAACCGCCTGGTCGCGGCGAGCCGTGGCACCAAAAACGCCAGATACCCACTCAGGCCATTCGGCCAGTGATCGATATAGGCAGGTTGCCGAACAGTGTGACCGGGAAGACGTATTTCACGCCAATAGTGAGCGGAGGAGGCAAACGGTGGATCGAGGTAGATAAAGTCGATGCTCTGATCCCGGATCAGGCTCATTGCCGCCAGATTGTCCATGTGGAGGATGGTGTTGGCATCGGGATCCGGTAACGGGGCGTCTCCTGCAGGAGACGTAGCGGGGAGATCGCGCAGGAGCGCGGAGATTGCCGCAAGCGGATCGTTCACATACCCTCCGTAAACCGGCTACCATTGATCGAACGTATCAATGATTTTCGCACAGGAGACCGCATTGGCCTACCAGAATCCTGACGGACCACCCACAATCAAGGTCAACGCCCGCATGATGATCCCCATGGTGGGAATCGTGCTGGCACCGTTCATCGGGCTACTCTATTCGGCCGAAGCTGGACTCGTCATCCTTATCCTCTGTCTGGCTGGTATGGCCTGGACGACGTGGAATGTCGCTTCCCAGGTGCCGCCCGCCCAGGCCAAACCGCTCAAGTTCGGGGCTATTCTGAACGCTGTCCTGGCGGTAGGCGCGCTGGTGCTGCTCCTCTTCCGACTGTAGGCACATCCCTATCAACCCATACCAGGATTACGGCTCAACCGAACGATAGAGAGCCCCGGTGCGTCCAGGATCGCTGCACCGTTCGGCTGGTTAAGCGATACTAGGCAAAACGTTAACAGAATGTTAACGCTAACCGCGATGGTTATCGCACTGAGTAAGGTATGCCAGTTATTCCTACCCTGGACGGCCATTTCGATGGCGGTCTTTCGATGATAGATATCATCATTCGCCTTGGCGTCGCCTCCCTTTTGGGGGTCGCGATCGGTATCGAGCGCGCCCGAAGGGAGCAAAGCGCCGGTATGCGCACCTATGCCGTGGTGAGTATGGCTAGCGCCCTGATCATGATCGTCTCTATTTACGGCATTCCCGTAATTCCTGGACGCGAACATGATATGAGCCGTATCGCGGCTCAGGTGGTGAGCGGTATCGGTTTCCTGGGTGCTGGTGTCATCTTCCTCCGACAGAATGTCGTTCACGGGCTCACCACCGCAGCTCTCCTCTGGGCCGCCTCAGGTGTGGGGCTGGCGGTTGGTGGCGGTATGCTGCTGACTGGCACGATCGCGACCGGGTTTCTGCTGCTCATCACCGGCGGACTGCTACCGGTCAAGCGCGCGCTCTTCCACAAAGACTCCGTGGAGCATCGGGTCAGACTTCACATTATTGATGCGGCAAGCGTCATCCGTGATATCCGCAAAATGGCGCTGGAAGAACCGGGATTCATTCTGACATCGCTTGATCTGGAGTCAACGGTCGACAAAAAGAAGTCGGTGCTGGAGATCCGGATACAGGTTCACAATGCCGACGATGCGATCGAGGTGGTTGGACGCATGGAGAAGATCCCCGGTGTCGACCGCATCGGCTGGCATGTGGATCGACTGGATTAGCCTCGTCGCAAGGTCATCTCGATACCGCCACGGCCGGGTCCGTAATACGCACCCAGATACCCGCTTTGCTCAAATCCAAGCTCGCGATATAGAGCCTGGGCTGCGGTATTTTCCTCCTGCACCATGAGCACAGCGGAATCGTGCGGTCGGGCGTCCAATACGGAACGCATCAGGGCACGACCAATGCCGTGCCTGCGGTAGTCGGGATGGACGGCGATATTCATGATCCGGATCATGCCATGGTGGGTGTCGCTGATGATGCCACCGGTGACCTTCTCGCCATCTCGCGTCACAGCAAAGGTGACGCCGGGAAAGCACCAGAACACGAAGAGCATCCAGCGTTTGTAGGCGAGGTGCGGGGGAAACGACGCGGTTTGAATCCTGGCGAACTCGCTGAGATCACGGAGGTGTGCACGTGTAGGGATGGGGGAGATCATGGTTCACTCCGACAAAACCGGTCGTGGGGTGAATTATCCCATGCTCACGGAATGCCAGCCGCGATCGGGGAATCCGGCCTTCTCCGCAACCCGGGCCGAGGCCGCATTGTGGGTACCATGCTGATAGAGCGGAATCGCGCCGCGATCCCAGATCGACCGCGCGGCCTGTGCCACCAGTGCCTGAGCGTACCCCCGACCACGAAAGGCGGGATCGGTACCAACAGAGATCTCATACCCGAGATCGCTGTGCTTCTTGAGACCGACACCGGCGGCGTAGGTACCACCATCGATCCAGAGCACGAGCACACCGCCGTTGAATGGCCGTAGCCATTCCGGCAAGCGAGGATCATCCGTCTCCACCCACTCGCCGAGCTGCGGCAGATCAGCAAACTCGCCCAGAAAGCGCATCACAGCGCGACCGAAACGCATTTCCGGATATCCGAAGAGCCGCGGAACGGTAAGATGGCTATCCTCCATACCCAGCTCGTCCTCCAACTGGACCAGATTGATTCCGGCGGCATCCGGAAAAACCGTTGGTGAGTAGCTAAGCAGGGTTCCGGAGGGTGATTCCACACCATAGAGGGGAACGATATTGCCATCCCAACGCGGTTCATCACGCAAGGCACATGGTCGCACCTCCAGTGAGGAAGATGGCGGCCAGGCGCCAAGGCGCTCATGGAGGAATGCGGTCAATCGGGTTTCGATGTCGGTGTGATCAGGCTGTCTCATGCACCTCAGGATACACGTTCCAGGTAGCCAGGGAGTTGTTCTTCCCTTCAACGGACCCAAGAGGGCAGATCAACTGCCCTGCTACCTCGTATGTATCAGGACTCCGTTCGGGCTGCTAATCGACCGGAGAACCGGAGCAGATCGCGTGGATTGCCGTTGGCATCCGGTACGGAGCGGAAATCAACCGGGGCATCACGACCAACCGGACTGCAAACCCGGAAGTAGCCATCGCCCAACGGCTCAAGCTCGTACTCGCGTATGTCCTTGCTCTCTTCGCCGGTGTCCTCATCGATATCGGTGATCGAGAGCAACAGATTGCTCTCCTTCAATGTGATCACCTGCCGAGCATCGTGACGAAGGTAGGTACCGGTGTATGCAGCAAGCTCCGACTGCGCCAACTCCACGCGGTCGGGTCGTGGATAGACCATATTAAGGTGATGTTTGGCCACCCATCGCTCCAGTGGACCGTAGGCGCTGACACCGATATCGCTATTCACCAGGGCGGCATGCGCCATATTTTGGTTGGGATAGAGCACGAGATTCGCCTTGTAACCACCCCAGGCACCACCGTGTCCAACCGATTTGAGTTTGGGTCGGTCATAGATGGCCCAGCCGATACCGTAAGAACGGTAGTGGTTATCGGCTGGGATAACCGCTTGCTGCATCAGCTGTGCGTGCTCGCGGCTGATGATGCGCGTGCCATTGATCTCGCCGAGACGAAGGTGCATCTGGGCGAAGGTCAGCAGATCACCGATGCTCTGCATAATGCCACCGGCGGCGTTCGAATGCCGGGGCAGATGTTTCGCCGTGCTCAGACGCACGCCACTGCGATAGTCGACAACGTGACCGACCGCGATCGCGCGACCGATGATGTCCTCTGGCATGAAGAGCGTGTTCTTCAATCCCATCGGCTTGAAGATCTCTTCCGCCATCACATCCTCGTAACTCTTGCCGGTTACCTTCTGGATGATGTGACCAATGAGATAGAAACCGGCATTGTTGTAGGAATAGAAGCTGCCGGGTTTGAACCACTGGGTGAGCGTGTGGAACTCCGCCACCGCATTGTCGTAGGCATCCTCCCCGCGACCGTAATCGGTGAAGCGATCGCCGTCGAAACCCGAGGTATGGCTGAGCAGCATGCGAATGGTGATGGCATCGCGGACATCATCCTGACTCAGTTTGAAATCCGGGACGTACTGGACAACGGGTGTATCGAGATCGAGCAATCCCTGCTCGACCAGCTTCAGGACGAGTGTGGCGGCATAGATCTTGGAGATCGAGGCGACCATGAAGAGGCTATTCCCCACCATCGGGTAGCGGGCGTCGTAATTGGCCCAGCCACCGACGCTGATCTGGCGCTCGCCATCGCGGACGATACCGGCGGCCATACCGACGGCGTTCCAGCGCGAGATCTCGCCCTGCACGGCGGCATCAAGGTTGGTGTAATCGGGTTGTTCGGTGGGCCAATCGAGAAAATCAGATGTGGACATGATGCAACTCCTGATGACGAGACAGTGATCTGCATCATTTCACCCGAAGTTGGCGTTCGTCGCAATGGTTGCCTCTATGTAGGGTGCGGATCCGATCGCAATCGGTATCCGCCCCAGTATGCCGCGCCGAGATACTTCGCGTTGCTCAGCATGACGAGAGGTGCCTAGGTGGCCGGCTGGACGGCGACATCATAGACATCCAGCCCCTCCTTGCGCTTGAACAACGCGATCACCCGATAGGTGACAGGTGTTGCCAACACCTCGATACCGATCTTGATGATCCAGTTGGTATAGATCATCTCCCAAACGATCTCCCGCGGGAAGACACCGGCGAAGGCGATCAGGACAAAGACAACGGTATCGAGTCCCTGACCAGCCAGCGTCGATCCAATCGTGCGCATCCACAGATGCTTGCCATTGGTCATTACCTTCATGCGACTCATGATGAACGCGTTCGTGAACGATCCCACCAGGTAGGCGGCCATACTCGCGAGCAGAATCCGGGGTGTGCTGCTGAAGACCAGCGCGAATCCGGCATCAAATGCGGCGTCGTTGTGCGTTGGGAACTGCATCGCCAGTTGATAGACACCAACGGCGAAGAGATTACAGGCGAATCCCAACCAGATAACGCGACGCGCGGTGCGGAATCCGTAGACCTCGGTGAGGACATCGCCAACGATATAGGCGATTGGGAAGGTGAGCGTGCCGGCATCGGCGGAGAACGGTCCAAGATCGAGCACGCTCACCGCCACCGTATTGGCGGTGATGAGTGTGGTTACGTAAATCGCGATAATGGCGTTGAACCAAATCGAACCGGTACTGCGATGAATCTCAGGGGTCATAGACGAGGTCTTTCTAGCAAGATGTTTGGATACCCGGTACGTCAAGGCAGACATGCGGCCTGTTGAGGATCCTCTTGAGGGGAGATAAACTCCCCCTTCTACCTGAAGAACGGACTACCGTGCAGGCATGCCCGAGTGTATGGTGTACGCGGACATCATCGCAACTCCCCTAGCCACCGGCACCCTGATAGCGGTTGGTGCAGAATTGAAACGATCGGTAGGCCAGCCACATCAATATCGGACCGACAACCGGCGTGATAAAGGCGATGTCCCGCGGGATCACGCCGGTTCCTTTCCCGAGAATCAGGGCCGCGGGCAGGAAGTTGATAAACGCCAACGGCACAATGGTGGTGAGCAGTATCTGGATCGCGGGTCCGAAGATCGAGATCGGGTAGCTGATGAAATCCTGCATGCTGTAGTTGAATCGGAAGAGCACATCCGCCCGCACAATGATCAGCGAAATCGAGCCGATGAGGGTGAGAAGCGCAGCGTGCAGACACGCACCACCAATCACCGAGAGCGTGAGAAAGATCACCTTGAGTAGCGTCCATTCGATCTGCAGTTGGAGGACACTCCAGGCCAGAATCGCACCCGAGAGCAGAATGTGGGCGAGGTAGCCAACATTGAACATCTGAGCGGTCAAGGTCAGAAACGGGCTATGTGGTCGAATGAGGATGGGATCGAAGGTCCCCTGCTGCACCAGTTTCTCCAGATCGGTCATCGGTGTGTAGGTATACGCCGCACCGAGGGCATAGGTCAGCACATTCAGGCTATAGAGCAGCGCGATCTCCGGCCAGTTCCAGCCGCCGATATTGTCGAACTTCTGCAGTGTCAACCAAAGAACGAGGTAGGTCGCGCCGTACCCCAGTATCTGGGCGAAGACACCAAGGATGAACGCGGCCCGATACTCCATGCGTTCCTTCAACCGTAGTCGGGCGTAATGGAGGAAGAGAGTGATACCCATACTATCCTCCCTGCACCACGAGTTGACTGGTGGCGCGATTCCAGAGCAAACGCGTACACATCAGCAATGTCACGCACCAGAGGATTCCCACCGCAAACGTGACCACCAAATCCGTGCCGGTCAGCTGTCCCATCCAGGTCGCTGCGGGCACGAAGCCGAGGAACTGGAACGGCAACATTCTGGCAATACTCGCCCACGGTTCCGGGAAGAACCACAGCGGCAGAAACGCACCTGAGAACAATGTGGTCAATCCACCGATAGCCCAGCTGAAGTGGAAGGTGGTAAGAAACCAAAACGAAAGCAGCGCGATCAGGTAGCCGATGGCATAGGAGATGAGCATCGCGAGGAGAAGTGCGAAGACGAATCCGATTCCCGCCGATACCGACGCTGGCGCCGAGAATCCGAACACAGCTGCGGAGACAATCACGATCGGCACGACCATAAACACAAAATGGTACGCCGCCCGGCCGAGACTCTCAGCCAGAACCAGCAACGGGTAGTGGACCGGTCGCAGGATATCGATGGCGATATCACCGGAACGCAGGCGCGCATCCACATCGTTGTAGAGTCCGGTCAGACGGAAAGCGTACATGGCCGCGTTCAGGATCACATAGGTGATCATCTGATCCCGACCGATACCATCGACGGCACCATTGCCGATCAATGCGGTCCAGACCGCCACCTGAATACCCACCTGAATCAGGCTGGAGACGATCTGCAGCCAGACGGTGGTGCGGTAGGCGGCATTCTTCTTGAAGGACTTACGGAAATACGTATGATACGATGTCATCGCGTTACCGCCCGGTGGCGTGACCAGGTATCGATCTCGCTGCTGTCAGGTGCGTTCTGACCGGTTTGGATATAGAGCTTGCGGATCACATCCTCGATGCTGACTTCCTCGATTGAGACGTCCCGAATCGGATAACGGCCGTCCAGTTCACTGAGAAGTGCCATCACCGAACCGTTATCCTGAGCAAATCGAATCGTTTTGCTGGCCCCAGCATCGCGAACCAGCGTGCCCGCGGGTATCTCTATCGCTCCCGGATCGGTGGCGAACTCGATCTTGATCTCGCGTTCGTCACCGACCGTCGATTTCAGGTGAGCCACGGTGTTATCGAACATCACCGTGCCCTGATTGATCATGATCAACCGGGGGCAAATCTCCTCGATATCCTTCAGATCGTGAGTGGTGAGGATGATCGTGACATTGCGTTCGCGATTGATTGTCCGCAGAAACTCGCGGATACGATCCTTGGCCAACACATCGAGACCGATCGTGGGTTCATCCAGAAACAGGATCTTCGGTTCATGTAGCAACGCCATCGCCATTTCGGCACGCATGCGCTGGCCCAGACTCAACTGGCGAACCGGGGCCTGCAGGAACGAATCCAGCTGGAGAACCTCGCGGCAGAATCCGAGTGTGCGGCGATAATCGCCATCCGCGATGCCATAGACGTGTTGGTGCAACTCGAAGGAATCGATGACCGGCAGATCCCACCAGAGTTGGCTGCGTTGACCAAAGACCGCACCGAGGATCCGGGCGTTCTCCTGGCGATGCTCGTGCGGCACACGGCCATCGACCAGGATATCGCCGGATGTCGGCACCAGGATTCCGGTGAGCATCTTGATGGTGGTGGATTTGCCGGCTCCATTTGGACCAACGTAACCGACGGCCTCGCCCTCCTCGATCGAGAAGCTGACATCCTGGACCGCGCGATGAATCGAATACTCACGAGAAAACAGGGTGCGGACGGCACCGAAGGCGCCCTGATGGCGACGATTGCGGCGGAACTCCTTGTTGAGTCCAGTAACTTCCACAATCGCCATCGTTGCACTCCCTGATCTGCCCGATAAGAGTCCATACCATATCAGGCATCCGCATGGTTGGCGAGTAACACAGCAATGCCTGGAAACCAGTGGCATCCAGGCATTGCGTTCGTATCAGACCAACAGATAACTGTTACTGGCAGACCCATTCGTTGCGGCGACCATTCGCCCACATCCAGGCAGCGGCCTCAGCATTTGCCACCGGATCGAAGATATCCTGACTGGCGTATGGTGTGGTCTTCCACGTGCCCGGCATGAACTGGAAGAGTCCGCTGGCGCCACTGGAGCGATTCACGATATTGGGATCGAGCACACTCTCGCATTGGGCGACGCGCAGCATATCCGCTCGCGGCTGACCGTACTTGTCAGCAGCCGCGTAGATGATCTGGATGAGCTCATCGCGGGTGTATTTGGTGTTGCCGCTATCCGGCACGGTAACACTGCTTGTGGTGAGGTAATCACCACTCGCCCAACCCTTGGTGCCATGGAAGGTGATCGGATAGAAGCCGTTCTGGGGATCGCCCATGATGCTGACGGTCGAACCGCCGGGCATCACCAGAATTGCGGTGTAGTTCGTGCCTGGTCCCTTGCGAAGATTGAGACCGACGGTGACGTTACGCGTACCAACAACGGTATCGCCCACCGGAACTTCACCCGTCTGCGGAGCTGGCGATGGTGTGGGTGTTGGCGACGGTGCCGGAGTTGGGGTTGGTGTCTGCGGCAGGCTGGCAGAACCAGTCGCCAGCCAATCGCTATGCATCCAGCCCTTGTTGCCGCTGTAACGGACCGGGTAGAAGCCGCTCTGCGGATCGCCCATGATCTCGATCGAGGAACCGTTCGGCGCGGTGGTGATGATTCCGTAGCTCGTGCCCGGTCCACTGCGCATATTGAGATTGGCAGTGGTGCGCATGGTACTGACCACGGTATCGCCCACGCTCGGAGCCGACGGAGTGGTTGGAGTCGTGGGTGTAGTTGGAGCCGATGGTGCCGAACTGCTGAGGTAATCGCCATGAGCCCAACCCGCGGTACCGTTGTAGGTAACGCTCAGGAATCCGCCGGAGGATTGACCGGTGAGACTGACCGTAGCGCCATTCGGCATGATGGTAATTACGGAATTGCCGGTACTGGGACCTGTGCGGAGATTGAGATTTCCATCAATCACATACGCCGTACCCGTGCCGCTAGATGTGGTACCGGAACCACTGCTACCGCCGAATGAAATCCAGTCGCTATGAGCGTAACCACTGGTACCGCGATAAGTCAGTGGATAGAAGCCATTGGTAGCATCACCGGTAACACTCACCGCCGCACCAGCGGGCATGACGAGGATGATCGGCGAATCGGTGCCTGGACCAGAGCGAAGATTGAGACTCGCGGTAACCGTCGCTGCGGACTCGGCACTGGCGATCTGCTGTTGGGAGAGCATGAGTCCGCCAAACAGCATGGCAAAGACCATGGACAGGGAAATGACACGATAGGTCTGCGACCACCATCTGGCGGCTGCGGATTCAGCGTGCTTCACGATGCGATTCTCCTTGACCTGCTTCCCCCTCCTGTTGAGCAAGCAAGGTGCGGTTTCCACGCGCGGATAGATGCGGACTTGCGGTCGCGTGGATTGTCGCGAACCTGATTTCCGGGATTCTCCAGCCACGAATATCCCCAGCGTTCACGGATAACTGCCAGCATATAACAGGGAGCAACGGCAACGCAAGCGATTCCGGGTGAAGATCCCAGATGTAAGTGTCATAACGACGCGATTCTTGTCTGATATTCGCGAACGTACGCTATTGTCTGTGGTGACAGAATAGTGTCGATATGAGTCAATTCAGTGTCAGCTACAAATGTCGGTGCTCATGGATCAGCGAACGCAGCCTGCCCAACCGATCAGTCATTATGTCCGCGGTGGGAACAGCCAGCCAGTCGCCATACGGTGGATTCCCAACCACTCGCAGTTCGTAGGTAGTGCTGACCCGGAGTACGTCCCGGTCATTCTGCAGTGTGGAGACATCCTCACCAATGGCACATCGTGCGCGCCAGGATCGGTCTCGTCGCTCCGCCACCCACCAGGGTGCATGCTTGAGGCGGGTCAGGACCAACTCGGGTGAAAGATCGGAGATCTCGTTGAGGGCATCAACCATGTTCGAACGGCCATGCACCGCCGCAACTCGCTCCAGTCGGGTACCAAATCGTCCCAGCGAATTATCGCGTTCGCCCCACTGCTCCATGAGGTGAATCTGGAACCACTGCACGCTTTTCAACAGCGCCATCAGTACTCCGATGGTGTTGTTCTCAGCAAGGCCCGACTCGGCGAGATCAATGGAAGCGAGCGCTTCACGCCGAGTCCGATTCAAGCGATATGAAACGACATCGGCATCAAATCGGTGCCGGGTGAACCAGGTCGATAGTCGTTCGGCCAGGCCATGGGTATCGAACAGCACCCGACTCTGATATCCCTTGTCGATGCTGTAGTACCAGCGATCATCACCGAGCAGAGCATGGGGAGCAGGGTCATCGGAGGCAAACACGGTCTCGAACTCATTGACCGTAAAGTGCAATCGGCCGATATCGACACCGGTGCGCCAGCCAGCGGCGCTCCATTGATGCAAAAGCCGAATCCGCGCGGCATCCACCTCATCCATGACGGCGGGGTAGCGGTTGTTCGCATAGACGGGGATCAGATCGATATCGGACAGGGGCCAGGCCGCCCCGCGACCGCTACTGCCGGAGAGAATCAGGCCTTCAACGCCATCGATGGCGCGCAGCGTATCAATCGTCTGCTGGACTCTCTCGGCCAGAATTGACTCCCAGTTAGTGAGATAATCCTCGAAAATAGCCAATTCGATGTGTTTGCCGAGTATCTCATCCATAGTGCCGCCGCCTCCGGGATTGAGGATGATAGCACGTTGGTGACGGAAGTAGCGACGACCCGACGTGGTCGTTGACCGCCGCAGGCGGTAACTCCTCCCTGTACGCCGAGCACTTCGGCATCGGCGCTACATAGGCCAACGCTCTTGTGTCCAGGCCATCTGCCAGAAGGCAAGTTCATAGCGACTGGAGGTGATAAACGCTTCCTCGACACGGGCAAGCATCGCTGGTGGCAGCCCCTCGCAAACGGCATCCGTTGCGTCTCGACACCATGTGGCCAGTTGCTGGAACTCCTCGCTGGCGTACATCGCGATCCAGCGGGCATAGCGCTCCTCGTCAAGACATCCGTTAGCGGCCAATCGGGCACCGATCTCGCCATAGCCCCACATACAGGGCAATAACGCACCCATCAGTTCGGCGAAATCGCCGATTGTCGCAGTGCGGAGAAGGAAATCGGTATAGCCCTGACAGGTTGGTGCCTTCATCTCGTGGAGAAGATCAGTCTCGGTAATACCGAACTCGGCCACGTAAGATCGATGCAGCGCCATCTCGGTGTGCAAAATCTCATGAGCGAGTTGGGCCATGGTCGTCATCAACTCCAGCGACGGTGCCTTCATCACTGCCGCACCGAAGAGGCGCGTAGTCGATGAGATAGAGATAGTCCTGTCGCAACCAGAAGCCGAAGATTTCCGGATCGAGCGAGCCATGCCGATACCAGTCAACCGGATGGCGGTGTTGCGCCTCCCAGATATCGTCGGCGATTGATCGCAAAATGGACAGAGAATGACATGGGTTTCCTCTCATAACAATCAGGGAAACTCCTACAATCGCTCCAACAGCAAGATGAGAAGCCTGGCGGA
The DNA here is from genome assembly GCA_023957015.1 of Thermomicrobiales bacterium. GTDB lineage: Bacteria > Chloroflexota > Chloroflexia > Thermomicrobiales > UBA6265 > UBA6265. The sequence continues at coordinate 24,152 of JAMLHR010000020.1, read as the reverse complement.
ATCAGTCTGAACTCAAAGGAGGGGATATTATGCTCATCTGGTATGGTATTCTCATCTCCAGCTTCTCCAGTCGTGTCAGTTCGCTGGATTTGAGACATGGTCAGCCCAAAGAAACTTCGGGTGTAAGATGGAACGGCCACGAAATAAGTTGGCTCAGGTCGAGAAAGGCGATACCGGGAGGTATGATGCTCTTCTGACACTATCACGTACGCGATGGCCATACCAACATGGGTAAAGACCTATGAATCGTAGATAAAAATAGGGGTTAGACAGTCGACATTATGGACTATTCAGTCAGCTACAGTTCCGGGTTGAGGCTGAGATGGAAAAAATGGTGGATGGTTCATATGGTTTCCTGATCTTCCCGGATGCATGACGCAGGCGGATACGTGGGACGAAATGCACTCATGGCACGTGATGCCTTCATGAGTGGACCGAGGCTACATTTGAACACGGCGTCTACATTTCCCCAATTGGAACATAGACGAATCTGGATACGATGGCACTGGTCAAATGCGGTGACCGTTTCCGACACTTTACCCACCCTGACAACGGCAGAGGCCGCGAGTCGACTGGGCATTTCCGTACGGCGCGTCAGCGCGCTGGCAAATCCATTGGAACAGAAAATATCGGTAGAGTCGACCTTTATGGTCGACAACAAACCTGCGGTTTACATCGTGGTATCCAGACACATTTCCGCCTTCGGCGGGGAGGGAACAACTACCAATGAAGCCGCCGCATTGGTCCATGTGCAGGTCATGTTGAACCAGCCGTAAACCGGCGCCAGGGCAGGACGATGCGCTCAAGCAACGAAACCAGGGCGAAGAGCGTCACTCCCATCGCCGCCAGGATGAAGATGCAGGCGAAGACGCGCGGCGTCTCAAACATGGCGGCCGAGCGATCCATCAGATAACCGAGACCCTCTTTCGCCCCGACATACTCACCGAAAACCGCACCGATCACCGCGAATGCCACTGAGATGCGGGCACCACCGAAGATCATTGGCAGTGCCGATGGCACCTTCGCCAGACGGAAGATCTGCCCCGGTTTCGCACCCATTGCCAACATCAGACGGATTAGCTCGCGATCCGTACTCTTGAGGCCATCGACGGTGTTCACTGCCAAGGGGAAGTACGCCACCAGCGCGGTCACCAGCACCTTCGGCAGCAAGCCATACCCGAACCAGATGAGGAAAAGCGGTGCCAACACGACCATCGGGATGGTTTGACTGGCGATGAGCAACGGATAGAGCGCTCGTTCAATGATGCGCGAGCTATCGATAGCGATACCCGTTATCAGTCCAGCCGCCAGCGCGATACCGAAGCCGATCAGCACCTCGCTGAGGGTGACGCGCGTATGGGTGAGCAGGAGTCGCCAGTCGTCCTTGAAGGCACGAATAACATCGGAAGGAGCCGGCAGCATCCAGGTCGCGGTATCGGTCAGGCGAACGGCGATCTCCCAACCAACCAGCAACGCCAGCAGTAGCAGGATCGGGCCAATGATACGGGCAATGCGATCGTTCATGCGACATCGCCCTCCAGCAATCCGAGCGCATCCAACAACACGGCCCGATGTGCGAGGAAGGCATCGCTGGTCAACATCGCGCGGGTGCGCGGTCGCGGTAGCGAGATACGTTCCTCGTGAATCACGGTGCCAGGGCGGGCACTGAGGACAATGACGCGATCGGCCAGGAAAACGGCCTCGTCAACATCGTGGGTCACCATCACCACACCCTGCTGCTCGCGTTCCCACAGCTTCACCAACCATTGCTGCAGGTTGGAACGATTGAGGGCATCAAGCGCACCGAACGGTTCGTCCAGCAACAGCAATTCGCGCTCCGCCAGGACGGTACGCAGAAATGCGACACGCTGGCGCATACCGCCACTGAGTTGAGCAGGATACTTTCCCTCGAATCCAGCCAGGCCGAACTCGGCAAAGCGGGCGGCGGCAAGCCGTTGCGATTCCTTGCGAGGGTGGCCGTGGACCTCCAGCGCCAACGCGGCGTTCTCCAGTGCAGTCCGCCAAGGCATGAGCAGATCGCGCTGGCGCATATAGCTGGTGGAACCGGGTCGTTGGGCGGACGCGAGAGCGCGTCCATTGATCTCGACCGTACCCTCAACTTCGGCGAAGAGCCCGGAGACGATATCGAGCAGCGTGCTCTTACCACTACCGGAGGGACCAATGAGGCAGACGAATTCGCCCGGCTGCACCTGAAGATTGACGTTCTCCAGCGCGACCAGATGTTGGCCATCTTCCATATATGTGGCGGTGAGATTGCTGATATTCAGCAGTGGTGGTTGCATCGCATTTCCTACGCCGGTATGACCCGGATCAGGTTGGCGGTCGGCGACTGTTCGCCCTCTCAGCCTAACGGCTCCCGCAGCGGGTTAATGATACGGCGATTAGCCCTGTGACACCACGAAGTGGTGGCCGCAGGGCCTCCCGACTGCGAAACGGTAGGTCCAGAATCTCATCTGCTGAATACTTCTGGACTCACTATCCTGGGCCGGTCTCACCTGATGGCTCGACCGGGGGTCCTGCGGAATCGCTTCGCGATTCGCAGGATCAGCAACCGCAAGAATGAGGAAGCAACCTGTCCGCCAGAAATTGCATGCTAGCAGGGTCGTTGGGTACGATTGCGCTCCAGCACGATAAAAACCGTGCTGTCGGTGGGGCGCAGCAACCCACAAAAAGGAGTGTGTATGGGTTACTCAGGTGAGTACGCCGTGCGGGCGACCGGGCTCAAGAAGAGTTACGGTGAAACGCAGGCGCTTAAGGGTGTTGATATTCACGTCAAAACGGGCACCGTGTTGGGTGTTCTAGGTCCAAATGGAGCCGGAAAAACAACCGCTGTCCGGATTCTGACAACACTGCTCCAACCAGACGCCGGCACCGCCGAGGTGGCGGGCGTCGATGTGTTGGCGCATCCGGATCAGGCTCGCCGCGTGATTGGACTCAGCGGACAGTACGCCGCGGTCGATGAGATCCTCACCGGACGCGAGAACCTGATCATGTTCGGGCAGCTGTATGGTCTGCCGAAGTCGATCGCGAAGGCGCGGGCGACGGAGTTGCTGGCGCAGTTCGGCCTGACCGCCGCCGGCGATCGCATCCTCAAAACCTATTCCGGTGGTATGCGACGTCGCCTCGATCTCGCGGCCAGCCTGATCGTGGCCCCGCCGGTGCTGGTGCTGGATGAGCCAACAACGGGGCTTGATCCGCGCAGCCGCGCCGATATGTGGCAGGTGATCGAAAACCTGGTCTCCGATGGCACCACGGTACTGTTGACAACCCAGTATCTGGAGGAAGCCGATCGCCTCGCCAATGAGATTGTGGTGATCGATCACGGACTGGTCATCGCCAAGGGCACCGCCGATGAGCTGAAGACGCAGCTCGGCGGCGAGCGCCTCGACATCTCCGTTGCCGACGGAAGCAATCTCGCCGAGGTGGAGCAGTCGCTCCAGCAGCTTGCCAGCACCTGGGGTATTGCCGGAAATGAGGTTCTGGTGGAACCCCACACACGTCGGTTCACGGTTCCCTATCCGGCGGGAGCAGCTGGTCTGATGCAGGCTGTGCGCGATCTGGACTCGGTCGGTATCCATCCCACCGATTTCAGCCTGCGACGGCCAACACTGGACGATGTTTTCCTGCAGCTTACCGGTCACGCGGCCGAGGATATGGAAGGAGATGGCAGCTATGAGTAGCACCGATCTCACGAATGACGTTCGCCTGAGCAGCGCGCTCAATCTGACCGCTCGCAGCAAGCCCCGGTTCGTCCAGCTCCTGAACGATTCCTTTGTCATTGGCTGGCGCAATTTGCTACGCGTACCGAGACAGATCGATTGGCTGATCGGTGTCACGATCATGCCGCTGATGTTCCTGTTGATGTTCCGCTACATCTTCGCCGGCACGGTGCAAATGACGCTGCCGCAGGGTGTGAGTGCCGTTAACTACCTGGTCGTCGGTATTCTGCTGCAAGGCATCGTCTTCAGCGGTATGAACACCGGCTATGGTCTGGCGATGGATGCCAAGGAAGGACTGATGGATCGCTTCCGCAGTCTTCCGATGCAACATCTGGCGGTTGTGCTGGGGCGCATTGTGGCCGACATGGCCATCGCGATCTTCTCGACCGTGACCACGATCCTGGTGGCGTTCGCAGTTGGATTCCGACCAACGGCGAACCTCGGCGAGTGGCTGGCAGCGATCGGCATCATGGGACTGACCGCGTTCGTGTTCTGCTGGCTGGGTGCGGTGATTGGTCTGGCCTTGAAGACCGTCGAGGCGGTGAGCAGCATCGGCTTCAGCGCGATCATGCCACTGACCTTCATCAGCTCGGCGTTTATCAGCACGGATTTCCTCCCATCCTGGTTGCAAGGATTCGCGGCGAACCAGCCATTCTCGTTGAGCGTGAACGCCACTCGCGGACTCCTCAACGGATATCCGGATGTCGGTAACACCGCCTGGCTCGCCGTTATGTGGTGGTTGGGAACACTGGTCGTCGTGATTCCGTTGACGGCATGGCTGTTCGAGAAGCGAGGAGAGTAGATCTTGCGAACCGCGGTGCGGTTCCGCAGGACCTCCAGCCAGCGCCTGCAGGCGCTGGCTGTCCAAGATGCAGGCATGTTCCAACCTCTTCAGCCGCCAAATGGACCAATGTAGACCCGGCGCCGATCAGATGCGCAGCATCTGTAAGTTGCCTGGGTTCAAGGTCGCAACACGTTCCAAACTATCAAGGATAGAGTTGGTAAACAGAACCCGGGGTGGAGAATAGCAAGTTGCCGCTATGGCACTCCCGGCCGATGTTGCCATCTCTCCGTAGGACGACCCAGTGACTGGCAAGACTTTGGACCGGTCTCACCTATCGGCTCGACCATGATCCTGCGGAACCGCTTCGCGGTTCGCAGGACCTACGCCCGCAGGATCAGCCGCTATGGCCGATGGCATGGACCCTTGGCTGGACCGAGCTCATCAGCTGGGGCATCCTCTTCTACGCCTTCTCCGCACTGCTCGTCCCGATGGAAGATGAGTTCGGTTGGTCGACCGGTCTCATCACCGGTGCCTACTCCCTTTCAATCCTGGTCTCCGGACTTCTCGCACCTGTCATTGGTCGCTGGATCGATGCCCATGGCGCGCCCTGGTTGATGACCGGTGGATCGATTCTTGGTGTGATCATGCTTGTGGCGTGGTCTCGTGTGGAGTCTGTTTCCGGATTCTATCTTGTATGGATCGGTATGGGTGTGGCGATGGCGTGCACGCTCTACGAGCCAGCCTTTGCCGCGATTGCACCGTGGTACCGCCGCAATCGTGGCAAGGCGATGCTGATTATCACCTTCCTCGGCGGACTGGCCTCAACGGTTTTCCTGCCCGCCACGGGTTGGCTGGATCAACGGTATGGTTGGCGCGATGCCCTGACCATTCTTGCCGTCTTTCTTGCGGTCACCACGATCCTGCCACATGCGCTCGTCCTCAATGCACCGCCGGTGGAGCGGACGCATGCCAAACGTCCCAGCCTCGTCTCCTCTTTCCGCGATCTCATGCAGACAGCCTGGTTTCGACGCTTCTCGTTCGCGTTTTTCCTCCAGTCGTTTGTCACGAATGCCGTGGCGGTGTACATGATCGCTTATCTGATCGATCAAGGGGTTTCGCCGACAACCGCTGCTATCACTGCCGGTATCATCGGAGCCGCGCAAACCGGTGCTCGCGTGATCGTGACGGTCTTCGAGAGGTACGCCGATGTTACCTCCCTCACCTCGTGGATGTTTGCGCTCCAGTTTCTGGCCGTCCTGGTATTGGTTATCTGGCCGACCGGAAGCGGCATGCTCATTGCCGCCATTCTGCTTGGCTTCGGTCGCGGCGCGCTCACACTGCTTCGGCCAACAATTCTGCTGAATCATTACGAAGTCCAGAGGTTCGGAGCGGTTAATGGATCGCTGGCCGCCATCCTTACCATTGCCGCTGCGTCCGCACCGGTAGTCACCGGTGTGGTGGTGGGATGGCTCAATGGCTATACCGTTGTGTTTGCTGTCTATGCGGCGATCGCACTAGCCTCCGCCATCGTCCTGGTGTCCACGCGATGGGTGACAGCGCCGGTACCAGTGGATGCACGATAATCAAGAAAAGCACGCGGCGCCAGGAGGTCAAGATACGCATGATTGTTGTCAAAATCGGTGGTGGAGCAGGCATCGGCGAGGATGTTTACACCCGATTCGCCAGGGATATCGCCGCGCTGGATCAGCCTGTGCTGGTTGTTCATGGAGGTAATGCCGAGTTCAGCACGCTCTCTGAGCAGCTTGGTTTGCCGGTGCGAAAGATTACCAGCAAGAGCGGCCGGGTTACGCGGTATACCGATGCCGAGACAATGGACGCCATGTTGATGGCGTACTGCGGCAAGGTGAACAAGCGGGCAGTGGCGGCGTTTCGAGCCGAGGGCGTCAACGCCGTTGGTTTGAGCGCCATAGATGGTGGTATCGCCGAAGGCGTGCGCAAGGCGGAGATTCGTGGCACCGATACCGATGGCAAGATGAAGGTGTTGCGCGATGATCATGCCGGTTCGATCAAGCAGTACAACCCGGCGGTGATCCAGACGTTGATGGACGCTGGTTATGTGGTGCTGGTCTCGCCGCCGGGGTATGCGGATGGTGGTGTCCCGATCAACTTCGATGGCGACAAACTTGCGCTCGGTCTTGCCGAAGCGATGGGCGCGGAGGCATTGCTCTTCTTCAGCGACACTCCCGGCCTGCTGGCGGATCGGTACGATGAGTCGACGTTGATCGCGCGCGTCGATGCCAGTAATCCAGAGGCGGCGCTGGCCGCCGCCGCGGATCGAATGGTGGTGAAGGTGGAGCAGGCGGTGAAAGCCGTCGAGGCCGGTGTGAAACAGGTGATCTTCGCCGATGCGCGCATCGAATCGCCGATCACGGCGGCGTTGCAGGGACAAGGGACTGTCATAGCGTAGAACCGCATTTTTATGCGGTTTGCGGCAGATGTAGACCCGGACCGATCGGTCGCGTTGCAGAGGATTACTGTCGATCAACCGATTGCGACCGTGAGTTGTCCGGGTTCAAGAGGTTGAATGCTGCCTCCGGCAGTGCGTTTCGCGCGGGGATTCTTCGGCCCTTCGGGCCTCTGAATGACGATGTGGATTGGATAGATTTGCATGTCGAAAATCAAGGCAATCGTCTTCGATCAGGGTGAGACGCTGATCAATGAAACCCGCTTCTGGGCTTCGGTTGCGGCATACGCGGGTGTGCCGGAACTCACCGTCTTTGGTGTGCTCGGCGGACTTATCGAGCGTCGTGAGAACCATCGCAGCCTCTTCAATATCATGCAGACGGAATCGGTCGATCCCGGTATCATCGGCTACCAGATTGAGCAGCGTGATCTTTATCCGGATGTTGTCCACAACCTCACTCGCCTCCATCACGATGGTTACATCCTCGCTACGGCCGGAAACCAGAGTGCCAATGTGCAATCCGAGATGGATGCGCTCGGTCTCCCGGTGAAATTCAACGCCACCTCGGCTGGCTGGCGACTCTCCAAACCCGATCCGGCGTATTTCCGCAGAATCGCGGACGAGCTCCAGCACGCCCCGGAAGAGATCCTCTACGTCGGTGATCGACTGGATAACGACTACTTCCCGGCGGAGCAGAGTGGCATGCACGCCATCTTCATCCGGCGTGGACCGTGGGGATTCCTCCACAGTACCTGGCCGGAGATGGATCAGGTGAAGCATCAGATCACCGATCTCGGCCAGATTCCGCAGATCATCGCCGCCATCGAAGGAGCCGAGTAGTGGATACCTATCACGTCACATCAATCACCACACCTGGCTACGACGGTGAAGTCCCGAATAGCTTTTGGCTCAACAGCAGCGATACGTTGCTCGTTCTCCTGCCTGGCCTCGGTTACACCAATCAGATGCCGCTGATGTTCTATCTGCGCGAGCTTGGCGTTACTCGCGGATGGGATCTGCTGGAGATCGATTACGACTACCGTCGCGTCCCCCGTGAGACGACATCCGAGCAATGGACCGCCCGTTTTGTCGCCGATGTCGAACCGATTATCCGGGCTGCGGTTGCCCGTGGTGGGTATGGCAAGCTGGTGTTGGCGGGCAAGTCGATCGGTACCAGCGTCATGACCTCAATCCTCAGTCATGGCATTGAGGCTGCCACAGCCTATATCTGGCTGACACCGCTGCTCCGCAATCCGCATGTCTACGAGACCGTCAAGACGCACCATCCATCTATCGCTGTCTTCGGAGATGCGGACTATGCCGTGCAAGGTGTCGATCTCGCACCCCTGGTCCAGGCTGGTGTGAAGATGGCCATCGCACCCGGTGCCGATCACGGCATGATGATTCCCGGGAATGTGCCCGAATCCATCGCGAATATCGCCCGCGCCGTGCAGGAGCTCGATGTCTGGCTGGAACAGAACGTCGTTGCTATCGGAGAGAACGAATGAACCTCGATCAGATCATTGCTGCCGATTCCGCCCAGATTCCCCTCTATGCCAAGCGCGATATCGCGTTGGTGCGAGGTGAGGGCAACTACCTCTTCGACTCCGATGGCAATCGCTACCTCGATGCCATGAGTAATTACGGTGTCGCTAGTCTCGGTCACGCGCATCCGGCGTTTACCGCGGCGCTGGTTGACCAGGTGGGCAAACTCACCACCACCCACCAGAGCTTCTACAACGATGCCCGCAGTCAGTTCCTTGAGGAGATAGCGCGTATCGCCCCAGCTGGCGTTGGCCGATCCTTTCTCAGTAACTCCGGTACTGAGGCGATCGAATCGGCGCTGAAGTTCGCGCGCATCGCGACTGGCCGGAGCGGTATCGTCGCCGCCAAGCGCGGCTACCACGGTCGCACGCTTGGCGCGCTTTCCGCCACCGCCGAGAAGAAGTATCGCGAGCCATTCGAGGGCATCCTCGGGCAGCAAGCGACGCATGTGAGCTTCAATGATCTGGAGGCACTCGAGGCTGCTGTCAGCGATGAGACTGCCGCCATCGTGCTTGAGCCGGTCCAGGGCGAGGGTGGTATCCACCTCGGCGATGCGGCCTGGTTGCAACGAGCCGCCGACCTGGCGAGTACCTATGGCAGCATTCTCATCTTCGATGAGGTACAGAGTGGCTTCCGCACCGGCGCTCCGTTCTACAGCGTTGCCCAGGGGGTGACACCGGATATCATCGTCACCGCCAAGGCGATCGCCAACGGATTACCGGTTGGCGTCACATTGGTGACGGATGCCATCGCCGATCAGGTACCAGGCGGTGCTCACGGCAGCACCTTTGGTGGCAATCCGCTCGTTTCCCGTGGTGGTGCCGAGACGTTGCGGATCATGCGTGAAGACGATCTCTATGGTCAGGCTGCCCGAGTGGGCAGCTACGTCATCGCCGGGATCGAAGCGCTGGGGAGCAAGAAGGTGCGAGCCGTGCGCGGCACGGGTCTCATGTTCGGTATCGAACTCAAGGCCAAGGCCGGACCGACACTTAAAGCGCTCCAGGGGAGAGGCATATTGGCGCTGATGGCGGGCACGCTGGTGATCCGCTTCCTGCCGCCAATGACCTGGACCGAGCAGCAGGCCGATGAGCTTATAGCGGTGCTCGCCGATATCCTCGGTGACTGATCATCGTCTCACCCGCCGAGGCCTGTTGGCAGGTCTCGGCGGATTGGCTATGACGGGTGTGGCGCGGGCGCAGACGCCAGTCGCTTCACCGACACCCGTACGGCGGATTCCGTCGCTACGGATCGGCGCCTCTTCGCTGGAGTCCGCGCAGGGTATGGATGCGATGTGGTTGGCGTCGCTTGTGTATGACGCGCCGCTGACCTGGAATGCCGCCAACAGAATCCTGCCCGCGATCTATAGTCCGACGACTTTTCAGGGTGGATCAAACATCGGATTACGTCTGCGGACAGGTGTGATGGCCAGCGATGGCACACTGACCTCACTTCACCATCTGGAAGCCGCGATCGAGCAGCTGGCTGACTCCGAGTCTGGCTGGCGATTCGCCTGGCTCAACGATATCGAGATCAATGGCGACACGCTCTGGCTCGATCTCTCGCGACCCGATGCTTCCATCACGGCGACACTCGCGCACCCATCGATGCACGTGTTGGTGAATCAGCACGGAACTGGTCCCTTCGTGCCGCAGGAAGAGACAGCGTCCGGTGCGTTATACCGCCGGAATCACCTCTTCTGGCAGGTGAGTCGACCGCATATCGATCGGCTCGACGTCATTGAGATTAGCGACGACACTCAGCGTTCCATCGCTATGGCCACCGGGGAACTTGATATCCTCCCGAATGTGCCGCTTCTGGATGTACCGATGTTGGCGAATGAACCCACGGTCTATCTCGTTGGTGGACCCAGCAATCGACTCTGTCACCTGCAAGTGCGCACGGATGTCATGCCCTTGCGAGACAAGCGGGTGCGGCAGATCCTTGCTGCGGCAATCGATCGTGCCGCTCTGGTCAAGATCGCTACCGCGGATCAGTCTCAGCCAGCGTCAACGCTGCTACCGCCAGATGACTGGATCCAGGATGTCGAAACGCCGGATCATCTCTCGCCTGAGACAGTGCGTGCCGAGCTCCGTGATCTCGGACTTCCCGCGGATATCCGTTTGCATTTGCTGGCGGATAATGCGGACTCAACGTTAGCCAATACTGCGGTTGTGCTGCAGGATCAGCTTGCCAACTGTGGTATTTCGCTCAGCATCACTCTGCTGGATGGCGAGGAGTTGGATGCGGCAGTGCGTGGCGATGAGTACGATCTGCTGGTCAGCTACAGCGAGCCGTGGCGGGATCCGCACGAGCTGGTCTGGCCACTGCTGGCCAGCGATGGCGTTAACAACTGGAGCCGGTACGACAGCGTGGAGATCGATACCGTGCTGCGTGCTGCCATTGCCCTCAGCGATCGCGAATTCCGCATTGGTCGCTACTCGCGGCTGGAGCGGATCATTCTGCGTGATGCTCCCGTCATTCCGCTCTTCCGTCCGCATGTCTGGGACGCCGTCAGCACCCGCTACCCCGGCTATACTGCATTGCCACCGACGACATGTCGTGGATTGATGACCGTTCTGCCCACAAGCACGTGATATCTATGGCACTATTGCCGCAGCACAGTCTGCAGATCGCACTGCGGACCTATTTATGTGGAGGTCGTTTCGTGAAGACATCGTTTCGTTTGCCCACCGTCATTCTGGCTGGCGTCATCTCACTCGGCACCGTGTTCGGTGCAGTCGCACAAGATGCCACACCCCAGGCCTCCGAAGAGGCTGGTTACGGCACACCGGTCGCGGCGCTGAGCTGCTGGAGCGATGCTCCGGATTCTTCGGTTGCTGGATACCCACAATTCCCGGGTGTGCCGGAGATGAAGATCGATACCGCCAAGACCTACTACGCCACGGTTGTGACCAATCGCGGTACGTTTGTTATCGAGCTGTACGATGACGTTGCGCCGGTTACCGTCAACAACTTCGTCTGCCTGGCGACGAATGACTACTACGACGGCGTGATCTTCCATCGCGTCATGCGCGATTTCATGATCCAGACCGGCGATCCGACCGGTACCGGTCGTGGTGGACCGGGCTACCAGTTCAATGATGAGTTGCCGGGCGATGACCTGAAGTACTTGCCGGGTATCGTCGCTATGGCGAATGCCGGTGCCAATACCAATGGCAGCCAGTTCTTCATCAATACCGCCAACAACAGCGCCACACTGCAGCCGAACTACACCATCTTCGGTGAGGTTATAGAGGGTATGGACGCGGTCAAGGTGATCTCGGAAGTGCCGGTTGGTTTCAACTCCCAAGGCGAGCAGAGCGTACCCGCCGCCACGATGACGATCCTGGATATCATCATCACCGAGAAGTAGGAGCATTCTTCTTCCTCGAACCATCAACGCGTCGGACGGTCTCACCGTTCGGCGCGTTCTGTTCTGGGGTAAACTGGAACAAATGTTCGATACGCTTCGGAAGATAAATGGCCGTCAAACACGCACAACCAAACCTCGCTCCTCGGCTGGATCAGTATCAACATCAGGTCGTTACCTCAATGGCACCGGCGATCCGGATGGTGGCACCAGCGGGAAGCGGCAAAACGGAGACGTTAGCCCATCGCGTCATGGCTCGCATTGAAGTAGGTGTTCAGCCTAACCGGATTCTGCTGTTGACGTTTGATACCAACGCCCGTGATTCGATTTTGGCCAAGCTATCAGCACTGGGCGCGCCGACCGGTGTCGACGTCAGTACCATCAACGCCTTCGGCTTCCGATTGCTGCGGGAGCGTTTTCGTGACGAACGCACGCGCATAATGCGCGAGGTCTTCTTCCCGCAGTCGCCATCGCTGCGCAAACTGACCGAGGAATACGGTCACTCCGTTTTCACGGAGATGCTGAGCAAGATCAAGAACGAGGCGATCGATACGCGATCGATCGACCGCACCGAGTTGGCGCGTTGGTGTAGCAAGAAGCGCGATTTCCTCCTTCGCAGTCTGGAAGATGATCCGATCCTCGCCGATCTCACCGACACCCAGTTCGGTCGTGAGCTGGCGGGCGAGATGCTTGCCTACGAGCAGTTCCTGCAGAGCCGTAACGGTATCGATTTCGATGATCAGAAGCTGCGATCCTACCTTCGCTTAAACCAGGATTCGTCCGCACTCGCCTGGTTGCAGGACCTGTACGATGACGTTGTCGTCGACGAGTTTCAGGACGTCAATCGCCTTGATGCCCTGCTCATCGATCAAATCGCGGGCGAGAGCAACCTGCTAATCACGGGCGATGACGATCAAGCCATCTATGGCTTCCGCGGCGCGACCGCATCGTTTCTGATCGAGCCGCAAACCACCTTTGGTCGCGCGTTTGAGAGTTACGAGCTTTCGATCAACTATCGTTGTCCGCCGCGCATACTGCGTCAGGCAGGAATGCTGATTAGCCACAACGAGCACCGCATCGACAAGCAACCGCGCGCCTCCAAGCAGATCGCTGGCGAAATCGAGGTGATCGCCGAGCAGGATATCGAGGGCGAATGCCGCGCAGTTGTGCAGCGCATGCAGGCCTTGCTGGCAGCGGAGTCGCGTACTGGCGCGATATTGGTGCGACGTCGGGCCCAGATGCCGGCGATGCAGGCGGCACTGATCCGCGCCAATCTGCCTTATCGCGTCGCCGATGTGAAGGATGATCTCCGTGTTAGCTGGAGTTTGGTGCGCCGGTTACTGTTGCTCGCGCCGCTGACACTCGGTGAAGTGCCGGATGAGGAAACGCGGCGAGAGATCGTGGATATCTTCTGTCGTGCCCGCTTCATGGACGATCCTCGCCGGACGGCGCTGATGCGTGCGGCTGTGGTGGACGATCTATCTTTCCCAGGTGCGGAGTTGCAGCAACAGCTCCATGAGCGGGAACGGAATGATCTGACCACCGGTTTGCGCGCGCTGGTCGGCGAGATGAGCGTTGCCGATCGCATCCGAAAACTGGATGCGCTCCTGAATACCGAGCAACGCACCTATATGGAGGGTGGTAACGAACTCAAGCGGAATCGCGGTGATCGCGATGTCTCGCGGTTATCGTCGCTGGAGGATTTGGCGCGGTACCGTCAGAATGGTGCCGCTGCCTTTGCTGCTCATCTCGATGATTTGCTCAAACCACAACGCACGGCCGTTGGTGCGGGCTCAGCGATGATCGAGTTGTTGACCTGCCACGGCGCCAAGGGGCGCGAATGGCAGATCGTTTGCATTCCCCACTGCAACCAGGGTGTCTTCCCAGATTCCCGTAGTGAAGAGGGCGAGCATCTGGAGGCCGAGCGGAAGCTCTTCTATGTCTCCATGACCCGTGCCAGCGAGCATCTGATTATGAGCTGGTCGCGGGATCGTGCCAACAGTGATCCCAGCACCTTTCTGATCGAGGCAGAGATGGCGAAGCCCCGTCAGAAGGTGGTTGAACGCCCGACTGTCTACCGGTTCAGCGATATGGAACGGAAGACACCGCCGGTACAGAAGGGCCGGAAGCTCAGTCCCAACGGACAGTGGGCTATGTCCGCGCCGGTCGCCAAGTCGAAAGGACCGGTTCCACGATATCTGACCCTGGTCTCACGATTCGGTCGGCTGATGAAGAACGTGCTCCAGCCAGATGCCATCGATCTCCTGGTCGCTGAAGTGAATCGTCTACAGGACGAGAAGTCCCTGTCGCTGGTCGATATCGAGATTCGATACGCGCGCTCCGATCCGGCGTCGACTTTGCCGCTCCAGCTCGCGCTGGCATTTCACGGCATACCGTTTGCGATCACCGGGGCACACCGCATGTTCGACCAATCCGTATATGCGGAGGCGGTCCTTGCCTGGGAGCAGGACATTGCGGCAGATGTTGCTCCACGCGAACTGGCCATTGTCGATATCCTTGCGGCGCAACTGGAGCAGCACACCGGTAGCGATGATGCCTGGATCTGGCTCCAGCGTCTGGAGGAACAGGAGCAGGATGATGCATATGGCAGCAATGCGAAAGGCGTCCGCCTGATCGCCCAATAAGCAGGACCTCGGCTGTACAATCGTTGTATGCAGAAAACGAAGGGGGACCGCAATGACCGCGAGCAAGCTGCCAACCATCAATCACGATCAGGTTCGTATCCATGAAGGTGCACCCATCATCCGTTATGAGTTGGCGGTGGAGGGTGGACTGCGGATGGCGCTGCTGAACTACGGTGCCACCATTCAGGAACTGCATGTCCCGGATGCCAGCGGCATCACCGCCAATGTGGTACTGGGTTTCAGCGATATCCACCAGTATTTCCAGAAGCATCCCCATTTCGGTACGGTGTTGGGCCGCTACGCCAATCGCATTGGCGGTGCGGCGTTCACTCTGGATGGCGAAACCTACCAGATAACACCAAACAAGGGCGCCTTCAGCGCTCACGGCGGTGCCAGACCGTTCGACGTTTATGTCTGGAACTCTGAGGTGGTCGATACTGACTTCGGTCCCGGTGTGAAGATGACGCACATCAGTCCGGATGGAGATGAGGGATACCCGGGTGAGTTCACCGCCACGGTGACGTATAGCCTGACACCGGACAATGGTATTCGGCTGGACTATACCGCCACGACGACCAAACCGACGGTGCATAACCTCACGAATCACGTTTACTTCAATCTCGGCGGCGAGGATTCCGGTGTGATCGAGGATCACATCATGCAGGTCTATGCCGACGCCTTTACCCCGACTGGTCGAGATCAGGTGCCGACCGGTGAGATCGCGCCGGTGCGCGGTACCGCGCTGGATTACACCTCGCCGCACCCCGTTGGCGATGCGCTCCGGGCAGGTCACGATCCTCAGATTCGCATTGGCCGCGGTATCGATAACAACTTCGTCATTCGGCGCCAGGAAGGCACGAATGAACTGGTCGAAGCCGCTGAGTTCAGCGATCCCGCGAGTGGTCGTCGCATGAGAGTCTTGACCACCATGCCGGGTGTGCAGGTCTACACCAGTAACGGTCTGGACGGATCGCTGCTGGGATATAGCGGGAAGCTCTATCGTCAAACGGACGCCATCTGTTTCGAGACGCAGCAGTTCCCGGATGCGCCGAACCATCCTGAGTTCCCGAGCACGGTACTGCGCCCGGGTGAGGTCTTCACCAGCACCACCGTCTACGAGTTCAGCACCGATTGACGGCGGGTATCACAAAAACTCATCTGTTGACAAACAGTCCGAAGATACAGATACTCCGTTACAGGAGTATCTGTATCTTCGTCTATGGGACGTGTTTCTATGGAAGACATCGACGATCTTGATCTGACTACATCCGTCACCTGGCTAGCGCACCTGATCGAGCGTTTCGCCAATATGCGATTGGCCCAATCCGATCTGCCAGTCGGTATGAGTTATGCCCGTGCCAATCTCCTACTGGCAGTGAGCGCTGCTGAGGTCGATGGCACCTCTGCCCGTATGATCGATATCGCGCTTGATCTCGGTGTAACGGGTCGAACCCTCACCACCATGGTCGATGCCGTGGCGAAGCAAGGGCTTCTCGTACGAGAAGTCGATCCCACCGACAGGCGCGCGTTCCAGTTGGTGCTGACAGAGCAGGGGAAGCAGCTGTTACCTCATCTTCGGACGGAGCTCACCCAGGCAGCGGAGACGGTGGTCGCACCGTTATCTGCCACGGATCGCGCTACCCTGGCCGGGTTAATCAACCGCGTGATCGAACGATCATGACCTGGCGACAAACCACCTGGACGGGTTGGCAGCGATGGCTTTTTCTCGGTGTTACTGCGATGTTCATAGCTATTTGGACTGTCATCCTGCTCGATGATTCAGCCACCAACTCAGAGCGCATCATCAGTTCACTTATCCTTGTGGCATCATGGATTTTCATGGCTGTGATGCACAGTTGGCTGCGTATTACCGCTGCTCAGGTTCGTATGGGTTTCTTTCCGCTCTATAGGGTGACACTTCCGTTTCGAGAGATACGTGAAGCTTCGGTGGTAACGATTAGTCCCTTTCAGGATTTTGGCGGTACCGGACTTAAAGGCTCGGCTCGCTCGAAGAACGGTATCCTATTGGGTGGTGTGCCGAACACCGGATTGCGCTTCGAGACATTCGATCATCGTCGTTACGTCATCACCCTCCACGATCTTGAACCTGTTGTTCAGGCGCTGGAGGCCCAAGGGTTTACACTTTCTGCCGATGATGCCACGTAAGGGCACCTCAGCCCGAGTCGATGATGAAACCGTCGAAATCGACAGACCTGTCAAAGGTGTTGCATGACCCACCGGTTCACAACCGACGGAAAGCTTCTGCTTGACCAGCTGAACCCGGATCAGAAGGTATTGGTTGATCGATTGGCCGAGGCGTTTGCCGCAGCTGGCAAGGACCTCTACCTCGTTGGCGGTCCGGTTCGCGATCTCCTTCTCGGTACCACACCTGCCGATCTCGACTTCACCACCAACGCGCTGCCCGCCGAGACGCGGGTCATCGGCGAAGCGATACCGGGCACGTCCATCTACGATGTCGGTGAGCAGTTTGGCACCATTGGCATTGTTCTTCCGAGCGGCGATACCGCTGTTCCGGTGGAGATCACCACCTATCGTAGCGAACATTATCTGCCGGGTGATCGTCACCCGGAAGTGCAGTTCGGTGAGAGCATCGATATCGATCTCAGCCGTCGCGATGTCACCGTCAACGCGATCGCCATCAATGTCGCCACGGGTGAGATCGTCGATCCATTCTATGGTCGCGCCGATATCGAGATCGCCACGCTCCGGGCCGTCGGCGATGCCGACGATCGGTTCATGGAAGACCCGTTACGCCTCCTGCGCGTCGCTCGGTTCGTCAGTCAACTCGGCTTTACCATCGATCCCGCCACCTTCAACGCCATGATCCGGCAGGCTCCGCACCTGGAACACATCAGCAAGGAACGCATCTATGGCGAGTTAACGCGATTGCTGGTCGGGCGCTATCCGGACGAGGGGTTGCAGGTCCTGATCGATACCGGTTTGCTGACCGAGGCCATGCCGGAGTTGAAACCACTGGCTGCCGAGGCGATGTCCACTCCCGGTGTTCACCGCGAGAAGGACTTGTGGGAACACACCAAACGTGTCGTCGCCCAGAGCGTCCCCCGCAATACAGTCCGTTGGGCAGCATTGCTCCACGACGCCGCCAAGCCGATGACTCGCTCGGTCGATGAGCGGGGCGAGGTGCATTTCTTCGGGCATGAGCTCGCTGGCTCGCGATTGGCGGGTCGATTGCTGCGAAATCTCAAGGCGGACAAGCGTACCGAGAAGCACGTCAGCCTGATGGTGGAGCTGCATCAGCGACCGAGCGTCTATGATGCCGAGACCTGGACGGACTCCGCCGTGCGTCGCCTCGCGTTGGAGGCGGGCGATACACTCCACGATCTCATTGATCTCTCCGCCGCCGATGTTACCAGTGGTAAAGCGCACAAGCAGCGTATGGCGCGGCAGCGAGTCGAGCAATTACGCGCGCATATCACCCGCCTGGAGGAGCAGCAGGCGTTAAGCGAGTTCCAGAGTCCGATCGATGGCAATGAACTGATGACGATGTTCGATCGGCCGCCGGGCCGCTGGATCGCGACGATCAAGGATCACCTGCGCGAGCTGGTTATCGATGGTGAACTCGCTCCGGATGACGTCGATCGCGCCCGCGAGATCGCCCGCGAGATGATGGATACGTTGTAACGCCGCATTTCATATCATCTGAACCGAGGAAATAGGCGGAGCGTTCAGGGTGGGTGTTGGCAATCTGGCCATGGGTGTGCCGCAGGATGTTTCCTGTCGCTACCAATGTGTCCATGTCATTCAGAGCCGTGTAACGGCGAAGAATCGCCCGGCGAAGCCGACTGCCGAAGGCAGCTTCTACTATTGGTCATGGCGGAAATCATTCTCGGATAGCGCTTCGCTGCCGAAGGCGGCCGGAACGAAGTGGAGTAGCGGAGCGAGCCCTCGCGTAGGACTCTGCGGCGCTGCGCGCCTCTGAGTGACGACGCCTCTTTGGTTCTTCGCGGAGGTATCACTTCACCTCTTCGGGTCACCAAATCACATGGTGAAACCGTTTTCTCGGTACAGATGATTGCCGAAGGCGACGAAGCCCTTACATGCAGTGATTCGATGTCGCGCCGAAGCTGGCAGGACTCGGCACAGCCGCACTTTACGTGCGGGCCTACAGATCCTATGCTCGCGTAATCCGCCGTCCCAACAACGGCGCGAACACGCTCGGTGCATCGGTACAGACGGCATCGAATCCGAAGGTCAGCACCTTCCGCACCGCATCTTCGTCGTTACAGGGCCAACCGACGGTGTAATATCCGGCGGCCTTTGCTTCCGCCACGATTTCGGCGGTGGCCGTTCGCAAGCTGATACACGCGTTCCTGACCTGTAGCCGCTCGGCGTGGGCGAACATCGCGGGATCGGACCAGTCGCCGATGAGTCCACGGGATTGCTCGGGTCGCGCTGTCATCACCATCTCGAGTGCTGACGGCTTGAACGAGGTGAGAACCACCCCTTCCGTGCGCCCCAGGTCGTCCAATGTTGCCAGCACCCCGTCAACCACGCGTTGCATGTTCTCCGGTGTATCCCGCTTGATCTCAACCTCCATGTGTGGCATCTCGGAGAGTGTCAACATCACCTCTC
This sequence comes from Thermomicrobiales bacterium, assembly GCA_023957015.1. GTDB lineage: Bacteria > Chloroflexota > Chloroflexia > Thermomicrobiales > UBA6265 > UBA6265. The sequence goes on along the minus strand of JAMLHR010000020.1, from coordinate 5,029 downwards.
GAAATGTGGGGATACCCACGGGCTCCGACCAAAGCTGATGCATTGATCGCGCGTCTAGCACTTTCAGTTCCGCCAACGTCAGCTCGTTGACCGCACCGGTGCCGTTGGTGGTGCGATCGACCGTGGCATCGTGAATCACCACCAGCTCTCCATCGGCGGTGATGTGAACATCGAACTCGACGGTGGTCATCCCGAGTCGAATCGCATGCTCGAAGGCGGGAATCGTGTTTTCCGGTACTTCGAATCGAGCGCCACGATGACTGACGATCTCTGGTGGGGTAGACATGTGCTCACATCCTTGTTTGATCGAATCTGATCTGGATTATTGGTCCAAATGGCGCTGAGCGATAGACCGTACGTATGTTGCGAACACCGTGAGATAGCCCGTATCATGGATAGTGACGGGAAAACCCTGTCAGTGCACTGGAGTTTGTTGATGAATCCGAACGCGCATTTTCGGCGCTCCACATCACGAAGAGCACTCCTCACCACGGGCATTATCTGCGCCTATATCCCTCGTGGCATCCCTACCTGCGCCTGATCGATCCCAGCGGCGTGATCGGTCAAGGCCGATCATTGCCTTCTTTCACCGTGTTTTTCGATCCATCACACTAAGGGATACCCGTCATGAGTCAGGTTGCCACGCGCTCACTTTCAGATCGATTCGCTGACCGTACCAACGTCTTCGGGACCAGTATCTGGACCTCGATTCTCTCGCACAAGGAAAAGCATCCGGATCCGGTCTACTTTGGCGATGGTGCTCCGGCACCGGAGTTGCTGCCGATCTCGCGATTGGCGCACGCCAGCGCTCACGTATGGGAGGATGCCACCTCCGCGCTGAACTACGGTGATAGCCAGGGCTATCTGCCACTGCGCGAATGGATCGTCAATCACGTCGCTAACCGTGGCATTGATGCTGAAGCCAATCAGATCATCGTTACGGCGGGATCGACGCAGGCATTGGATTTGGCCGCGCGTGTTTTCCTGCAGGAAGGCGATGCCGTCATTGTTGAGAACCCAACCTTCCTGGGTGCGTTGGAGATCTTCCATACCTTTGGTGTGGAGATCATTGCCGTCGATTGCGACGAGTCCGGTATGCGCATGGATAAGTTGCAGGATGCGCTGGCCGCGCATACCAACGTCAAGCTGATCTACACCATCCCGACATTCCAGAATCCAGCGGGTAGCAATCTGCCGCTGGATCGCCGCCAGCGTCTCGCGGAACTTGCGCGTGAGTACCATGTCGCGGTCTTCGAGGATGATCCGTACGGCGATCTCCAGTACAGCGGAGAGGTGATTCCTCCGATCAAGTCACTGGATGATCAGGTGGTCTATTTCGGTACGTTTAGCAAGGTGATCGCGCCAGGGTTGCGCGTCGGCTACGCCGTCGCGCCGCAGGACGTGATTACCACCATGTTGGCCACGCGCGAGGTTTCCGATATCAGCAACGATCGCATCACGATGCGCACGGTCTATCACACCGTTCAGGATGGTTTCCTGACGGGTCACATCCAGGAATGTTGTGACTTTTACCGATCCCGCCGCGATGCCATGCTGGCCGCGCTGGAGCGAGAGATGCCGGCTGGTGTGTCCTGGAGCAAGCCGGATGGCGGTTTCTTCGTCTGGATCACACTCCCGTCTCATATCGATAGCGAGCGCATGTTTGATGTCGCCGCCAATTATGGCGTCGTCTTCTTCCCGGGCGAGTGGTTTGATCCCGAGCACCGGAACAACCACGCGATCCGCCTCAGCTTCAGCACTGTCGCGGAGGATCGGATCGCAGTTGGCATCAAGCGACTCGGTGAGGCGATTCGTTCGCTGCAGTAAATCGCTTCATGACGCTATCCATTCGGGGTATGCTGTACCAGAAACGGCGTGATCAGAATCTCCCTGAGTCAGAGCACGAATCACGCGCTAACGCTGAACTATTGGCAGGATCAACTGCATGTTTGACACCAGCCGCATACCCACTGGTCCGTTTGATACCTGGTTGTGGTGGCTCCTAATACTCGTTGTTGTGGCGCTGTTGTTCTCATTACAGGCATTGGAGACAGCCGTCGAGGGTGCCTGGCCGCATCAGCGTCATGACAATGAATACATCCCGGGCGCACGGGGCGTGAAGGGTGCCTGGGCACTCGCCGCCATCCTGATCGTACCTGGCGGTGTGGCGCTCATCGGCGTTATTGCCGTCCTCATATGGCGCGACTATCCGTATCCGGATGGATTTGCCCTGGGAGGATGGCTGCTCGCTCTGGGGTGGCTCTTCTTCCTCATGTTCGGCTTGAACTGGCTCGGTATGGGCAAGGTGCTCGGATCGCTGGGTATGCTGGGACCACTGGCGATCTCGTTTATCCTGATCGCCGCCAATCTCATCCTGTTCGTCACGCTTCGCAGCATCCTGCCACCGTGGGATGTCACCCGTGAAGCGATGCAGAATGGCATTCACTCGCTGCTGCCCTATATTGATTTCGAGTAGGTATCTATCGGGAGGAGAGCGGTGAACCAACCACCAACGCAATCCCGATTCCGTCGTTTTCGTGTTCGCGGGCGTGCCGCCGCACCGCAGGCCAATCCGCATGCGCGCCCGCGCCCGGAGGCTACCGATACCCACCGCGTCCTTCTTCCCTATGATGAGGACGATCAGCAGATTCAAACCGTCGGGATTGAGCTGCTACCGGTTTCCAGCCTCTTCGGTAATCAGGATGCGATCGAGCTCACCGCCCAAGAGGATGAGACGAAGCGCAAGGCCCGCCGTTTGCGCCGCGGGAAGAGTGGCGAGCGCCCCCAATCCCTGCTGAAAGATCCGACGTTCCGTCTCCTCTGGCTCTCGCGCCTGTGTTCGCAGACAGCGCAGGGGGCACTGCTCTACGCGCTGATGATTCTGGTCATCGATCTCAGCGCCAGGTCATTCGCTGTCTCGCTCTTCGTTGCCTGCTCAAATGTCGCCAGTATGAGTCTTGGACTCCCGGGCGGTATCGTTGCCGATAACATGAGCCGCCGCTTCATGCTCACCATGCTGAACGGTTTCCGCTTTGTGTTCATGCTGATGATGGTGGCCATCGAACCGAGCCTGGTGGGTGTGTTCGCCTGCACGATCGGTATCTGGACTATCCACCAGTTCTACTCGCCGGCAGAGGCATCCTTGCTCGCCGATCTGGTACCGACGGATCGATATACGGAGGCGCAAAGCTTGCACAACCTCGCACTCACCGTCAGTCAGGGGGTGGGTCTGGCGATTCTTGCACCATTGGCGCTGCTGTGGGGTGGGGCGCAGCTCGTCTTTGTTGTCGCCGGCGTGCTCTGGTTGCTCGCGGGATCCTTCACCATGCTGCTCCCCTCGGTGCCGGTGCATCGTTCGGCCGTCAAGGGCAAGAAGCGACGCGGTTTCATGCAGACACTGACCGCTGGCCTGGAGTTTATCCGTCGGGACTATCCCACGCTCGAGGCAGTTCTCCACGACGTGCTGGTAAGTGTGGGTATGAGCTCGTTGGTCGTCATCATCCCGTTCTATCTGGAACGCGTGCTTGGTACGAGCAAGGAGAACACCGTGTTCGTCTTCGCCCCGGCAGCGATTGGTTTGGTGCTGGGGTTGCGACTCGCGCCGTGGTTGGCGCGCCTCTTCGGTGAGCGCCTGTCCGCCTTCCTCTCCGTTGTTGTCTTTGGCGGCTGTATCTTCGCACTGGGGTTCATTGAGCAGACGTACTGGTTCCTGAACGATGCATTGCGCCTGCCATTGGATCAGATCTCGGATATCATTCGCATCTCGCCGATGGTCATGCTGACCATGATCGTCTCCGTTCCCGCCGGCCTGGCGATGAGCGTCGTCAATGTCGCCGCCCGATCGATACTGTTGCAGCGTACACCGGGATACGTACGGGGACAGGTCATCGCCAGTCAGGGACTGATCGGCAATATCATCGGTCTCGTGCCGACTCTGCTTGCCGGTCTCGCTACGGACCTCTTCGGTGTGATCCCCGTTGCGGTTGGTATCGCCGTCCTGATCGTGACTGGCGGTATCTTCGCTCGCCATCTTGGCAATATGCCTCCTGACGATCAGGAGAGTCCGGCACTGGCACCTGCCTGAGATCGAGGAGCGCTGTCTTGAGCTACATACCGAATCCGGAGTTTGTCTTCAATACGGTCGCGGAATTGCGGGAGCTTGTCGGTGAACCGCGCGCATTGATTCGCGACAAGTCGACACCCTACGTCACACCCCTGGTCCAGCAGTTCATCCAGCAATCGCCGTACTTCCTGATTGCAACCGCGGCCCATGATGGCACCTGCGATTGCACACCGCGTGGTGATCCACCGGGTGCGGTCTATTTTCCGGATGAGCGGACCCTGGTTGTTGCCGATCGTAAGGGGAATCGACGCGTCGATTCCCTCCGCAATATCATCAGCAATCCGCACATCGGCATGCTCTTTTTGGTGCCGGGTACGGATGAGACCGTGCGTGTCAACGGCACCGCCACACTCAGCACCGATCCGGAATTGTGTCAGCGATTGGCGCAACAGGGTGTACCGGCGCAGCTGGTGATTATCGTGGCGATCGAGGAAGTGTTCACGCACTGTGCCCGTTCGATCCTGCGCTCGAAGTTGTGGCAACCCGATGCCTGGCCGGATACCGATACCATTCCCACCCTGGCCGCCATGCTTGCCGAGCAGAAGAACCTCGAACCGCCCGACGAATCACAGGGCAAGCGCAACGAGGAATACCGGCAGGTGCTGTACTAGCACCTACTCCACCAACAGTTCATCTCGTGGGCCGAACACATACAGGTGATCGATCCACGGCGAGCAATCGCCGCTCCAGGTAAGCGCGCGCACCTGCTCCAGTGATCGCCGACCGCTGGTCAGTCGTCCGATCTCCCACCACCCGATCTCAACTGTGACCTGCGGATCATCGCCACCGATATCCAGTGCGGTCTCTTCCGTCAGTATCCGCAGTGGCGGAATGCTTTCCGCTCGCCAGACGTGGTCCAGTGCTTCCAGGTAGAAGAGGGCAACGGTACGTACGACGTGGAGATCG
>JAMLHR010000002.1 GCA_023957015.1 Thermomicrobiales bacterium | reverse complement strand
GTTTGCCCTGCATGTGCTCCGTGAGCACGCAGGTTCGTTCAATTCACTATCAAATACTCGATATCTCGCCGCGCCGGAGTTCCAGGCGGCCTGGAATCGAACTAGACGCGACGTCGCTTCGGAGGACGGCACCCGTTGTGCGGGATCGGTGTGGTATCGGTGATCGAGATCACCTGCACGCCGGCGGCCTGCAATGATCGGATCGCCATCTCACGGCCAGAACCCGGACCCTTCACAAAAACATCCACCTGACGCAGACCGTGCTCCTGCGCGCGGCGAGCCGCGGCTTCGGCCGTCATCTGAGCGGCGAACGGTGTGCTCTTGCGGGAGCCCTTGAAACCATTGGCTCCAGCGCTGGACCACGAGATGACGTTCCCGTTTGGATCCGTCAGTGTCACGATCGTGTTGTTGAATGTGGCCTTAATATAGGCCTTCCCTCGGGGGATATTTTTCCGGTCTCGTCTACGAACTCGACCAGCTGCCTTGGCGCTACCACGCTTCTTGTCAGACATGTGTGAGGATTACCTCCATAACGAAACGCTTATCCGAAGCTTTCCCGGTGAGATCAGCAATGGGTTCAACCCATCTCCACCACACGGAGCTTCACCAACTACTTCTTGCCGCGAGACACCGCGCGCTTCGGACCACGTCGGGTGCGAGCATTGGTGCGGGTGCGCTGACCACGCAGCGGCAAGCCGCGGCGATGACGCATACCACGATAGGAACCAATATCCATGAGTCTCTTGATATTCATGGACACTTCGCGGCGAAGGTCACCTTCCACGCGGAAATCACGATCGATTACTTCGCGAAGTCGGTTGGTTTCCTCGTCGGTGAGTTCGCGGACACGCGTGTCCGGATTCACACCTGTCTCCGCCAGAATCTTCTGACTGGTGTACAGGCCGATGCCATAAATATAGGTAAGTGCGATCTCGACTCGCTTCTCACGAGGGAGATCGACGCCCGAAATACGTGCCATACGATCCTCTCAAACAACACGATCCGATCTCAAGCCCAGCAGCAGCTGGTAAACCGAATCGCCCAACTATTAGCCCTGGCGCTGCTTGTGCCGGGGATTCGTGCAGATCACCCGCACAATGCCTTTGCGGCGAATAATGCGGCACTTCTCGCACCGCTTGCCTACCGAAGCCGAAACCTTCATGTTTCCTACTCCCTATTTTCTCGCCCGCGGCCGTGACCACATTCTCATATCGTGGTTAACGCACACGCGGATAGCGCTTGTCCAAGACAAGCGCCACGATTGACTAGTTTACCACTGCAGCCAGTCGTGGTGTCAAGACCAATGGTTCATCATCTGTCACGGCGATGGTGAACTCGAAATGAGCGCTCAGGCTGCCATCCGCCGTCACCACCGTCCAGTCATCACTCAGGGTACGCGTTTGTTCGGTACCAATGTTGAGCATCGGTTCGATCGCAAAGGTCATACCCTTGCGCAGGATCGGTCCATAGTTGGCGGAACCAAAGTTCGGCACGTGTGGATCCTCGTGCATACGTCGGCCAATACCGTGACCACCGTACCCCTTGACGATGCCATATCCACGCGGTGCCGCGAACTCCTCAATGGCATGGCCAATGGCACCGAGTCGATGGCCGACACGGGCCTGCGCCACACCGATGTAGAGTGCTTCCTCGGTATCCTTCAGCAATTGCCTCGCCTCATCCGAGATCTCACCGACACCGTAGGTCCAGGCGGAATCGCCGTGCCAGCCATCGATGATGGCTCCGATATCGACGGCGATGATATCGCCACTCCGCAACACGCGCTTCCCGGGGAAGCCGTGCACGATCTCCTCGTTCACAGATGCGCAGATGCTGGAGGGGAATCCGTTGTAACCAAGGAAACTGGCAAGTCCACCGAAGTCCTTGATCGTGTCCACAACGATCGCGTCGAGTTCACCAGTGGTCACACCCGGAGCAATAGCCACCTGAACACGCTGATGGCAGACGGACACAACGTGCCCGGCTGCCTTCATCTTCTCGATATCGCGGTTGCTCTTAATGGTGATTGCCATAAATAGGTCCGTGCCTGCTACGCTTGTCCAAGCGCGTTCAGGATGTCCGCAGTGACGGTATCGATATCCTGATCGCCGTTAATGGTGATCAAAATGCCCTTGGCGCGATAGTAATCGAGCAACGGGCGGGTTTGATTGTCGTACAACGCAAGTCGTCGGGCGATCGAATCGGGCTTGTCATCCTCGCGCTGAATCAGCTTGCCGCCACACTTGTCGCAAATACCTTCCACCTTCGGCGGATCGGACTCGACGTGATAGACGGCGCCACAGGCTTCGCAGGTACGGCGACCTGCCAATCGAGCGATGAGCTTCTCACGCGGGACGTCGATTTCGATGACGGCATCCAGCTTGGTGTCCTGGCTGGCAAGGATGTCATCCAGCGCCCGGGCCTGAGCCTCGGTACGGGGAAAGCCATCGAACAGCGCACCATCGACATCGTCATCCTTGAGGCGGTTGGCAGCGATCTGCGCCAGACGGACCTGGACGATCGCATTCGTCAACTCATCCGGCACGAGATTGCCGGACTCGATGATCGACTGAACCTTTAGACCGAGCTCTGACTGCTGGGCGATGGCGCTGCGAAACAGATCACCGGTGGCGACCTTGACCAGCTTCAGCTTCGGTCCGATTCGTTCCGCCTGTGTTCCCTTCCCGGATCCCTGGGCACCCATGAATATCACGTACATTGTGCTACTCATCCTTCCCGAAGAATGCGATGGAGACGGTTGGTTACCGCCTCCACACGCACGCTAGTCAATGAAACCTTCGTAGTTGCGCATCATCAGCTGGCTCTCGAGCTGACGCATCGTATCGATGGCGACACCGACAACGATGAGGAGCGAGGTGGCGCTGAGTAGCAGGCTATCCACGCCGGTTATGCGCGACGCGATGAACGGCAGGATGGCAATGATACCCAGGAAGAGTGCGCCCACAAATGTGATGCGAGTTAGCACTTTCTGCAAGTAGACGGCCGTGTTACGCCCGGGACGAATACCCGGGATGAACGCACCCTGTCGCTGCAAGGATTCCGGGATTCGCTGTTGCTGGAACACCACGATGGTGTAGAAGAACGTGAATCCGATCACCATAAAGAAGTAGACGATGTTGTACGGAATGGTATCCGGGCTGAGCCAGTTGCTCATGCTCACAGCGATATTGCGCACCCAATCGAGGTTGGAGCCACTCAGGAAGTTGGCCACCATACCCGGGAAGACCATGATACTCACCGCGAAGATGAGCGGGATCATACCGGCACTGTTGACCTTGAGCGGGATGTGCGTGTTGGTGCCACCATACTGGCGATTACCGCGAATACGCTTGGCATGGTGCACCGGAATGCGGCGCTGCCCCTCATTGATCAAGACCACACCAACGATGGTGATGAGACCAATGATCGCGAAGGCGAATGTGCCAAAGAAGTTCGTGCGGAGATCGTTACCGGTAAGCAATCCGTACACGGCACCAGGTAGTGACGCAACGATACCACCGAAGATGATGACGGAGACGCCATTGCCGATACCGTTTTCCGTGATAAGTTCACCGATCCACACCAATAGCATCGTACCGGCGGTGAGCGTGAACAGAATCGCGACAGTTGGCAGGAAGGTCTCGCGATCGAACAAACCGAAGTTCTCGATCAGATTGCCACCCGAATCGCTAGCGAACAGCAGCATCTGACCATAGCCTTGCAGGAGTGCGAGGGGAATGGTGATGTAATGGGTGTAGCGGTCAATGACGTTACGCCCCTGCTGCCCCTCCTGAGAGAGTTCGTTAAGCCGAGGGATGATCGGCGTCATCAACTGCATGATGATGGTGGCGGTGATATACGGGTACACACCTAGCGCCACGATCGAGAAGTTGTTCAAGCCGCCACCGGAGAACAGATTCAGCATGCCAAGCAGCTGATTCGTCTCGATGTAGCTCCGAACACCTTCGCGATCAACGCCGGGTACAGGCACGCTGGCGATCAATCGAAAGATCACCAGCATGGCAAATGTGTACAGGATTTTTCGCCGGATTTCCGGAATCTTGAACGCGTTGATGACGGCCTGGAGCATCGCCTAGGCCTCCTTACCCTCAAGCTCGGCAATCGCTGCGGAGCGAGACGATGGTCCACCGACCTTGCCCACACCCATCGACTTGAGCTCACGGGTCATTGGCAGGCGGCGAGTACGCGGTCGTGCGGATGTCCACTCATCGGTGCGCTCCAGCACTTCCACGGTGCCACCAGCATTCTCGATGATCTCGCGGGCACCCTTGGAGAAGCCATGCGCCTGCACGGTGAGCTTGCTGCTCAACTCGCCGACGCCCAGAATCTTGACCGGGAATCGGGTGCTGCGCACCAAACCGGCTTCAACCAGAACTTCCGGTGTGATGGGGCCATCCACATCAAGCTCAGCCAGCTTGGACACGTTAACCGTCTCCCACTGGGTGCGCCAGATGTTGGTGAAACCACGCTTGTATGGCATGCGCTGCTGAATCGGCAGCTGACCACCTTCAAATCCGGGTCGAACACCACCGCCGGAGCGGGCATTCTGACCCTTGGTGCCGCGTCCTGCGGTCTTGCCACGGCCACTACCGTGTCCGCGACCGAGGCGACGGCTCGTTTTCTTCGCGCCCTCATCGGGTCGCAAGTCGTCTATTGTCAAGGGCATCGTTGTTCCCAACTTTCTTGCCGGCCGTTCAGCCGTAACGGCTACTCGCCAGCAACTTCCTCGACGGTCACGAGGTGGCTGATCTTGTTGCAAATACCGCGGATCCCCGGCTCGTCAGGTCGGATCACGGTCTGGTTCAGCTTGCGCAAACCAAGACTCTTGACCGAATTCTTCTGATCCTCAGGACGGCCGATGGCGCTGTGCACCAACGTGATCCGCAACTGGCCGGTTGCGGCCTTCTGCGTCTTCGCCATGATTATTCGTTCCCTTCAGCCGGGGCCGGAGCAGCACCAGCGCCGCGACGACCGCGATTCTGCTGGCCACGTCCGCGCTGCGGGCGCTTGGGCTCTTGTGGCTGCTGTAGCGGTGCCGGCTGGCGTCGCTTCACACCACTCATATCAGCGGACTGGCCACCGTGAGCAAACGGCTTGCGCAGATTGCCAGCGTGAGCGCGTCGACGAGCGACAGCACCCTCGCTCTCGAGCTGCTGCAGCGCGATGATGGTGGCGCGAACAACGTTCACCGGATTGTTGTTGCCAAGGCTCTTGGACAACAGATCGCGGATACCGGCGCTCTCCACCACGGCGCGCACCGCACCACCGGCGATAACACCGGTACCTGGGCTGGCGGGCTTCAACAACACACGGCTGGCACCGAAAGTGGCCTCAACCTCGTGCGGAATAGTGCCACCATCCAGCGGTACGGTGATCATGCTCTTCTTGGCGGCTTCGGTGCCCTTGCGAATGGCATCCGGCACTTCGCCAGCCTTACCAAGACCAACACCTACACGGCCCTTGCCATCGCCAACAACCATGATGCTGCCGAAGGAAAAGGTGCGACCACCGGCGTGGGTCTTGGACGAGCGATTGATACGAACCAATCGCTCCTCGAACTCGTTTACCTGCTCGTCGTCATTGCGACGGCGGGAATCTCGGTTACGATCCATGCGTTTCTCCGTAGCTTCCGGAACTCGGCCTTGTGCCTGTCGCCCCGGAAAACAGTACGTGGCTAGAACTTCAAGCCACCTTCGCGGGCACCATCTGCCACAGCCTTGACGCGACCGTGATAGATGAATCCACCGCGGTCAAACACCACGGTTTCGATTCCGGCCGCCTTGGCGCGCTCGGCGATCACCTCGCCAACGGCCTTGGAACGAGCGGTCTTGGTTGCACCCTCGCCAGCGCGTTCCTTTACTTCGGCTTCGAGATCACTGGCCGCCACAAGCGTGTGACCCTGGTAATCATCGATGACCTGACAATAGATATGAGCCGAGGAACGGAACACGTTCAGCCGTGGTCGGCTGGGGGTTCCATTGACCTTCGCGCGCACGCGCACGTGACGGCGCTTGCGCTGGCTCAGTGGTTTTCTGTACTTGAGTCGCATCTGAGCTCTCCATCAACACCTGCAGCCGTTCACACCAGCGGTGTGGCGGCCAGGTGGGTTACTTCGCCTTACCGGCCTTACCCGCCTTGCGACGGACATACTCGCCCTGGTATCGAATACCCTTGCCCTTGTACGGCTCCGGCGGACGCACACCACGGATGCGGGCGGCCTCTTCACCAACAACCTGCTTGTTGATGCCGATCACGGAAACCTTGTTGTTGCCTTCCACGGCATACGAGATGCCAGCCGGCGGTTCCATATTGACCGGGTGCGAGTAACCAACGTTGAGCACCAGGTTACTGCCCTGCATCTGGGCGCGGTAACCGACGCCCTGAATCTCAAGCACCTTGGTGTACCCATCGGTCACGCCAACAACCATGTTGTTTAGCAAGCTACGGGTGAGACCATGCAGTGCCTTGACATCGCGGTCTTCCGTCTCTCGCTTGACCAGCAACTGGCCTTCTTCCTTCACGATCTGCACGCGAGGAGAAAGCTGCTGGCTCAGTTCGCCCTTCGGGCCCTTCACCTTAACGGCGTTGCCCTCGGCGATATCCACAGTCACCGTGCCCGGTACCGGGATGGGTTTGATTCCGATTCTCGACATTTCACAACCTCGCTTCGGCGGCGCGCAGGTTTGCACCTGCATCACTGCTACCAAACGGTGCAGAGCACCTCGCCACCAATACCGCGACGTCGAGCCTCGTAGCCAGTCAACACACCATCAGGCGTGCTAACGATCGCAATACCAAGCCCGCTCTTCACACGCGGCAGTTCGTCCTTGCCGGCGTATACGCGCAGACCAGGCTTGCTGATGCGCTTGAGCTCACGGATCGTGTGACGCTTGTCCGGACCATAGCTCAGCGTGATCTTGAGCTGGTTCTGCGGATGCTTCTCAATCACTTCATAGTTCAGAATGTAGCCTTCCGACTTGAGAATGCCGGCAATGGCGATCAGGATCTTCGTTGCGGGCATCGTTGTATCTGGCTTTTGGGCCATACCCGCGTTGCGAATCCGGGTCAGCATATCGCTGATAGGATCGTTTACGCTCATGCGATCTTTACTCCACTAGTGGTATCTGGTGAATCACCAGACCTACTAACTACTACCAGCTGGACTTCTTGACGCCCGGCAGTCGGCCCTGATTGGCCAGTTCGCGGAAGCAGATACGGCACACGCCGAACTTCCGCATATAGGCGCGGCTTCGGCCACACACCTTGCATCGGTTCACCGCACGCGTGCTGTACTTTGGTGTGCGGTTCGCCTTGGCGATCATAGATTTCTTCGCCATCGATTCCTCCGTGCAATATTCGCTAGTTGGCGAACGGCATACCGAGAAGCGCGAGCAGTCGTCGCCCCTCTTCGTCAGTCTTGGCGGAGGTCACGATGGTTACTTCGAGGCCACGCACCTTATCGATCTTGTCGTAATCGATCTCGGGGAACATGATCTGCTCCCGAAGACCCAGGGTGTAATTCCCACGGCCATCGAACGCGTTCGGGTTCACGCCGCGGAAGTCACGAATGCGCGGCAGCGCAGTCGAGACCAGGCGATCCAGGAACTCGTACATGCGGTCGCCACGGAGCGTGACAACGGCACCGATGGGCATACCGGCGCGCAACTTGAACGAGGCGATGGACTTCTTGGCCCGGGTGACCACTGGCTTCTGGCCAGCGATCATGGTCAAGTCACCCACAGCAGCGTCAAGGGCACGGCCGTTGGCTACGGCCTCACCCAGACCGATGTTGAGAACGATCTTCTCAAGCTTCGGGACCTGGTAGAGGTTTGTGTAGCCGAATTCGCTCGTCAAAGCAGGCACAACGTCCTGCTTGTATTGCTCACGTACTCGAGCCATTCCAACCTGCCTTCACATCCGGATACGGATCCGGAATCCAAACAATTCTTGGCGTTCCCGCCTGGTCTGCCACCGCTGACATGTGTCAGGAAGCACTCAGGCCGCCATCACACTTAATGAATGGAACATCCACTCCCAACCAACGAACTAGGCGTTCGGGGCTGGAATGGTCTTTCCCGATTTCTTGGAGAACCGCTCGTTCTTGCCATCCGCATTCTTACGGACACCAACACGGGTTGGTTCATCGGTGCCTGGCTCAATCAGCATCACGTTGGACACGTGCAGCGGAGCCTCCACCTCAATGATGCCGGCCTGGCGAGCCCGGCCCTGCTTCATGTGCTTCTTGACGAGGTTCACGCCCTCGATCACCACACGATCGGATTCAACGATGCACTTGCGAACGGTGCCGCGCTCACCCTTGTTCCGACCAGCAATGACGACGACTTCATCGCCCTTAACAATCTTTCGCATCGGTGCCCCTACAGTACTTCCGGCGCCAGCGACACGATGCGCATGAATTGCTTCTCGCGCAGCTCGCGTCCCACAGGACCGAAGATACGGGTGCCGCGCGGCGCACCTTGCGCGTTGATCAGCACTGCCGCATTGTCATCAAACTTAATGTGGCTGCCATCCGGGCGGCCATACTCGCTGGACGTGCGCACGATCACGGCACGCACCACGTCACCCTTCTTCACGGCACCGTTCGGTTGCGCGCTCTTGACGGATGCAATGATGGTGTCGCCCACGCCACCATACTTGAGGCCACTGCCACCGAGAACGCGAATGCACATAATCTCGCGTGCACCGCTGTTGTCAGCAACCCGCAGCCGGGTCTGTGTCTGAATCATCGATCCTTACCCTCTTCCAGGTACGATATCGATCAACTCTCCGAGGAGACCTGATCGGCTATACCTGCACCGCGCGCTCGACAACCTCGCGCACAATCCAGCGCTTGCGCTTGGAGATCGGGGCGCACTCTTCAATGCGAACCGTATCGCCAACCTTGCACACGCCGTTCTCATCGTGTGCGAAGAACTTGTTCGTCCGGCGAATCCGCTTGTTATACAGCGGGTGGCGGCGAACAAAATCCACGGACACGACGACGGTCTTCTCCATCTTGTCGCTCACCACGGTGCCGACCTTCTGCGTGCGCTGACTCTGCAGGCGCTCAGCAGGTGCTTCGGCGGTGGTTTCCTGAACCTCGCTCATGGGGCCCCTCTACTTAACCTGACTGCCCGGCCCTATGCCTCGGCAGCTTCCATCTCTGTCCGAATCGTGTGGATTCGGGCAATATCCCGGCGGATTTCGCGCGGGCGGGATGTTGCGGTGAACTGGCCCACGGCGTCCTGGAAGCGGAGATCACGCAGCTCGGTGTGGAGCTCGGTCAACTTGTCTTCCATCTCTTCCGCGGTCATCTCACGAATCTCGCTGGCTTTCATGCAGCACCTTCTTCAGTGGCGTGCGCACCTGGTGTTTCACGCACCAAGACCTTGCACTTCATCGGCATCTTCATACCGGCACGGCGAAGAGCCTCGGTTGCGCGCTCCTGATCAACACCACCTACTTCGTAAATGATGCGGCCAGGCTTGACGACGGCGACCCAGAACTCCGGGCTACCCTTACCAGAACCCATGCGGACTTCCGCTGGCTTCTTGGTGACAACCTTGTCCGGGAAGATGCGAATCCACACCTTACCACCGCGCTTCAGGTAGTTGGTGATCGCGCGGCGAGCGGCTTCGATCTGGCGGCTATTCACCCAAGCTGGCTCCATCGCAACCAGTGCGAAATCGCCAAACGAGATGGTGCTACCGCGATACGCCTTGCCCGTCATGCGACCACGCATTTGCTTGCGGTACTTGGTCCGCTTTGGCATCAACATGTCACTACGCTCCGTTACACATCACACAACGAGAGCCGGGCGCATTGCCCGGCCTCGCGGCACATCTTAATCGCCAACCTTGGCGAGATCGGCGGTCAGGCTGGCCGCGGTAACCTCATCCATCTGTGGCATCACATCGCCCTTGTACACCCACACCTTCACGCCGATACGGCCGTAGGTGGTGTGCGCATGGACTGTGGCGAACTCGATGTCTGCACGGAGTGTGTGCAGCGGCACGCGGCCTTCCATCTCAGTCACCGTGCGGCTCATCTCGGCACCGCCGAGTCGACCGCTCATCTTGATCTTGACGCCCTTGGCGCCACGACGCATGGCCTGCTGAATCGCATGCTTCATGGCACGTCGATACGCCACGCGGCGCTGGATCTGCTCCGCAATACTCTCGGCGATCAACCGGGCATTGGTTTCCGGAACCTTGATTTCCTCGATGCGGAGATTGACCTTCTTGCCAACCTTCTTCTCGATCAAACCACGGATGCGCTCGACATTGGCACCCTGCTTGCCGATAACGATGCCCGGCTTAGCAGTGTGTAGCGTCACATCGACCTTGTTCGCGGAGCGCTCAAGCTCAATGCGCGCAATGCTGGCGCGCTGGAGTTCCTTTTCCACGAGGTTGCGAATCGCAATGTCCTCATGCAGCAACTCAGTATACTGCTTTTCCGAGAACCATTTCGACTCCCAATCGGAGGAAATCCCCAGCCGGAATCCTACGGGATGGACTTTACGACCCATTAGCGGCCACCTCTCTCTTCAGCGATGACCGTGATGTGGCACGAACGTCGCAGAATCTTGCCAACCCGGCCTCGAGCCTTCGGCTTGAACCGGCGGAGCTGCGGTGCATCGTCCGCATAGATCTCCTTGATCCACAGCGTCTCCGGATCAATGTCGTAGTTGTGCTCGGCATTGGCCGCGACGCTCTTCAGCAGCTTTTCCACATCTTCGGCAGCGCGGTTCGGCGTGAACTTCATCAGTGTGATGGCATCCGACACCTTCTTGCCGCGGCACATGTCCACGACCAACCGAGCCTTGCGCGGAGAGATGCGGACGCGCGTGATACTTGCGCGTACTTCCATATCAATACCCTCCAGGCCGACTATCGGCGGCCGCGCTTGTCTGCATCCTTGCCGTGCCCACGATAGGTACGGGTCGGTGCAAACTCGCCAAGCTTGTGTCCAACCATCGGCTCAGTGACATAGATCGGCACATGGGTGCGACCGTTATGCACAGCGATGGTGTGACCCACCATACCTGGGAAGATGGTGCAAGCACGCGCCCAGGTGCGGATCACGGTTTTCTTGTTCGTTGCATTCAGGGCATCGACCTTCTTCTGAAGATTTGCGTCGATGTATGGTCCCTTCTTTGCAGATCTCGACATCTTGTTCTCCTGTACTACCCATCAAGTGGCCGCAACCGACATTCGGCGTGAGAATCGAGTCTCCGGTCGCGCCCTGTCGTATTAGCGCCGCTTGTTAGCCGGGCGGCGTCGAACAATCATCGAGTCAGTGCGCTTGTTATTGCGCGTGCGCTGGAACGCTGGCTTGCCCCACTTGGTCTTGGGCTGGCCACCGATCGGCGCCTTGCCCTCACCACCACCATGCGGGTGGTCGTTCGGGTTCATCACCGAACCGCGAACGGTTGGGCGGCGACCCATGTGGCGGCTGCGGCCGGCCTTACCGATCTCGATGTTCTCGTGATCGACATTGCCAACCTGACCGAGCGTTGCCATGCAGCTCAAGTGAACCAGGCGAACCTCACCGCTGGGCATGCGCAGCTGGGCGTAGTCATTGACCTTCGCCATCAACTGGGCGCTGGTACCAGCGCTGCGGCAGAGCTGACCACCCTTACCCGGGTACAGCTCGATGTTATGCACCTGGGTACCGGTCGGGATATTCCGCAGCGGCATAGCGTTGCCGGTACGAACCGGAACACTCTCGCCACTGATAACCGTATCGCCAACGCGAACACCGAGCGGTGCCAGGATGTAGCGCTTCTCACCATCTGCATAGAACAGCAGAGCGATGCGGGCGGAGCGGTTCGGATCGTATTCGATCGCGGCCACACGCGCCGGTACATCTGGCTTGTTGCGCTTGAAATCGATAATGCGATAGAAGCGCTTGCTACCACCACCGCGATGGCGGGTGGTGATCCGGCCCCGGTTATTACGACCCGCATGCTTCTTCAGCGGCTCAACCAGGCTCTTCTCCGGCTTCTTCTTGGTGATCTCCTCGAACGTGCTCACACTCATCGAGCGACGTCCCGGGGAGGTTGGCTTGTACTTTCGAATGGCCATGCCAATCGGCTCCTTTCAACCGGTCTAGATCTGCTCGAAGATGTCAATACGCTGACCCGGCTTAAGGGTCACAATGGCCTTCTTGACCGAGCGGGAGGAACCGTGGATACGGCCCGCACCGCGGCGGATCATACGTGTCTTGGCCTTGGGTTTGACATTCAGCGTGTGCACGTCAGTCACGTTCACACCGAACGCATCCTCCACCGCGGCCTTGATCATGATCTTGGTCGCGTTGGGATGAACTTCGAACGTGAATTTGTCCTGCTCGGAAAGCAGGGTGTTCTTCTCCGTAATCATGGGACGGCGAAGAACTTCCTCGAGTCGCAGCTCTGCCATGGTTATGCGACCTCCTCGGCGGCTGCCTGGCGATCCAGCTTCCACTGGCTCGGCTGGCGGCTCGCTTCATCAAGCGCCCACAGCTCTTCGATCTGGCTGATGGCCTCTTCGGTCACCACAAGTCGATCGAACTTGAGCACGTCTCGAACGTTCAGCATGCCAGCGATCACCGTCTTGGTGTTCGGCAGGTTGGCGGCGGCTCGGGCAGCCGGGCTGTCCGTACCGGGGACCACGATCAGCATGGAGCGGCTCTCCGGGAGAGCCTCCACCACAGCCTTCATGCTCTTGGTCTTGCCATCCAGCTCCTGCAGGCCCTTGACGACGGTCAACCGCTCGTCCTGAACCTTGGCGCTGAGCACGCTACGAATGGCCAGCTGGCGCATCTTGCGCGGCATGGCCTGGGTGTACTTGCGTGGTGTGGGGCCAAAGATGATACCGCCACCGACCCACTGCGCGGCGCGCGTGGATCCCTGGCGAGCGCGACCGGTGCCCTTCTGGCGCCATGGCTTCCTGCCACCACCAGAGACTTCCGAGCGTCCCTTCGCCTTGTGGGTACCGAGGCGGGCGTTGGCGTTCTGGCGAACCAGTGCCTGATGCACCACGCTCAGGTGCGGTTCAATCCCCCACACACTCTCATCGAGTTCGGTGGCACCAACCACCTTACCCGTTGTATCTACAACATCAAACTGCATTTCAGTCTTGCTCCCTTCGCCGTTTCAAAGCGCCTGCGCGCGTGAACGGGATGACCAGATTACTTCTGGTTCTTCACCGCACGGCGGATCAACAGCGTTCCCTTATTGGGGCCAGGAACAGAACCCTCAACCAGCAGCAGGTTGCGCTCTGTATCCACGCGCAGCACCTTCAGGTTCTGCACGGTGACGCGCTCGTGTCCCATGTGGCCGGCCATCTTCATTCCCTTAATAACGCGACCCGGCGTGGCCGACGAACCGATGGATCCTGGCGCGCGCTGGCGGTCAGACTGACCGTGCGTCTTCTGGGAACCGCTGAAGCCGTGTCGCTTCATGCCACCCTGGAAACCACGTCCCTTGCTGGTACCGGTGACATCCACCAGCTCGCCTTCAGCGAACGTATCGGCATTGAAGACCTGACCAACCTCGATACCCGAGTAGTCTTCGGCCCTGACTTCACGCAGGGTCTTGACCATGTGGCCAGATTCCTTAACGTGACCCTTCTCCGGCTTGTTCAGCTTCTTGGCGATTCCGAAACCGAGCTGAACGGCCTCATAGCCATCCTTCTCGGCGGTTCGCACCTGTGTCACCACGCACGGTCCGGCTTCGATAACCGTTACCGGCCGGGCGAGGCCCTGCTCATCAAATATCTGTGTCATACCGAGCTTACGCCCGATCAATCCCTGAACCATTGGCTCTCCCCTGCATTTCGTCAGGATGTGGGTGCAGCACTGTACGGGCCGCACGCATTACCAGAGCGTGTTTTGCAGCTAAATCCGGTTATCGGCCGCTAAGCAACCATACCGCCGGATAAACGCGAATCCTAAAGCTTGATCTCAATATCAACGCCAGCCGGCAGATTCAGGCTCATGAGTGCGCGAATCGTGCTGCCACTGGGCTCAAGCACATCAATCAACCGCTTGTGTGTCCGAATCTCAAAGTGCTCCTGCGAGTCCTTATCAATAAACGGAGAGCGCATGACACAGAACTTCTCGATGCGGGTTGGCAACGGCACCGGGCCGGCCACCTTGGCGCCAGTCGACTCAGCCGTCTCAACGATACGGCTAGCGGACTGATCGAGAATCTTGTGATCATAGGCTTTCAGACGGATTCTGATTTTCTGTGCCGTCTTCTTGGCCGTTACCATGGAAAGATTCCCTCAACTAGAGGCAGGTTGACCGCACTGCGCGGCCAACCCGGCCTCAAACAAACGCTTACTCGATGATGGAGGTCACGGAACCAGCACCCACCGTGCGGCCACCCTCACGGATCGCGAATCGCAATCCCTGCTCGATCGCCACCGGGGTGATCAGCTCCACTCCCATCTGGATGTTGTCACCAGGCATCACCATCTCAACGCCCTCAGGCAGCTGGATGATACCCGTCACGTCCGTCGTCCGGATGTAGAACTGCGGTCGATAGCCAGGGAAGAATGGCGTGTGTCGACCACCCTCCTCCTTGCTCAACACATACACCTCGGCATTGAACTTCGTGTGCGGGGTGATGCTGCCCGGCTTCGCCAACACCTGTCCTCGCTGCACATCCGTGCGCTCAACACCGCGCAACAGACAGCCTACGTTGTCACCAGCTTCACCACGATCCAGACTCTTCTGGAACATCTCGACACCGGTCACGATCACCTTGCGACGCTCACCGAAACCAACGATCTCGATCTCGTCACCAACAGCAACCACACCGCGCTCGATACGACCGGTCACCACCGTGCCACGACCCTTGATGCCGAACACGTCTTCCACCGGCATCAGGTACGGCTGATCCACTGCACGCTCCGGCGTCGGAATGTAGTCATCCACTGCCTGCATGAGCTCGAGGATCGGCGCATACTCCGGTGCGTTCACATCCTCACTGGTGCTCTCCAGAGCCGCCAACGCCGATCCACGCACGAACGGGATCTCATCGCCAGGGAAGTCGTTCGCGCTCAGGAGCTCACGCACCTCAAGCTCGACCAGCTCCAACAGCTCCTCGTCGTCCATCATGTCCACCTTGTTCAGGAAGACCACGATGCTCGGCACCTGCACCTGGTGCGCCAGCAGAATGTGCTCGCGCGTCTGCGGCATCGGGCCGTCCGGGGCACTCACCACCAGAATGGCACCATCCATCTGGGCGGCACCGGTGATCATGTTCTTGATGTAGTCGGCGTGACCCGGGCAGTCCACGTGCGCGTAGTGACGGGCGTCGGTCTCATACTCGATGTGCGCCGTGGCGATGGTGATACCACGCTCACGCTCTTCCGGGGCATTGTCGATGCTCGCGAAATCACGAACCTTCGCCTGCCCCTTCATCGCCAGCACCTTGCTGATCGCCGCCGTGGTGCTGGTCTTGCCATGGTCCACGTGCCCAATCGTGCCCACATTCACGTGGGGCTTTGTGCGCTCAAACTTCGCCTTACCCATTGTTTTACGTCCTCCTTGACGCGTGCAACCATTGCACGAAATAAAGAGGCTCCTGGGCGGAGCCCCTCCATACGTTGAACAAGCTGGAGCCCATATCCGGACTTGAACCGGAGACCTCGTCCTTACCAAGGACGCGCTCTACCGACTGAGCTATATGGGCCCGAACCAATGCCGCCATGCGGCTGCTTGTTCGGTGGGCAGGGAGGGATTCGAACCCCCGTAGCTCTCGCACCTGATTTACAGTCAGGCCCTTTTAACCACTCAGGCACCTACCCGAAACTTACTACTCCTCCCGTGGAAGGAGGGCGGAGCCGGCGATGGGATTCGAACCCGCAACCTGCTGTTTACAAAACAGCTGCTCTGCCGTTGAGCTACGCCGGCGCATGCGCCATAACCGTGGCCGCATGAGAGTATAGGGAGACCAGCGCCTGAATGTCAAGCCGAAAATACGCGTTACTCACGGCATTTCGGAACAACTATTGAGCGACCATGTCTACCCAAACCGCCCGGCAATTCTACCACGGCAAACCACGAAGTGGGCAGAGAGACGAACCCTCTGCCCACTGCCCTGGTTCCTATGCTTGAGACGGCGCGCAGCAGGCGCAATGCACTGGCGTAATCGCTTGAGAGTCCTTCCTGCCAACCATCGTCCGGATAGCGGTGAGGAGGCGGATGCCTTCGCGCCGATGCGTGTCATCGACCAACGAACGTCTGTTTAGCTGCTCTTCCATACGCATATGTTCTGACTTGATGAGTGTGGTCACAATGATCTGATCCATGAAATGCTCCTAGATACTAGTGGTTCGTGTAATCGATCCGCGCTTCCTGAGCGGCGCTGTAGCGATCGCCCTGAAAATCGAACTCTCGTGTCGCCCGATCCAGCCGTTGGAGTGTCTCTGTGCTTAGGATCAGGTCGCCCGCGCCGATGTTCTCCTCCAGTCGATTGAGACTGCGGGTACCTGGGATCGGAACGATCCATGGTGCTTGCACAAGTATCCAGGCGAGGGCCACTTGTGCGGGTGTAGCTCCGAGGACGGCAGCTTCCTCCCGCACGATATCAACCAGGGGGAGATTCGCAGCCAGATTCTCTGGACTGAATCGAGGGACCTGGGAGCGGAAGTCGCGAGCCGAGAATGTCTGGTCCGCAGTTACAGTGCCGGTAAGTGCTCCCTTCCCGAGCGGACTGAACGGTACCAGGCTGATTCCCAGTTCACTCAACGTCGGAACGATTTTGGTCTCTGGTTCCCGCCACCAGAGCGAGTACTCACTCTGCACTGCTGCCACTGGTTGGACCGCGTGTGCCCGGTGAATCGTGCCTGGACCGGCTTCGGAGAGTCCGAACGCGCGCACCTTACCTTCAGCGATCAGATCCTTGACAGTACCAGCGACCTCCTCAATCGGTACCTCAGGATCGACGCGATGCTGGTAGAGAAGATCAATCGTGTCGACGCGCAAGCGCTGCAACGACCCCTCGACGCGTTGCCGGATGTACTCCGGCTTGCTGTTCATCCAACCCGGTGCGCCATCTTCGCCGTAGTTGAATCCGAACTTGGTGGCGATCACAACCTGATCGCGAAATGGAGCGATTGCCTCACCAACCAGTTCCTCGTTATGGAAGGGGCCATACACCTCAGCGGTGTCGAAAAAGGTCACGCCCTTCTCGAATGCCTGGTGGATGAACCTGATCATGTCACCGCGGTCCACCGGTGGATCGTAACTCTGGCTCATGCCCATGCAGCCAAGACCAATCTCGGATACGACGATACCGGAGCCACCAAGAATGCGTGTCTTCATCACATACTCCCTTCCTGTATTGGACGATTCTCCAGGAGATGCAACCATTGACATACCTCGATCATCATCTACACTTGATTTTATTGAATGATGGTCCGGAAGAGATAGAACATTCCTCCAGGCAATCTGGCTATTTCTCCAAAATACATCGACTGGGAGGAGGAGTCATGGAGAACATGAGGCTGCGAGATACGCGATCAAAGCTCGCCGATCAAATTCGGCTCAGGCTACCTGAGGATGGAAACGCAGAGATCACCAATGGCGTATACGCATTCCGTCGATCAGATACTTCTGACTTTTTTCACGGTGAGTCGCGATTGGCGCTGTGCCTGATCGTGCAGGGAGCCAAGGAAGTCATGGTGGGCGAACAGGTCTACCATTACGATCCTGATCACTACCTCATCACCGCGGCAGAACTCCCCACGATCTCGCGCGTAGTGGAGGCGAGTCCGAATCAACCCTACCTCGCTATCGCCTGCGGGCTTGACCCAGCGCTGGTACGTTCCGTGTTAATGAGCGCTCCCATGATGCAGATGAATCTGGATGAGAACGACAACGCGCTCAAGGTGCAGGAAACGGAAGCGAGTATCGTCGATGCGGTGCTCCGTCTCATGATTGCCGCCGAAAATCCCCAGGATGCCGAGTTCCTGATACCGATGATTATGAAAGAGATCATCTATCGATTGCTCTGCAACGATCACGGAGCGCGCTTGGCTCGTATCGCAGGTACCCACCCTACCTCGGCCCGTATCACGCGTGCACTGGATACGCTCCGTACCCAATACGATCAACCGTTTAGCGTCCCCGATATCGCGGAGGATCTTGGCATGTCTGTCTCCAGCTTCCATGATCACTTCAAACGTGCGACCGGTCTGACACCGCTCCAGTTCCAGAAACACGTGCGTTTGCGCGAGGCCCGCAGAATCCTGCTCACCGAAGATATCGATATCGCTACTGCCGGATATCAGGTGGGCTACCGCGATGCCTCGCACTTCAATCGTGATTACAAGCGCATGTTTGGCGCATCACCGTCGCGCGATATCGATCAACTCCGCGCAGCCGGACCACTGGCAACGGCGACGAACTGACCCGGAACACTTATGACGCGCATTCTCATTACAGGCATCTCCGGAACCGGCAAATCAACCGTTGGCAACATACTTCGCCAGCGAGGTTATGCCGTGATCGAAACCGACGACCCTGGCTGGTGCGTACCTGAAGATGAGGATTGGTCCCGTCCTGACCACGAGTGGATTTGGGATGAATCAAGTGTTAGCGAGTTGCTGGACACCCACACTGATCAACACGTGGTCATCATCGGATGTCGGCAGAATCAGGGTAAATTCTATAGTCAAATTGAGCAGATCGTAGTGTTGACTGTTCCCATCGATGTCCTGCAACGACGAATCGCAGAACGCGCATCGAATCCCTTTGGCAAGCAACCTGAGCAGATGGAACACATCGAAGCCACGAAGCGAGAAGTAGAACCCCTCCTTATTCGTGGCGCGAACCTCGTCATTGATTCAGCAATCTCGGCGCCTGAACATATCGCAGATCAGTTGGAAAGCTTGCTCTAGCGATCCTTGAGGACGAACACACCCCAACCCAGATACTCCCGCTGGTACCTCACGTGGTCGAGCGGCGAACGCGTAAGTTCTTCGCGGAAGAACGGGGCTAGCTCATCGTCAGGGTTCGCATCGAGGAAGGCGCGGATGTTGCGCCACTGGGCGGCAACGTAACGATCCCAGCTATCCTGATCGGCCAGCATCATCTCGATCACATCGCAGCCGAGCGATTGCATCTGCTCGATCAAGTCACCTAACGCAAGCCAGTCCGAATCCTGCTCGGCACCGCAGGCAGTGATGGCCACCTGATCCGGCGGTGGCTTCAGCCAATACGGATGTCCAACCAACATGATCCCGCCCGGTCTCAGGCTCTTGCGCAACTGCTCAATGGTGCCAGGAACACCATCACCGATCCAGGTGGCCCCCATGCAGCAGGCGAGATCGACTGGTTCCGCGGACACGTAATCTTCGGCATTACCGTGCTCGAATGAAACCCTGTTCTCAACACCGAGTTCGACAGCGCGCTTCATGGCTGCGGCGATAAAGTCGGAAGAGATATCAACTCCGTGCCCACCGACACCGTGGGTCGCGGACCAGGTGCAGAGCATCTCGCCTTTGCCACAGGCCAGATCCAGAATCATCCAGTCCGGCTGTAAAAAGAGCGCCTCACCGAGTTGCCGCAACTTCTCCGGCGTGAACGGGTTGATAACCCGATGACTGGATTCGCGAATCACATGATGACGAGGTAGTTCCAGCATCGCAGCTCTCCAGAGACAAACTAGGCGATCAGGAAACGTCCCATGGAGCTATCCTGGTCGACCTTCTCGACGACAATGCGAGAACGGCGCATGCGTCGCATCAACTCCTCGAACTCGTTGGGATCGCCCAACTCGATACCGACTAGAGCCGGTCCGAACTCGCGGTTATCGCGCTTCACATACTCGAAGTAGGTGATGTCATCGTTGGGACCAAGCACTTCGTCCAGGAAGCGACGCAATGCGCCGGGCTCCTGAGGGAAGCTAATGAGAAAGTAGTGCTTCCGACCTTCGTAAACAAGCGCCCGCTCGATCACCTCGGCATAGCGAGAGACATCGTTGTTGCCACCGGAGAGGATAGCGACCACTGTTTGCCCTGGTTCCGGAGACCATTGATCAAAGACGGACGATGCCATCGCACCTGCAGGCTCCGCGATGATGCCATCAACCTGATACAACGCCAACATCTCGCTGCAGATACAGCCCTCGGAGACGACCATGATTTCCAGGCCAAGTCGCGAGGCGATCTCGTAGGTGATCTCCCCTGCTTTGCGTACGGCAGCACCATCGACAAACGTGTCAATCGTGCGCAGGATCACTGGCTTCCCTGCCTCCAGCGCGGCCTGCATACAGGGAGCACCTGCAGGTTCAATACCGATCACACGCGTTTGCGGATAGTTCTCGGAAAACCAGGTGAGCACGCCGGCAACCATACCGCCGCCGCCGACCGGAACCAGCACCACATCGGGAGCCTTACCGAGCTGCTCCACGATCTCGTGCGCAACCGTGGCCTGACCGGCGATTGTGCGGGCGTCATCGAACGCTGGCACCATAATCATGCCGGTCTCGGCAACAGCATCCCTCGCAGCGCGATAGGCATCGTCGTAGGTATCGCCCGCGATCACAAGCTCGATGTGTCCGTTGCCCAACGCGATCATGCGCTCACGTTTCTGTCGCGGCGTCGTTGACGGCACATAGATCCGACCGGTGACACCCAGCTTCGCGCAGGCCAGAGCCACGCCCTGGCCGTGGTTGCCTGCGGATGCACAGATCACGCCAGCGGCACGTTGCTCCTTTGTCAGTTGCGAGATGAGATTGTAAGCACCGCGGACTTTATAGGAACGAACCGGCTGTAAATCCTCACGCTTGAGCCAGACCTGGACACCCGTCTTCTCCGAGAGTCGCTGTGAGAGCTGGAGTGGTGTAGTTCGCGCAATCCCCCGCAATCGCTCCGCAGCCGCATCGATATCGGCAGACGTAACGGCAGGGGTGGCGGTTTCAGGTTCGATATCAAGACTCATTGGTGTTGACGTCCAGCGCTAGGTGCGACACGAGATCAGGAGGAGGATGCTCCTTCGGCAATTCGTAGTGTGCCATTTGCGTGGCCGAACGTCATGCCTCCTCACATTCTATGGAATGAGGGCAGCTACGGACTGCAACCAGGAGGACCAATCCCACTCCGGCATTGGCACCAGAATCACCTCGTTCGCACCGGCTTCGCCGTAGGCAGCGATACCGCCGCGAACATCCGCAATTGTTCCGGCGAGGGCAAGCTGTTGCACCCATGTATCTGGCATGTTGGCTTCCAGATCGGCGGCTCCACCGGCTTTCGCCATCGCATCAAGCTCCTCCGCGAACGGCAGTCTAGCAGTCTCTGCGGTGACGCCGTTGGCATTCCAACCAGCAACAACACCACGGATAGTTCGTATCGCCCTCACCGGATCGTCGTCGTTGATCAACGCACAGGTATAGACACCGATGTAACCGGGTGTGGTCCGCTGCGCGTCCATCGTCTCGCGTGACTGCCGCACGAATTCCGGCGAGGCATTCTCGGCCAGCAGCACACCCTCGGCAACGCGACCAGCCAACGCTAATGATTTCGGACCGCGAACTCCAAGCAGTACCGGTGGCACAACCGCTGGCGGCGGTTGCAGCTGGACATCCTCCAGCTTCACGTAGCGACCATTCACTGTGATGCGCTCACCGCGGAGAAGTCGGCGGATCGCAGACGTCGTCTCTTCGATCGCAGTCAACGGCGAGGCCACGTCCTCGCCGATCTGCTTCATCCAGACATCGACACCGTGACCGATACCGCCGACCAGTCGACCCGGGAATGCGCGCGCCAGCGTGGCGTACTCCATCGCCAGAATCGCGGCACTATGGGCGACGCCGGGATTGATGCCGATGCCAACCTTCAGGGATGTGGTCGAGGCAAGCGCGATCGCGGCCTGGGAGATACCGCCCATGTAGAAGCAATCTTCAACGATCCAGAGTGTGTTGAAGCCGAGCGCCTCCACCCGCATCGCCTCCTCCGCCAGCATGGTGGGATCGGCCTCGCGACGGTACATGACGCTGATTTTTGGTGAAGACATATCGTTACCTCTGAACCGGGGCTGTTCCTGCCGAACTCATTCTTCAATCATAGTGCCAATCACCTGGACATCAAACTCGGAACCATTGTCCGGCGTATTTATTTCAGATAGAATCACTCGGATATAATCCGCACAGGTGAGCATTCGCTTGTCACTGGAGACTCCATGGCCTCAACTATCGAATCCGCGCCGAAAGTGCAGTTCTGCTCCGTGATCTCCACCGAGAGTGGCGAGAGTCCGTTTGCCTCAGCATGGCACGCTGAGCGCTTCATCCTGGCCGAGATCCCGCTACCATGGAAGTACAGCGTGCTGGAAAGCCCGAATGTGCCGGACGGGCTCCACGAGCTGGTGAAGGGATTGTGGGAGCAGCAGATCTGGCCTGCGATGATCGGGTTCGCGCCAGATGAGGAATGGTCGGTCCCCGGTCATACCCGCATCATCGAGTACCACATTCCGGACGCACCCTTCAACCGCTTCGAGCAACGCGAGTATCTGCTCCCCACCGACAAAGTTGCCGGTCTGATGGAGTCGTTCTTGCGCGACGAACATGGCGATTCACTGGAGGAGTACCAGCAAGCCGATGTCCCAAACCGACGCGATTACATGGTCTGTACCCACGGTGCGATAGATGCCTGCTGCGCCAAATTCGGCTACCCGATGTACAAGATGCTCCGGATGATGGCGGAGAATCCGGAGCACAACATGCGCGTCTGGCGCTGCACTCACTTTGGTGGACATCGATTCGCCCCCACAATGGCGGAGATGCCCTCAGGGAGATATTGGGGACATCTGGAAGCACGCGATCTCGCCCCGATTGTAAAGCGAGAGCTATCTCGAGACCTCATCCGAGCCCGCTACCGGGGATCGGCTCTCCTCCCCTACGGTTCAGCGCAGTGGGCCGAGTGTGAACTCTTCGCCCGCGTTGGCTGGGACTGGATCGATGCCCTGGTGACACCCGGCGAGGCACCTCCGCATAACTGGGAAAATCCGGTGGAGGAACCGCAAACAATGTCGTTTGGAGTCCGCCACGAAGGTCGTGGGATAGAGGGATCAGTCGAGGTGCTGGTGACACCAGATGGCTTCATCTCCACTACCCATTCATCCGGTGCCGAGATCGAGATGCACGACGAGCAACAGTTCCTGGCGACGATTGCGGCGACGGACTTACCGGAGTTCTTCGGATAGCGCAACTCAATACCCTGAGACACGCAGTATCCAACTCCGTTGACTAGGAAGTTGCTGCCGCCGGCATGTAGGTCCCCACTGCCGTCGCTCCAGCGACTCCCAGAATCCTTCTTCGAGTCCAGAGAGGCTTGCCAACGGTGGACGCATCAATCAGACCGATCTCCGCGAGGGTATGCAGGCACCTGTCCACCGAAGCCCGGCTGCAACCAGCAGCTCTCACTAAATCCGCCATGTTACGCGAGCCATCAGCAAGGTTCCATATCCTGGCGGTCAGTTCATCAAGGCGGTGAATAACGTACTCATCGTGGAGATACACCAGGGTCTCCTCCTCGGAGATCGTGACGCTCATGCCCTCCGTCTTCGCCAGAGGTCTAGGAGATTCTCGATGCGGGACTCGGAACATGGTGTTACCTCGCGGTGATTCATACAAGCACAGCAAATCAATGAGTCACACTATACTGTCAGCATATTCCGGTGTAAATATGTGACTTGTACTCCTCATGCGCGAGCGATAGTACCAGAGGCAAACCCTACACTCTATTGGGTGCTCGATTCAGGTCATCCTCAGAAACCTTCGATTCAGTTGGCTACACGGGTTCCCACGGTTGACCCCAGCCGCGCCAATGGTTTCATGCTGTGTACGTGTCGTCTGCGTGGAATCATTTGGTCCCCCAATGAAGAATCGCATCCATCTGCGAATGAGAACCCTCTCAGGCTACATAGGCTGATCTGTCAAAGGCTTCCTCACAAAAGGGTGATTTTCGTATGACTGCGGTGGTAGGCATGCGATCCTTGCCAGCTGTCTCACCTAACGCAAACAACGAAGCGCGAATGCGTTTCTCATAATTCATACTGAATTTGTCAGAAATAACAAATATGTCATACACTGCCATCGTCGACACACTCCCCGACGGGGGAGCAGGATGTACATCTGGATACAGCGAACGGGGTTACGGATATGAGCTTTCGCCGCACGCGCGAGAAAACCGTGGCGCAATACACCGAAATCGCCGCTGACCGGCAACGGTCTGCCCTGGAGCTGAATGCGCTTTCGGATAGCATCCGGCAGCTCCGCAAGCAGCGCGGGATGACGCAGGCAGAGCTGGGTATTGCCATCGGCACCGAGCAGGCTGCGATCGCCCGCCTGGAGAGCGGCAGGCACGCGCCCTCGTTCCGCACGCTCCAGGCGATCGCGCGGGCAACCAGCGCTGAAATCGATCTCTTCTACCGACTTATCGAACCAACTGTGATGGAAAAGAGAAACACCATGACCGATACACTCAATCGACCCGGACTTTCGACCGATCGGCGCCATTTCCTCGGTGGTGCCATGGGTTTGGCGGGAATGCTGAGTATTCCCGGTGCCGTGCGTAACGTCTCCGCACAGGAAGCGACGGCTGCCGCAGACAAGCTCGGTGAGTTCGTTTGGGTCGAACCCGATTGGGGGGAAGAACGATCACTCTTCACCGTTGTTGAGCGTGGTGACGAGACAACGATTGTGGAAACGATGGATGATCGGCTGGACATCCCCGCGGATCCGCAGCGCATTGTGGTGCTGGATGATGAGCAGATTGCCATGTTTGAGCTTGGCGTCGCCCAAAACATTGTCGGCCTGGGGAACACATCGTTCTCCAGGATACTGCCGAACGCAGGCGATCTGACCGACGACCTCCTGGCTTCACTGGCTGATGTCCCCTCGGTTGGGTTCGCGTGGGAACTTGATGTGGAACAGGTTCTCTTGCTCGAACCTGATCTGATTCTCGGCAACGCAAACTATCAGCCAGATGATCGGTACGAGATACTCGCAGGAATCGCACCATTCATCCGCAAACCGATCCGCGTGACGGATGCACCACGCGCTGGTGTTCGCGATTTCGGAGCGCTATTCGGCGTAGAGGAAACAGCGGCAAACCTGCTTGCGGATCACAATGCATACGTCTCTCGCGCCCGCGAAGCGGTAGCTCCGTTTGTTCAAGGCAAACGTGTGCTGATTGGCGAGCATTATGCTGATTCCAACGAATTCTTCGCTATCACATCCCACTACATTTGGGATGGTGAAGTGTCAGTCTCCTCATCTGGATATCCTGCGTATAGAGAACTTGGTCTGACGCCAACCAGCTTCATTGAAACCCTGGCCGCCGAGGATCGCGAAGCCTTCTATCTGACATTCTCGTTGGAAGAGTTAGGGAAAGTCGATGCCGACATCGTGCTGTATCTCGGCTATGACTCACAAGCCCAATACGAAGATTTCCTGGCTGATCCCATCACCAAGGCGCTACCAGCATACGCAAACAACGCGATCTACTACTACGATGACCAAGGTTTCGGCCTCGGCCTCGCAGGCGTAAGAGCGGCAGTCAAATGGATTGTTGAGACATTAACCGGGGAAGCATTCGAGTAACGAGCCACCAGCACACATCAATGGATATCGGGAGACGTATGACCACACACGCCAACACCCACTGGACGATCACCAATTCGGTCCGCACCGAGATCGACGCGCTGTTCGCCAGTTACACCAACAGCACACCCGGTGCTGCTCTGGCGATCTACCGCGAGGGTGAGATCGTGTACGCCAACGGTTACGGCATGGCCAATCTGGAGCACAACGTCCCAATCTCGCCAATCTCCATCTTCG
Source organism: Thermomicrobiales bacterium (assembly GCA_023957015.1). Lineage (GTDB taxonomy): Bacteria > Chloroflexota > Chloroflexia > Thermomicrobiales > UBA6265 > UBA6265. The sequence continues at coordinate 93,178 of JAMLHR010000002.1, read as the reverse complement.
ACATCGCTTCGATTTCCAAGCAGTTCGCTGCGATGTGCGTAGCGTTGTTGCAGCAGGCTGGATTGTTACACGTCGATGATCCGGTGCAGAAATACCTCACTGAGTTGCCACAGTGGGAACATCCGGTCACCGTTCGGCACCTGCTCCATCACGTCAGCGGTATCACGGATTACCTCAGCATACTGCCTCTTGTTGGTTGGCGAGATGAAGATCAAATGACGCTGAACGATTGCCTGAAGTATGTGTGTCGGCTGAAAACGCTGGAGTTTGAGCCGAACACGAAATACGCCTACAGCAACTCCGGTTATGTGTTGCTGGCGATACTGGTTGAACGCGTATCTGGTCAGACAATGGCGCAGTTCGCGCGCGAGCGCATCTTTACACCACTGGGGATGACAAACTCGCACTTCAACGACGATCACGCCACGGTGATTCCCAACAGGGCTCAGGCGTATCGGGTGCTGGAGGATGGCACCTATCGTCTTGATATGATGCCGCTAGATGATCTGGTCGGAGATGGAGGACTGTTCACCTCCGTGGCAGATTTTGGCAAGTGGATTGCCAACTTCTCTACTGCTCAGGTGGGCGGTGGCGAGTTGCTGACGATGATGCAGACACCAGGCACGTTCAAGGACTGCACACCGATGGACTACGCCTGGGGGCTGGGAGTAGACCAGTTCCACGGATTCCATCGCGTCGGTCACAGCGGCGGCTGGGCGGGCTACGGCAGCAACTACTTCCGAATACCTGAACTTGGATTTGGTGTGGCCGTGTTCGCCAACTTCCACGAGGTCGGGCCTGGCAGGGTGACCGATCGGATCGCGGAGATTGTCTTGGCCGATATCTTTGCAGAGCGCGATCGTACATCCAACACCGCGGATACGGGCGACCAGAAATCGGAAATCGACACCAACGATGTAGTCCAGGTCGAGCCACGATCGCTGGAAGGAACGTATCTGCAGGGTACCGGTGAGTCACACCTCATCATTGAACTGGGTAGTGATGGTGAACCGTGCCTGGAGGTTCGCGGTCGTAAGTCACAACTGATCCGGCGGGATGACAACACCTACTCCAACGAATGGGGGTACTACGTGTTCATCCCCACTGCCCTGGAGGCCGGACAGGGGGTGACATCTCTACGCGTCCTGTTCACCTACTCCGGCGAGACCCGGACGTTCCTGCGCGTGCCGCCTGTATCGGACGGAATGCCTGCGAAAGTGGCTGGTCGCTATTACAGCGACGAACTGGACACTTGGTGGGATATCAGTATCGAAGCAGGTCCGCTGATGGTGAGCAGATTGCGAACTCGGAGTCAGGCGTATCAACAGCTTGGTCCAGACCACTTTGGCACCGGTGGCCTGATGAGCGAGAGCTTGCGCTTCTCACGGGATGACAGGGGCGAGGTCACCGGATTCGTGTACTCTGATGGTTGGTCGAGATCGTTCGGGTTCACGCGATCATAACGCAACATATCTGTTGTCAAGAACGTAAAACCGGAAGGTTGCCCTTCCGGTTTTGCTTAACTTTGGCAGTTTTCGTACAGGGGATTGTCAAGAAGTCACAGACTCCGTAGGCTAAGGGCCTCTTCATGATCCATGGCCAAGGAGTCTGTGATGCCCGATCCCAATGTTCTCGACCCAGTTTGTTACTACCTGTGCCACCATGCTCCGTCACGCTACCCACCAACGCAGGACTGCGCTGCGCCTCCTGGTGCTGACCGTTGGTCTGGTTCTGTGACTGGCCGGAGCATGGTCTCACGCATGCCTGTCATGGGCATGGCATCGCGTGACTGGACCGCGACCTACCGGGCGTTCTCCGCCCCACGGGCTGTGATCAGCGCGTTGCAGCGTCAGGTTATCGCCCACTGGCTGCGGCTGTATGCACGTCAGCGATCCGGTGGTGGTGGTGGTCGATGGCACTCAGCTCCCACGGACCGGGCGGAAGATGCCGGGATCGGGTGGGACGATCCCCGCGGACACCACCCTGGAAGCCTGGCATCCATCATGCCCAGCGCTGGGAAGGGACGGGAGCGGGTTGACACCACCCACCGCGGAGACAGTCGTGCCATCCCGCTGGTGTTTGCACCAGCTCCATCACCGACCTCGGTGGCCATGGGCAGATCATCCCCGACGGAATGGCAGGCCGCGCTGGGAGGGTGCTCCGGATCATCCGGGAGGCGATGGACGCGCTGGGTGAACAGGATCGTCCCCGTGGTGACGGGGATAAGGCCCATAGTGGTGCGGGAACCTGGAATGCCTTGCCACCGGCCACGACCGGGATTGCGCGCTGAAGGCGAAGAATCGGGCGCTGTACCATCTCCCGATCCGAACGAACCACCCCGACGGGACGGAAGCGGGCTCTATGGGAGACCGCGGTCTCACACCGCAAGCGCAGGGACAGGAGCATTCCGTGGCAGACATGTGTCATTCGGGTGCGGGGCAAAGACCGTATCTACGGTCCAGGTGACCGGTCCCTGGGTGATCACAGCTGACCATCCCCTGATGCTCATCACGATTGCCGGGATTGACGTGGGCGGATCGTCACGACGATCGCGTGACATGATGCACTCCTGGTCAATGCCCGCCAAACTTCACGGATGGGAGCCGCCCCCATTCGGTGGAACAGCTGGCGCCTGGTGTGGCAACGGGTGGGAAGTGGAGGTAATGCATCGGGAACTGAAGAGTGGCTGGGGATCAAAGCGACCAGCAACAGTGGTCGGCCCGAGGTGCAGTGACCGTGACGCAGTGGGTGGTCTGGGTGTACGCGGTCCTCATCCCTGACGGGAGTCAGGTGTCCGCCGTCCATTCGGCATTCCCGGCGTTGGTACCGATAGCGTCGGACCCCGCGTGACCTGACGATGCAACTCCGGGAAGAAGCTGATGACCGCACCACCCCGGCAGGTAACACCCCATTGTGCGTGGTTCCGGACCAACCTCACGGAAAATACCGCCTTGAAGGTGCTGTTGGCGGTCGCGGATGCCCATCTTTAATCGCCAACGATACGCCTCAGACTCGCACAATCCAGACATGTTCCACGATGACGACGGCTCACCAGAACCCTCGCCTCCTCAGAGTGCCAAACTTAAGTAAAACCGGAAGGTTGCCCTTCCGGTTTTGTTGGCTATTCAGATCAGGATGTATGTTTACAACGCAGCGATGATCGCGTCTGCCATCTGGCTGGTGCCAGCGGCCTTGCTCTGATCGCGATCGGCACGGAGGTCGTAGGTCACCTGCTCGCCCCTGGCGATGACCTCGGCGACGGCACCCTCAACCCGCTCGGCGGCGTCCTGCTCGTTCAGATGGCGCAGCATGAGTGCGCCACTCAGCAGCATCGCCACCGGATTGGCGACGTTCTTGCCAGCATGCGTCGGAGCCGAGCCGTGGATCGGCTCGAACACGGCTGCATTCTTGCCGATATTTCCGCCCGGGGCCACACCGAGTCCGCCAACCATACCGGCGACAAGGTCGCTGACGATATCGCCATACAGGTTCGGCATCACCAGAACATCGTAAAGTTCCGGCTTCTGCATCAGCTGCATGCACATGTTATCGACGATGCGATCGTCGAACTCGATCTCCGGATAGTCCTTGGCAACTTCCTGGGCGATATGGAGGAAGAGTCCATCGGTGAACTTCATGATGTTCGCCTTGTGGACGGCCGTGACCTTCTTACGACCGTTGGCGCGGGCGTATTCGAAGGCGTACTTGACGATGCGGCGGCTACCCTCCGGCGTGATCATCTTGATCGTGATGGCGGCATCCAGCGGCACCTGCTTCTTGCCATTCGCGTTGATGGCAGCGAGGACGGCCGCAACCTCCGGTGTGCCGGTATCGAACTCGACGCCAGCGTAGGTGTCTTCAGTGTTCTCGCGGACAATGACGAGATCGATATCCTCAAACGTGCTCTGCACACCCTTGATGGTCTTACCCGGTCGCAGATTGGCGTAGAGGTCCAACTCCTGCCGCAGGGCAACATTCACGGAACGGAAGCCCGTGCCGATCGGGGTGGTGATAGGTCCCTTCAGACCGATACCATTTCGGCGAATAGAGTCCAATGTGGCCTCCGGCAACAGCTCGCCGGTCGCCTCGAAGGCATCGAGACCAGCGGCGCAGACCTCCCAATCGAAGCCGACTCCGGTAGCATCAAGCACGCGTCGCGTAGCCTCAGCCACTTCGGGACCAATGCCATCGCCAGGCAGCAGGGAAATCTGGTAGTTCGCCATCTGTTCACTCCGTACACGCACGCAATTTCGCGCTCAAACTGGTACCGTTTGAGTGGTATTTTCGCATGCTCCGGGTATTAAGTCACCCGCGGTATGCCGCACTGCGCGCCAGGGGACAAGAACACAATGACTGAACGGAAGACTCCAGTGCTGTTGGCGATTCTGGATGGATGGGGAATCGGGAGAGACGAACCAGGCAATGCGGTCCTCCAGGCCAACACCCCGAACATGGACCGCCTAATGTCCGACTATCCTCACGCCACACTCCGCACCAGCGGGGAGGATGTTGGGCTCCCCGCCGGTCAGATGGGCAACAGCGAGGTCGGCCACCTCAATATCGGTGCCGGTTTCATTGTCTATCAGTGGATCACACGTATCGATCGCGCGATTGCTGATGGCTCCTTTGCCGCCAACGATGTGCTGCAGGGTGTTTTCAACCGGGTGATCGCCAACAATGCCCAACTGCATCTGCTCGGTCTGATCGGCGATGGCGGCGTTCACGCCCACAATCGCCATTTGGTGGCGACGATCAATGCTGCCATCGAAGCTAGCGTGAACAGGATTCTGGTCCACGGTTTCACCGACGGTCGGGACACATCCCCGACCTCGGCAATCGAGTTCATTAAGCCGATCGAGGAGGCTGTGGGTCGACACGATGGTGCCAGAATCGCGACGCTGGTCGGTCGCTATTACGCCATGGATCGCGATCATCGCTGGGAGCGCGAGGCCAGGGCGTTCAACCTCATCGTCCATGCCGATGGCACACCGTTCACGTCCGCAGCAGATGCGATTCAGGCAGGCTACGATGCTGGTGTTACCGATGAGTTCATGGAGCCATCGCTGATCCTGGATGCAGATGGTCACTCTCATTCCGTTGGACCGAACGACGAGTTCCTCTTCTTCAACTTCCGCTCGGACCGTGGTCGCGAACTCAGTGAACTGCTGACAAGTCCAAGCTTCTCCGCGTTCGATCGCGGCGACTGGAATCCCAACCATCGCCTGACGACGATGACGACCTACGATGTCGATTTGGAAGCGGACGTGATCTTCCCGCCGCAGGATGTAGAGTATCCACTCGCCCGCGCCATCAGCGAGGCTGGTAAGACCCAGTATCACTCTGCGGAAACAGAGAAGTATCCACACGTCACCTTCTTTATCAATGGTGGACGGGAGGAGCCCTTCCCGGGCGAGGTCCGCAAGATGGCAGCCTCGCCCAAAGTCGCCACCTACGATCTCCAGCCAGAGATGAGCGCGCTGGAGGTTTGCGATGGTGTGGTCGATGCCATTCTCAGTCGCGATTTCGATGTGATCATCGTCAACTTCGCCAATGGCGACATGGTCGGTCATACCGGTGTGATTCCGGCGGTAGTCAAGGCGGTTGAGACCGTGGATGCCTGTGTTGGTCGGATCACCGCGGCGCTGGATGAGGTTGGCGGCGTCGGTATCTTCACCGCCGATCACGGTAATGCCGAAGAGGAAATCGATCGCGTTACCGGTGGACCGATGACTGCTCACACCACCAATCCTGTGCCACTGGTACTGTTCGCTCCCGATGACCACCCGTTACGACACGCCACACTTCGAGAGGACGGCGTGCTAAGCGCGTTGGCGCCGACAGTGCTCGATCTGGCTGGTATTCCGACACCGGAATCAATGACGCAAACGAGTTTGGTTGTCCGGTAACGGGTGATGAACCGACGCGCGTTTCTCTCCACGATACCGGCGATAATGAGATTCGAAGGGCAACCGGTAGCAGGGCAGCTCGTCTGCCCTCCAGGCACATACAAAAGGGGAGACAAGCTCCCCTGCTACCCATCGTTATTTGTGAACGCCACTGTGGCTCACATGCAACAGGAGATTGGTCCAATGCTCAACGTTATTCCGGCACCACAGCAGTTCATGGCCGGAGAAGGCACCCTCACACTCGACGCAACCACGCAGATCGTGGCGGAGCTCGGTACAGAAAGCGCGGCCCGCTGGCTGCGCGATGGTCTCGCCCGGTATGCGGACATCGAGGTCGGTGCGGGTCTCGGCCCAGTGATCCACCTGGAGATCAAGCCCTTCGAGGCATCGCTGCCGGATACCATCGGCACACGGGCGGATGGCGATCTGGCGGAACGCGAACTCCACAGCATCGAGATCACGCACAAGAACGCGACGATCACGGGCGTATCAGCAGAAGCCGTCTTCCGTGGCGCAACGACACTGGTGCAGTTGGCGTCGCTCAACGGCGGCGTACTTCCAGTCGGCACAATCATCGACGCTCCTCGCCTCGCCTGGCGCGGGCTTAGCTTCGATGTCGTCCGCTGTTTCCACCCGGCCAGTACTGTGCGTGACGTGATCGATCTTCTCGCGCTCTACAAGATGAATGTGCTCCATTGGCACCTGAGCGACACCGAGGGCTGGCGCTTCGAGGTGCCAGGCTGGCCGAAGCTTACAGAAGTCAGTGGCAAAACGGCACGTAATGATCGCGAAGGCGGCTATTACACCACCACGGAATTCGCCGAGTTGGTGCAGTATGCAGCTGACCGCTTCGTCACCGTTATACCGGAGTTCGATTCACCCGGTCACACCGCCAGCGTTCTCAGGGCATACCCGGAACTGGCGGCCGCTGGCATCCTTGAGACCGATCCCGCCATGCACTATCTGCATCCGGATCAACCCGGCGTGCCCGAGCTGCTTCAGGCGATCTACTCCACGCTCGCGGAGTCAACGAACGGTGCGCGTATTCACATCGGTGGCGACGAAGCCATCGCAATGACGCACGAGGATTTCCAGCAATACATCCAGATGGCACTACCGATCGCTCGAAACACCGGCAAGGGCATCGTCGCCTGGCAGGAAGCCGCTCGCGGCGGACTGCAAGAGGGCGACATCATGCAGCTTTGGATACCCGATCACCTGATTGAGCGTGTTCGCGCATCGAAGAACGCGGAGATAGATCCTGATTCCCAAGAAGCGCAATGGCTCAACTCGCCGGTTGGCAAGGCGTTCGTCGAGCTCTTCTCGGTTGCCGATCAAGACGTGATTCTGGCACTGGAACAAGGCGCGAGCGTGATCATCTCGCTCGGCACCTGGCTCTATCTGGACACCACCTATCCGGAACCAAGTGCCGATCCTGCACAGGAAGAGATGCACGCCAAGGTTGGCATGAAGTCCAACAACTACGGTCAGGGCACAGTTGCCGATTCCTACAACTGGGATCCAGCAACCATCGCTCCGAGTCTGCCGCTGGAACGCGTGGCAGGTGTCGAAGCCGCGATCTGGTGCGAGTTCATCGAGAATCGCGACGAACTCTTCTTCCAATTGCTGCCGCGACTCGCGGGTTCCGCCGAGAAAGGTTGGAGTCAGAACCTGCCCTGGGAGGACCACAAGGCGCGCTTGGCGCAGCAACCAATGCTGTGGGACGCTGCAGACCTGCCGTACTTCAAATCATCGGTTGTTTGGGATTCATAGATATCAAAGGTCATTCATTGATAGCGCCGGGCCAACGTGCCCGGCGTCTACGTTTCGATGCGATGCACCCATCACTCCTCTTGATACCGACGATAATGGATAGAGGCATCGCACAGTAACAGGAGGCAGAATCCATGCTCAACATCATTCCGGCACCACAGCAGTTCATGGCGGGTGAAGGCACACTTACGCTCGACGCTACCACGCAGATCGTGGCGGAGCTCGGTACAGAAAGCGCGGCTCGCTGGCTGCGCGATGGTCTCGCCCGCTACGCGGGCATTGAGGTTGGTGCGGGTCTCGGCCCGGTGATCCACCTTGAGATCAAGCCCTTCGAGGCATCGTTGCCGGATACGATCGGTACACGCGCCGACGGCGATTTGGCCGAGCGTGAGCTCCACAGCATCGAGATCACGCACAAGAATGCGACAATCACCGGTGTCTCGGCAGAAGCGCCACCCTGCGGCGCAACGACACTGGTGCAGTTAGCGGCGCTCAACGGCGGCGTACTTCCAGTCGGCACGATCATTGATGCTCCACGTCTCGCCTGGCGCGGACTTAGTTTCGATGTCGTCCGCTGCTTCCACCCGGCCAGCACGGTGAAGGATGTCCTCGATCTGTTGGCGATGTACAAGATGAACGTGCTCCACTGGCACCTGACCGATTCCGAGGGTTGGCGGTTCCAGGTCGATAGTTGGCCGCTATTGACTGAGGTCTCGGGCAAGACCGCTCGGGGTAATCGTGAGGGTGGTTACTACACGCCGGAAGAGTTCGCCGAGTTGGTGAAGTATGCGGCGGACCGCTTCATCACCGTCATACCGGAGTTCGATTCGCCCGGTCATACGGCCAGTGTGCTGCGTGCCTATCCGGAATTGGCCGATCAATCTATTCACGATATGGAAGAAGCGTTCTGCTATCTGCATCCCGATCAACCTTGCGTGCCGCAATTCCTCGCCGATATCTATCAAGCCATGGCTGCGCGTACCACCGGAGCCTATATTCACATCGGTGGCGATGAAGCGATCTCAATGGAACACGCAACCTTTGAGCAATACATTGAGTTGGCACTACCGCTGGCTCGAGCTACTGGCAAGGGTGTTGTCGCCTGGCAGGAAGCTGCTCGGGGCGGCCTTGCGGAGGGTGATCTGGTGCAGTTCTGGATTCCGGATGAAACAGCCGCCAAGGCCCAGGCTGTCCTGGCTTCAGGCCAATTCCCTAAGCTCGCGAGTCTGAGCGAAGAGGTGTTGCGAGGATTCATGACATCGGTGGCCATCGCCGATCGGGACATCCCGCTTGCGTTGGAACAAGGTGCAGACGTAATCATCTCGCCCTCGAAGCAGCTCTACCTGGATACCAAGTATCCAGAACCAAGCGTCGATCCCGCCCAGTCGGAGCAACACAATCGGCTGGGGATGCCGCTGCAGGTCTACAACAATGGCACCTTGGAGGAGACCTACAACTGGGATCCAACCACGATCAAGCCAGATCTGCCGGTTGAACGGATCGCGGGTGTGGAAGCCGCGATCTGGTGCGAACTCATTGAGGGTCGCGATGATCTGTTCTTCCAGTTGCTACCTCGATTGGCCGGCGTAGCGGAAAAGGGTTGGAGCCGGAACCTGCCGTGGGAGGACCACAAGGCACGACTGACGCAGCAACCAACGCTGTGGGACGCTGTCAGCCTGCCGTACTTCAAATCATCGGTTGTTTGGGATTCCTAACCTCATCCCCCAGGTTGAGCCTGGGGGGCACTCCCCGACTTTCCGCACGCCTCTGTGTGTAGTCCGAAACCGACACTATCGGGTCGGTTTCTCTACATCCCTCTTCTTTGGTTTCTTCGCCGGAACCAGGCTGGATATCTCCAGGATCGTCTCGCGGAACCATGGTGTATCCAACCGTGCATCCGGAGCGATGTAGTACAACCGAGAGCCGGGAAACAACTGCACGCGTTCGAGTTCGTCAGCATCAATGAATGGTGGATCGGTTGGCTTGAGCAAGACCTGGCCGTTCTGCAGAAATGCCACCGGTTTGTGATCGTGATAGAGACAGTAACTACCGAACTGCGGTTTCGCCCAAACATGCTCGGGCTGCAGTAAGCTCACGATCAACTCCGCGAACATAGGATCGGTTGGCATCACATGATCCTCTCGGTAAAGTAGACACATGACCAGTATGATGCATCCCAACCAGATACCCACCAGTCCTGACCTTGTGCGTTGCTTGCTCCGCAATCAGTATCCAGAACTGGCCGCCGCACCGATCTCGGACTCACCATTCCATGGCACAGACAGCGATACCTACCGCGTGGGCGAACACTACTGCGTGAGGTTGCCTATCATCGATTGGGCAGTGGGCGGGCAGGAAGGCATCGCCCCATGGTTGTTGTGGCTGGATCGACGCCTCACCCTCACCGTTCCCACTCCTGTCTTCTTTGGCGAACCCGGGTGCGGATATCCTCACACCTGGACCATCTATCCCTGGATAGGCGGCGAGACGCTACCGTTCGGCAGCAACGATCCGCGGGTTGCTCACGAATATCGCCAACTTCCTGATCGAGTTGCGATGCTTGCCAACCGAAGGTGCACCTGCCAGCGGTCGCTCACCGCATGCGCTCGATGCCGATGTGCGCAAATGTCTGGCACAGCTCACCGAGGGAGACCGTCGCGATGACCTGATCGAGATCTGGAACGAGATGATGACGATGCCGCCGTGGGATGGTACAGGTGCGGTGTGGATGCATGGCGATGTCGCGCCTGGGAACTTACTCTTTCGCGATAAACGGCTCGTAGCCGCCATCGACTGGAGCGAACTCGGTGTCGGCGACCCCGCGAGCGATCTTCAGGTTGCCTGGAATATGCTCGGTCCGGATGCGCGTCAGATTCTGAGGGAGAGCATGCAGGTGAAGATGCTCTACCCGGGAGCGGGCACGACACGAGCACTGGCGCACAGCTTCCAGCTCCCCTATTACCGCGACTCGTTGCCAGCATTGGCCGCTCAGGCACAGTGGGTGTTCGGAGAGATTCTGGCGGAGTATGGTAAATGATAAGACCACCAGAAGAGATCGGTCTCTTGTAGACCCGCACCGATCGGACGCGCTACATGGGAAGTACACCAACGGCACGTAGCGTCCGTGAGTTGTGCGGGTTCTGAACCAGTGTTCTACCAACAGCAATGGCCCTGAGAGTTATCCCCCCGGGCCATTCGCTCTTCGCAAACCCGGGGATCAACCCCGGGTCCACGTTGTCGTCCTATCGAAGAACCGCCTTCTTACCAGGATAGATGGCGATGTCGCCAAGCTCTTCCTCGATACGGAGGAGTTGGTTGTACTTGGCAACGCGATCGACGCGGCTCGGGGCACCGGTCTTGATCTGACCGGCGTTAGTTGCCACAGCCAGATCAGCGATGAAAGTGTCGTCGGTCTCACCGGAGCGGTGACTGATGATGGCGCGGAACGTATTGCGCTGCGCCAGATCAATGGCCTCCAGTGTCTCCGTCAGCGAACCAATCTGGTTCAATTTAACCAGGATAGCGTTGCCACTCTGCTCATCGATACCGCGGCGCAGGCGCTTGGTGTTGGTAACGAAGAGATCATCGCCCACCAGCTGCACGCGATCACCGATACGCTCGGTAAGGTTGTGCCAACCCTCCCAGTCGTCCTCGCTGAGGCCATCCTCAATGGAGACGATCGGGTACTTGGCTGTCAGCTCGTCCCAGTAATCAACCATCTCGTCGCTGCTGAGGGTGCGGCCCTCGCCCTTGAGAACGTACTTACCATCCTTGTAGAACTCGGAGCTGGCGGGATCGAGCGCGATCACAACCTGCTCGCCTGGTCCGTAGCCAGCTTCTTCGATTGCCTGCGTGACGACCGCAACAGCCTCTTCGTTGCTTCCCAGGCTGGGGGCATAACCACCCTCGTCGCCAACGTTCGTGCTCATCCCCTTGCCAGCCAGAATCTTCTTCAGCGTATGGAATGATCTCGGCACCCCAGCGAAGACCCTCACTAAATGAGCACCAACCGGCATGACCATGAACTCCTGCATGTCGACGGAGGAGCCGACTGCGTGGGAGCCACCGTTGAGGATGTTCATCATCGGCACCGGCAGAACACGGGCGTTCGGGCCGCCGAGGTAGATAGAGCGGCAGACCAACCTCATTGGAGGCCGCACGGGCAACGGCGAGGGAAACGCCGAGGATCGCGTTGGCACCAACGCGCCCCTTATTCTCCGTGCCATCGACCTCGCACATGAGCCGATCGATGCCCACCTGATCGTAGGGATCAAGGCCAACGAGGACCTCTGCAAGTTCCTCGTTCACATTCGATACGGCCTGACTCACACCCTTACCCAGGAATCGATCCTTGTCACCGTCTCGAAGCTCGTGCGCCTCGTGAATACCGTGGTGGAGGCACCACTCGGTACCGCCGCGCGACCGAAGGCACCGCTATCGAGATAGACATCGACCTCGACGGTCGGATTGCCGCGGCTATCCAAAAAATTCACGGGCGTGGATCGACTGAATCATGCTATCCATTTGTCGGTGGCCTCCCAGAGCCGGAACACCTGCTCACTGAGGCATAGCGGCAGCGTTCACCCAGCACGAGAGGGGACGGTTACATCGTGCGATAACGTCGACGGAGACAGACCCATCGGTTTCGGCAGAGAGGTGACTGCATTGCTGAAAGGTCACCCGGAACTCCGATGGCAATTCACTCCCGAGCAGCGTGGTGAAGCGTGCAAGCCGCACGTGTGTAGTCATGCGGGTTGCTCCCCGTACCAGAGCATTGAGCGCGCTGGATCGCGATCTGAACCCGCACATCAAGTGCGGGCGTACATTCAGATCATTGGATCAGCGAAGCAGGTGGTGACTGCGGTGGAGGCCCCTCGTCCCTGCCGAGGGGTTTTTTCGTGTCCTGAGAAGAACCGTAGGCCCGCATATGAAACGCGAGCCTACCATGGGGAAGAGATGTCAGATATCCAATCAATCTGATCGCAGGCGTTGGAACGCCTGCGGCAACTCTCCACGCTGGAAGACGCTCGTACTTGGGAGGCCGACTACCTCGGACCCAAGCGGGGGCAGTGAAACTGTTCCAGCGAAGCCTGGGCAACCTGCCTGCCGAGGAACGACCGGAGGCCGGACGAGCTGCCAACGATGTCGTCAGCCGAGCTACAGAGACCTTGCACCGATCCTGGCGCAATTGGAGACAGACGCGTTCAACGCGGGTATGGCCAGCGACGGTATCGATGTCAATCTCTCCCCGGTCGCGAGCCAGTTATCGGTGCTGCCCATCCGATCACGCAAATGATCGACGAGTTGATCGAGATCTTCGCGCACATGGGCTTCCAAAGCGTCTTTGGACCCGAGGTCGAAACCGGTCGCTACAACTTCGATCTGCTCAACATACCGCTGACCATCCGGCCCGCGACGTCTGGGACACGATGATCGTGCAGCTCCCAATGCCGAGATCATCATGCGTACCCACACCAGTCCGATGCAGGCACGCACGATGGAGCGGATGGAACCACCCGTGCGCGTGATCGTACCGGGCAAGGCGTACCGCTTCGAGGCCCAGGATGCCAGCCATGAGTGGCAATTCACCCAGCTCGAAGGTCTGATGGTGGACAAGAATGTCCGCATGACCGATCTCAAGGGTGTACTCCAGGAAATGGCGCGCCAGCTCTTCGGTCCGGAGCGCAAGGTACGTTTCCGCTGCGATTTCTTCCCGTTCGTGGAACCGGGTGTTGACTTCTCTGTCGACTGCGCGGTCTGCAACGGCAAGGGTTGCCGCGTCTGCAAGCAAACCGGCTGGCTGGAGATGGGTGGCGCTGTATTGTCCACACTCCGGTGTCGGTAACAGGCTGGCTACGATCCGGATGTATACAGCGGCTTCGCGTTTGGTCTCGGTATCGAGCGCATCATCATGATGAAGTATGGCGTGAACGATATCCGCGCATTCCAGGCGAACGATCTGCGGTTCTTACGGAAGATGGCCGCCGTGTAGCCTCGGGGTTAATCCCCGGGGTATCGGCCTCTGAAGAGATTTTGGACCGGCTTCGCCGGGAGGCCCTGCGGTCGCTCCGCGTCGCAGGGTGAGGGATAGCATGAAAGCACCAATCAGCTGGCTGAAAGACATGGTCAGCATTGAGATCAGCGCCGAGGAACTGGCGCACAAGATGACGATGGCTGGACTCGAGGCCGAGAAGATCGAGCGGATCGGAGCGGAATGGGAGGCCGATAAGGTTCTGGTCGGTGAGGTGCTCAATGTCACCCAACACCCCGATGCCGATCGCCTTGTGCTGGCGGAAGTCCACAAACCAATCACCTGACGGTGGTCACCGGTGCGCCAAAATATCACTACCGGCCAGAAGGTCGTGTTGGCGCTCGCTGGCGCTCGCCTGGTCGATGCCTATGCCGACGAACCCGGCAAGATGAAGACACTCGCCGTGGGTAAGATTCGCGGCATCATGAGCGAGGGCATGGTCTGTTCCGAGAAGGAACTCGGTATCTCTGACGAGCATGAAGGCATCCTTGTGCTGCCAGAGGATGCACCGGCGGGTACACCGCTGCAGGAGAGATCCTCGGTGATACGGTGATCGAGTTTGAGATCACCCCCAACTTGGTCCATGCGTTCAGCATCCGCGGTCTCGCGGGCGAAGCAGGTGCGATCCTGGATGAACCGGTGAGAGAAGTCGCCATCGCCAGCATGGACGATGTACCAGTGCAGGAAAACCTGGTGCGGATCGATGCGCCAGAACTCTGCAGCCGCTACATCGGCGTCATCATCGATGGCGTGCATGTCGAGCCCAGTCCGAACTGGTTGACGCGTCGACTCACCGCCGCTGGTGTGCGACCGGTCAACAACCTAGTCGATGTCACCAACTACGTCATGCTTGAGCTGGGGTCAGCCGTTGCACGCCTTCGATCTCCGCAACGTTGCGGGCGAACGTATCATCGCGCACAGCCGCTGATGGTGAGCGGATGGAGACGCTTGACCACACAAAGCGCACGTTCACATCGGAAGATCTGCTGATCACCGATGCGGAGAAGCCGGTCGCGGTCGCTGGCATCATGGGTGGCGTCAATAGCGAGGTGTTGGACGATACCACCGGCATTCTGTTGGAGAGCGCCAACTTCAATATGGTCAATGTCCGCCATACCGCTCGCCGTCTGAAGCTGCGCACCGATGCCTCCGCTCGCTTCGAGCGCGGACTTGATCCAAATCTCACCTGGAACGCAAGTTTGCTGCGCGCGGTACAACTCATCCTCGAGTTGTGTCCCAATGCCAACATACGCTGCTATGAGGACGAGTATCCAACGAAGAAGAATCCAGTCTCGATCAGCTTCTCCTTTGATCGGATTGAGTCAACACTGGGTATGCCGATTCCCGAAGCAACTGTCTCCTCAGTGCTCAGCCGACTCGGATTCCAGCCGCAGATCAGCAGACGGCATGGTCAACGTCACCGGCATTCGACTAATCGTAGCGATGTCACCATGCGCGAAGATGTGATCGAGGAAGTGGCCCGTATTGTTGGCTATGACCAGCTTCCCGCCACCCTGCCCATTGGCGAGACGCCGGTGGTCGAACGCGACGCGATGTTCCTGCTGGAGCGAGCGATTCGCGAGAGCATCGTTGGTGCCGGTGCCTACGAGGGTCGCAGTTACGTGACCGTCAGCGAATCAGCACAGGCAACCTGGGCAGGTCTCACCCGCGAAGCCGTGACTCATCACAACGTGCGTCTCATCAATCCGATGAACGATGAGCAACCGCTGCTCCGCACCAGCTTGCTGCCGCGCCTGATCGATTCGGTGGCCGAGAACCTGAAGCATGAGAAGTCGGTGCGGCTGTTCGAGATCGGGCACATCTTCTTTGGTACCACGCCGGACGAGTTGCCTGATGAACCCAGCCACCTGGCCATCGCGTTCACCGGTTATCGAGAACCATTCACCCGCTTCGCTCCTCAGGTGCGCAAGATGAACGCCGAGCACTGGCGGCCCATACCCGGACCCTTCGACGTAAAGGGCGTGCTCGAAACAGCGTTGAATCGTGCGGGTGCTCATGAAATTGCCTATGTTGCGGCGCAACACCCGGCCTTGCATCCCGGTCGAACCGCATCGGTGAACCATATGGGCGAGCGCATCGGCACGATCGGCGAGGTTCGTCCGGACCTGTCCAAGGAGCTCGGAATCAGCGACACGCGGCTGGTTGTGGCCGAGATCGATCTGCAAGCCCTGCAGGCACTGATTGGTAATGAGAAGCAGACGATCTCCGTCGATCACTTCCGCCGGTAGCGGTGACTCGTCCGTCGACAAGACCGTGCCCGCAACCGATGTGGAGCAGGCGCTACGACGCAACGCCGGTCCGCTACTGACGGATATCATGTTGTTCGATGTGTTCGAGGGCGAGCAGATCGGCGCGGACAAGAAGAGCCTCGCCTATCGCCTGACCTTCACGGCGCCGGATCGCGCGCTGACCGACGCTGAACTGGAGAAGCAGAGGGTGAAGATACAGAAGGGCGTGAAGGCGCTGGTAGGCGGCGAGTTGCGGGCTTAGCGAATTCTTCCGCCTATAACGTGGGCCCGCACTTGATGTGCGGGCAGCCTCGCAGCGGCAAAGCACGGGCGTACGATCGACAGACAGCAGGCATCCATGACCATCACGATCAAACGCACCAACGGATTGCAGGAGTCGCTCGCTGCACTCGCCCGCAAGGGCGAGGCGAAGGAAACACCTCTGCCGCCACATGTTGTAGGCAGGAATTCCGAGATCTTTGGCGAAGTGCTGACCGCGCGACAAGTTGTCGACCGCATCGTCGACGATGTCCGCGAGCGTGGCGATGAGGCCGTCCGCCACTATACCAACGCCTACGATGGTCGTGATGTCGCCGAAATTGAGGTTCCGGCGACTGAGTGGGAAGCCGCCCTGGAGCGGATCGATCCCGAACTGCGGAATACGATGGAACTCTCCGCTGCTCGCATTCGAGGTTTCCACGAGAAGCAGAACGAGATATCGGTTCGATCTCGGCGAGAACGGAATCTTTCGGCCGTTCATCCACCTGCTGGAACGGGTCGGACTCTACGTCCCGGGCGGTTCGGCCGCCCTCCCCTCCTCACTGCTCATGACCGCGATTCCGGCCAGAGTGGCTGGCGTGGAGGAGATCATCGTGGCGGCGCCGCCACGGGGCGGTGAGTCGACTTCGGATGTGATCCTGGCCGCCGCCGCGATCGCTGGTGTCGACCGCGTGTTCGCGATCGGTGGTGCCCAGGCGATCGCGGCGATGGCGTACGGGACAGACTCCGTGCCACAGGTCGACAAGATTTGCGGACCCGGTAACACCTTTGTGGCGCTGGCGAAGCAGCGCGTCAACGGCGTGGTCGCGATCGATTCCCTCGCAGGTCCGACCGAGACATTGATCATTGCTGACGACTCGGCAAAGCTCGAGTTGGTCGCCGCTGATATGATCGCCCAGGCCGAGCACGACCCGGTCGCAAGCGCGATTCTGATCACGACGAGTCCACGCATCGCGGACGGTATCTGTGAGGAGATTCGACGCAGTCATTGAGTCTGCCGCGACGCGAGATCATCGCTGCATCGCTACAGGCCAATGGCGTCATCGCGCTTGTCGACACGCTGGACGATGCCATCACCTGCGGCAACGCTTACGCGCCCGAGCACATGTGTCTGGCGGTGGCTGATGCATGGAGTCTGGTACCGAAGATTCGCAACGCCGGTGGCATCTTCGTCGGCGAGAACTCGCCGGAGGCGATGGGCGACTATACGGCTGGTCCGAGCCACGTCATGCCAACGATGGGAACGGCTCGCTTCAGCTCACCCACCAACGTGAACGATTTCCAGAAGATCATCTCGCCTCTTTGCTGCCAGCGATGACGCGATCCGTAATCTGGGTGACGCGACAATCCGATTCGCGAAGGCCGAGGGGCTCGATGGCCACGCCGCCTCGATTGAGCGGCGGTTGAACCCAGGCAACGAGTGATCCGAAAGACGGGACACTCTTTATCCAGTGTGTCCCGTTTGACATCACAGGTGAAGCAGCGTCTTCGCAATGCTGAACACGACTGATCGCTGCCGACCAGGCCGATGAGTGGTGCGGAAACCGGTTCGCCGGATCAATCCTTCAGAAGTCAAGACCAGTGGTAACAGCGAAGCCACCGCAGCAGACCATATCGAGATACTCAGCACCGTGACCGCGATCACCACACCGATATCAACACCCACGTGGAGCAACCGCGCGCAGGAATGCCACACCACACCCATCGTCAGTCCGAGAAGTAGTCCAACCCGAACCTCCTTCAGAAAACCCAACGCATATTCCGAAGCGAGACTCGTGGAGCCCCATTCAGGCGTATCGAGTGCAGTGGTCACCTGCGTGCCAACATTACCGCCCGTGCCGATAAGCAGAGGGATAAAGAAGCTGAGAGCCACTACCTGCTGAATCTCATCCCTCGTAGTGACGCAACACGGTGCCTGTGTATGCCTCCGCCAGAAACAACGCCAGCAACCACCAGACGCGACGCAGATAGAGCAACTGAACGCCCGCACGGCGATATGGAAGCTCCAACGGTTGCGAGCCACCAAGTTGCTCGATATCGCGCGTAGCTTGCTCAAGCACATCAAGAATGTCGTCGTGGGAGATCACACCCACCAATACGCCGTTGACATCAACCACCGGCAAGGTGACGACATCATGATCCTGCATTACGTGCGCCGCTAACTCCTGATCGTCGTCTACCAACACACTCACCGGACCAGCATCCATCAGGTGAGAAACGCGCTCGGTGCCCGGAGATCGTACCAACGCATCCAGGGGCAACATCCCGATCAGCCGCTTCCTCTTTATCCACGACGAACACATCGTGGACACTCTCGTACTCCTCCGAGACCTGGCGAATGCCAGCAATCGCCTCATCAGCAGTGAGTTTGGGACTCACCGCAACGAAAGCTGGCGTCATCAATGCCGCGGCGGTGTTCGGTTGCCACATGAGCAAATCGGCAAGCTCTCGCCCCTCATCCTCCGGCATGGAATCGATAATGCGGGC
This sequence comes from Thermomicrobiales bacterium, assembly GCA_023957015.1. Lineage (GTDB taxonomy): Bacteria > Chloroflexota > Chloroflexia > Thermomicrobiales > UBA6265 > UBA6265. The sequence goes on along the minus strand of JAMLHR010000002.1, from coordinate 74,453 downwards.
ACGATCGGATTCCGTCATCGCAGCCATGATGTCCGCAGCATCGTCCGCCGCATGGCATCAATCACCTCTTGTCTATTCTGGAAGCACCACACTGTTTTACTTCCCCTCCTGATCGTTAGCTGGCAACCGTAGGTAGTACCGACCGGTGGTGTGGCCCTGATTCCGTGTGGTTGCTCCCGGATAGTTACCGAGGCCGTGTCATACGCGCCCGCAGACAAGACTGACGACAGATACCCACACACCTTCTGGATCAGGGATCGGATCTATCAGGAGGTGCCTATGTCCGCTCTCTCACCACTCTGGATCGGGATTGATGTCTCGTCCCGTGTCCTCGATATCAGTCTCGGTTCATCCGGCAGGGTCTTCCAGGTCCCCAATACACCTGGCGGCATCACGGGACTGCTCAAGGAGGTCCAACGCCTGCCGATCCTTGGCATCATCTGCGAGGCCACCGGCAGCTACCATCAGGCACTCGCCATCGCCCTCTGGGATGCGGGGCTCCCGCTCACCATTGTCAATCCTGCCTGGATCAAAGCCTTCCGCGGCTACAATGGCAAACTTGCGAAAACGGACCGCGCTGATGCGCGCTTGCTGGCGACCTATGGGGAGATTCGCTTGCCTGCTCCCAGTCGCATCACCACCCAGGAAGAACGTGACCTCAAGGCCCTGGTCTCCTCACGGGCAGATCTGGTGGTCACGGCACAGGCAGAGAAGAGTCGCCTCAAGGTCACAACCCATCCGGTCATCCGGGCGTCCTTGCAACGATTGATTGCGCAGTTGGAGCAGGAACAGACGCACCTGGAAGCGGAGATCGATGCCCTCATTGCCGCGAACCCCGAACTGGAGACACGGCGACGATTGCTCATGTCCATGCCCGGTGTCGGACCGATCACCAGCGCCACCCTCCTGGCGTTCATGCCAGAACTGGGGACCCTGAATCGACGTGAGATTGCCGCATTGGCCGGATTAGCGCCGATTGCCAATGACAGTGGCACCTTGTCCGGTAAACGCTGGGCACATCGCGGTCGGCGAGATATCCGGAAAGCAATGTATATGGCCGCCTGGACGTGCGGTAAGAACAAGGCCCTTCAGAGTCGGAAACACCGACTCCAGGCGAAAGGCAAACCGAAGAAGGTCGTGCTGACGGCACTCGCACGCTGGATGCTGACCATGCTCAACGTCATGCTGCGCGATGAGCTCACCTGGGATCAGCTCGATCAGTCGCGTCGCAGTGTGGAGGTATCGCCAACACGATAGGGTCGCTGCGGCAACAGCGACCCTGGCATCACATTCCATCGCCCTCATGAACGCGCTGGTGTCTTCAGCATAGCAAATCACCAGCGTGGCGTTGCTGTGCCCAAGAACCGCACATGGCGACGATCCCTATCCCCGGCCACTCCCCTTGACAAGCAGATAGTTATTCGCGGTATCGTGATCGAGTTCAATCACGATACGGGCAGCATCGACGTAGTCGAGCTGAGAGAGAATCTCCGGCATTCGCTCCGACGGGAGTACTGCGGCGATAAGTGGCAAGCTCTCGGCAGGCAAGTGGGTAATTACGCGGGCGATGGTTTCCTCGTCCACGCTGGGATCGGCGAAGGCATCGCGAACCCGCGGGTCGTCTGGTGCCGTGGTTACGAGACTGATGATGGTTTCGAAATCAAGCATGATCGCTTCTCCTTTCGGACATGACACGCATGCCACCTGGCCTCATACATCAGAGGCGCGGCAAGAAGTCGACATTGCCTTGAGATATCTGAATCAGGAAAGAAGGGATTCTCGCTGGTTCGGGCACAAGGCAGGGTCGGCAGTGTTCAACTCGTCCTCCTTGGTACTCCGAACGTGAAACAGATGCGTCCACAGACAGCGATTTGCGTCCGCGCGAATAATACACCCATCGTCGTGGAATGTGTAGACTGCAAAGCTCAGGCGGTAGCCATCTCTCGTAATGCGGCGACGATCTGATCCTCGACAGTGGCTGTTTCCGGGAGATCCAACCTGCTGATAGCGGTTTTCGCCTCTCCGGCCGTGTAGCCCAGCGCCATCAACGCCTCGAGGGTATCGTTGTTGGTCGCGCTGACGTTCGCCAGCGGAGCGTCCAGATTCTCCGGTAGCTTCCCGCGCAGATCAAGGATGATACGCTGCGCGGTTCTCTTTCCGATTCCGGAAACCGTGGTGAGCATATCAACCTGCTCATCCGCGATAACGGCGAATAGCTCGTCGGCGGAGAATCGGGTAAGAATAGCCAGCGCCATCCGCGGTCCGATGCCATTGACACCGATCAACGTCTGGAACCACTGCACATCCGCCGGGGTGAGGAAACCGTAGAGCAACTGCGCGTCCTCGCGCACAACCATGTGGGTAATGAACTCCTGCTCGCCAGACATACTGGCAGCAGAACTAACAACACGACCGGTGGTCAGCACACGATAGAGCACGCCACCGACATTGACGATGACGGCATCTGGCTCGACGCGATGGATGGTTCCCAACAGTCCTGCGATCATGATTCCTCCCGATATCACGGGGTTGACAGGTAGCAGGGCAGTTGATCTGCCCTCTAACTCGTTCTGGAGGGGAGACAAGGGCACGCTTTGCTGCTCGGCTCCGCCTCGGCCACCTTCGGTGCTTCCCTGCTACCGAGATATCGGACTCCTCCGCAAGTCAGCTACTCTCGTGGCTCTATCTCGACAATCGTAGCAGTTCTCCAGCTACACTGTGGGCATGAGCAAGACACCTGTGATTGACGCCCACGTTCATATCTTTCCGCCCCCGATGATCGAGAACCGCGAGCGACTTCAGATCGAGGATTCCTGGTTCGGGGAGACATTTGGGCATCCGAAGGCGAAGATGCGTACCGCCGAGGAGCTCATCGCCAGTATGGACAAAGCTGGAGTCGATATCTCGATCGTTGTCGGCTGGCCATGGCAGTCGAACGAGCACTGCGCGATACACAACACCTGTCTCGCTGACGCCGCCTCGCAATGGCCAGACCGCATCGTGTGGCTTGGCATTGTGAATCCAGCTGCGGCCGGAGCGATCGAGGAGATTGATCGCTGCACCGCGCTCGGGGCGAAGGGGTTCGGTGAGGTCAATGCTGATGCCCAGGAGTTCCGCTGGTCGGAGCCCGAACCATGGCTGGAGGCGGTGCGACGGATCGAATCCGCCAACCTACCACTCATGATCCACACGTCAGAACCCGTCGGTCACGGGTATCCCGGTAAGGGTCTCGCGACGCCAGCGGAGGTGCTGGCCGCGATACAGACCGTGCCGGATTTGCAGTGGGTACTCGCGCACTGGGGTGGCGGTCTGCCGTTCTACGAGCTCATGCCGGAGGTTCGGTCGGCTTGCGCCAATGTCGTCTACGACTCCGCAGCCACAAGCTATCTCTACAACCAAGCCGTATTCCGCCGCGTGATTGACCTGGTCGGTGTGGAGAAGGTGTTATTCGGTAGCGATTGGCCGGTGTTGGGCCAGGGCAAGCTGTTGGAGCGGGTTCGGACGTTGCCGCTCACAGAGAGAGAAATGGCGGCGGTATTAGGCGGGAACGCGGCAAGGATTTACTGCATTGGAACGAGGATGCGTGCAGATACTCTCTCGTTCCCGAGGATAAACCCCGAGGCTACGTTATGAACATGCTATAGCTGCGTATACGCCTCACGAGCGTTCGCGACGAAAGCGGTCATCATTTCGGCATCCTTGATGCCATCCTTCTCGACGCCGCTGGCTGTGTCCACACCAATTGGTTCAATCTCACGGATCGCAGCTTCGACATTCTCGGGAGTCAGTCCACCAGCCAACACTATCGGATAGCGCACCGAAATCTCTCGAACGAGACGTGAGTTCGCACGCTGACCGGTACCTCCGTATGCCCCACCATGCTGCCCCTCAACGATGACCAGTTCAGGAGCCTTGGCATGATTCAACCAGGCATCCACGGCTCGCACCGCGTCGTCCACAGAGGCGTCGCCTGGTATGCGAACCGTCTTGATGAGGGGTACATCCAGATCGAAGAGGATATCCGTTGGCTCATCACCGCTCAGTTGGAGCATATCCAGCCGAGCCTCATCAAACACATCCAGATTCTCGGATGCCGACAGGTTCACGGTAATGCCGACGAAAGTCGGTGGAGCAACCACAACATCACGCAGGCCTGCAACGAAGTCTGGTGCGACTCTTCGCGTACTCTCCGGCGCAAAGTTGAAACCCAGAGCAGTCGCGTCAGCCTTGATCGCCGCGCGCGTATCCTCAAGTGAACGTAGCCCGCAGAGTTTGATGAACATCAGGACTTCCTCACCGAGGTCAATGCGCGAACCGCGGCTGCGCGATCCGCCTGCAGAATTAGCGACTCCCCGACCAAGATCGTATCTACGCCGCAGGACGCCATCCGAGCAACATCCTCCACGGTAAAAATGCCACTCTCGCCGACAATCGTGGCGTCTGGAGGAAGCATCGGTGCGATTCGTTCGGTGGTGCCAAGATCTGTGACGAAACTGCGGAGATCGCGGTTGTTAATCCCGATCAGCGATGCATCGGAGTTCACCGCACGCTCTGCCTCAGCCTCATCGTGCACTTCCACCAATGCGGTCATCCCGAGTGCTTCCGCCTGCTGACGGTAATCGCGAAGCTGGGCATCATCCAGCGCCGCGACAATCAGCAGGATCATGCTGGCACCATGCGCTCGTGCCTCATCGATCTGGTAGGCATCGATGGTAAAGTCTTTCCGCAGCACCGGTACGCGACCGGCAGAGGTCGCGACAACTGTCTCAAGATCGGCCAGTGACCCCTGAAAGAACGGCTCATCGGTGAGGCAACTGATCGCTGCTGCACCGCCATCGATATAGGCACTGGCGACATCGGCGGGGTCGATCTCGATCGGGAAGACGCCCTTGCTGGGCGAGGCGCGCTTGAACTCCGCGATGAGTGTAATCGTATCTCGCTGAAGGATGGGTTGAACGGCAGGTGTCGCCTCGGCAGCGAGTCGCGCAGCCTCAGCGGGTGACACAGCGGCCTTGCTGGCCGCCACGGTCTCCGCCGTCCGCTGCAGAATCCGATCCAGATAGGTTCCGGTCTCTCGCACCTGGGTCATGCCGAAAGCTCCTGCGTATACGCCACCAGCTGCTCCAGCTTGGCCAACGCCTTACCGGAATCAATCATCTCGGCAGCGAGCCGGATCCCCTCTTCCAGCGAATCCGCGGCGTCGGCCGCATAGATGCCAGCACCAGCGTTGAGCAACGTCACGGTGCGGCGAGGCCCCTCCTCGCCATTGAGGATCGAGAGCGTGATGTTCTTGTTCTCCTCGGCATCGCCACCAATAATGTCCGCGAGCGTAGCTCGCTGCAAACCAAAGTCCTCCGGTGCCACTTCGTAGGTGCTGATCTCGCCGGTGCTGGCCCTGAAATCGGTGACGCGAGTACGACCAACCACACCAACCTCGTCCACACCTTCCTCGCCATGGACCAGCACCGCATGTCGACTGCCGAGCGCCTGGAGCACTTCGGCCATCTGACCGGCGATCTGGGGGATGCCCACACCAATCAGTTGGTGACTGGCACCGGCGGGATTGGTGAGCGGTCCCAACATATTGAAGATCGTGCGTACACCCATCTGCTTCCGGGCTGGGCCAACGAATCGCATTGCCGGATGATAGGCCGGTGCATACATAAAGCCGACACCGACGGTCTCAACGCAGACATCGACCTCGCGAGGTGTCAGTTCGATCTTCACACCGAGTGCTTCGAGCACATCGGCGGAACCACAACGGCTACTGGCGGCACGATTACCGTGCTTGGCAATGCGCACACCGGCCGCGGCGATAACGAATGTTGCGGTGGTACTGATGTTGAAGGTGTTGGACTGATCACCACCGGTCCCACAGGTGTCCAACAACGGCTGGTTATCCGAGTCGATATCGACCTGGACCGCATGCGCTCGCATTGCGCGGGCGAAACCAACGATCTCATTCGTAGTCTCCCCCTTCATCCGGAGACCGATGGCCAGCGCCCCGATCTGAGCCTCCGTCGCCTCGCCGCTCATGATGGTGTTCATCGCGGCTTCAGCCTGATCCTGAGTTAGCTCGCGGCCTTCAACCACCGTCCGGATGACGTCCTGCATGTTTATCTGTGTGGACATGTGCGTACCTCGATCTCGGTAGTCGCGACCTTCATGGTCGCCCTACATATCACCCTCAACCTACTTGGCCGATCGAGGTGACCACAAGGGTCACCACTACCGTGCGCATCGGTTCCCTAGTACCCAATCAACTCCGGCGTCTTGCTCTCCACCGCTAAGCCACATTGGCGAAGGAAGTTGGCGAGTAATTCTGGTCCAACCACGGTGAGAAAGCTCTCCGGATGGTACTGCACGCCTTCCAACGGTAACGTGCGATGACGCATTCCCTGCACGATGCCATCATCGGATCGAGCTGTGACGACGAAATCAGCGGGTACGGTCTTTGGATCGATCATAAGCGAGTGGTAGCGAGTCGCCGTGAACGGATTTGGCACACCACTATAGATGCCCTTGCCATCGTGAAAGATCTCGCTCGTCTTTCCGTGCTTGAGCTCAGGCGCCAGGATGACATCGGCTCCGAACGCCTCTCCCATAGCCTGGTGTCCCAGACAGACGCCGAGAATCGGTGTCTTGCCCGCCATCCGCTGGATCAATTCGACACTGATACTAAGCTCTCCGTGGGCGGTGTACAGCACATTCTGGGAGACGATATAATGAAAGACGGATTCGTCCAGATGCCTCGATTTCATCGACGGTAATCACGTCGTTCCTGACCACCTCCAGTTCGGCACCAAGCTGGGCCAATGCCTGATAGAGGTTGTAGGTGAAGCTATCGTAGTTATCGATAAGCAGGATCATGATTGACCTCCAACGCTGACTTCGAGCTGCTCGGCGCGTTCGATGGCGCGCACGAGGGCCGCCATCTTGTTGATACTTTCCTGATACTCGCCTTCCGCAGTCGAATCGGCAACGATGCCACCACCAGCCTGCAAACTAGCAACTCCGTCCTTGTAGACAAGCGTACGCAGGGCGATGCAGGTATCCATCTCAAATATGCTGAAGTCGATAACCGGGACCGTACCGCCGTAGATTACCCGCGAGCATCTCTTTCCAACTGCAGCGATATCTCATCAGGCACTTTGCACCTGAGACGGTACCTGCTGGGAAGCAGGTTTCGTGTGATATCTTCAGCAGAGAAGTCCAGAATGACTGAACATCGAGACGATGTGTATGACGTGGCCGAAACGCTTGATCTCCATCTCTGAAAGTCGCACCGTGCTCCGCTTCTGTTGACCCGACCGATGTCGTTACGCCCAAGATCCACCAGCATGATGTTTGGCGCGCTCTTCCGTCGGAGATCAGCTCGGCAGCGTTGGCGAAACCTCAGCCGTCGTAGCACCACGAGCGCGCGTACCTGCAATGGGATGATTGCTGACAACGCCATCTTCCGGGGCCGCACCAGTAACTTGGTGAGGCGCTTTCAACCACCTGATGATCACCGAAATCGAGGAAGAACATGGCGATGGATTGATCGCGTGGAGGGCTCGATATGATCGAACGGATGTGTGTATCGATAATCCATGCGCTGACTCAACACCACCTGGAAGATGTCACCCTGACGGATATACGCTCTCGTCTTTTTCGGATCATCGGGATCGGTAATAATCGGCGGTCATATTGGGTCGGCGGCGCTCCTGCACACTGGTCGCGGGCAGAGAGTCAGCTACCGGATAGGTCGGCAACGGTGCATTCAGGCGACCGATAACATCATTGATACGATCGGTGGCACGTTCGTATGCGATCTCAATACCGGCCGGATCGCCGAGGACAGAACGTGGCTGACAACCTTTGCTAATATCAAGCCCAGATGATCGAAGACGACGAGGGTATCAGCGATATGGAACCGCGCCTCCGGTAAGCGCCGAGTCCCGAAAAGGATGCTTGGCAATGCGCGACTCGAACGACGAACTGCACGCAGCTTCCAGAACCAACAGCACCGCCGGTGGTCTGGCAGGTGACGGCTGCCAGCCTGTTTGGTAGGGAGCAAGGATCGCGGCTATGGCATCGAGACCTTCGTAGCTCCTGATATCGACTGGGAGCCGAGCCGGTGACACTGGCACGCCGTCACGCATGGTCACGGTCGCTGCCGCGTTCGAGCCGATAAACAGAGTAGCGCGATCTGAGTACCACCTCGACTGACTCGAGGATAAAGCCTGTTTGGCGGCTCCGTCCGTCAGCTTCGAGAACGTGGAGACTGAGAGCCATATCCGCAAAGACTTCGAAACAGGGACCACCGATACCATCGTGGATCTGCCGCCGCTAGCTGTTTCACCTGCTCGATACCCGGTGAAACGTACTGTGCGCCGCGCGCTGTTGCCGTCATACTGTGTCCTTTCCGGCATGCGGAGGAAAACGAAAAACCCCCATCCCAATAGAAGGGACGGAGGCTAATGCCGCCGCGGTGCCACCCTCGTTGTACGCACCAATCGCGCGTACCACTCTGTCGTACGGACTGGCGACCTGCCAATCGATACGAGGCTCCTGGTAACGGTGGAGACACCGGCGCCGCCTACTCTGCGTACATTTCGGAGCGCGACTCCCGGATCCATTCCGCATCTGCTTCAGCTCGGGCTTTCACCATCCCCGATTCGCTGGCATCCACATGGTGATGCGTACTCGTTCCGTTCATTGCCTTTTGGCATATTCGATTGATCGCAAGGTACGTCAGGTTGCGTATTCATGTCAAGGTGCTACCATCACCGCGAGTCATCTGGAACTATCACAACGAGGATTTTGCTATATGAACAAGGAATTTCTGCGCAAACTGATCACCGCTCCCGGTCCCTCCGGATTCGAGGAGGCACCCTCAAGGGTCTGGCGCGAGGCCGCCAAGACGTGGGCGGACTCGCTGGATTGGGACAATCTCGGCAATACCTACGCTCTGGTGATGGGCACGGGCGGTTCGGACTACACGGTCGTGATCGAGGGTCACATCGATGAGATCGGCTTCATCGTCACCCATATCGATGAGAACGGCTTCGTCTGGTTCGACCGGATCGGTGGCTGGGACGATCAGGTTGTTGTCGGTCAACGCATTGTGATCCGCAGCGATAACGGCGATGTGAACGGCGTGATCGGCAAGAAAGCAGCCCATCTACTTACTCCTGCTGACCGCGACAAGCCCACCAAGATCAGCGAGATGTGGATCGATATCGGAGCGAAGAACCGTGAGGAGGCCGTCGCCAGAGTTGCCATCGGTGATCCGGCGGTGATTGCTGGCGAGCCGTTGGAGCTAACGGACGATCTGTGGGCAAGCCGCAGCATGGACAATCGTACCGGTGCCTACGTCGCCTATCGCGCTACACAGATGCTGGCCGAGAATCGACCGGTCGTGAACGTTGTTGGCGTTGCGGCCACACAGGAAGAGATCGGGCTGGTTGGTGCGACTACGCTGAGTTGGCATATCAAGCCGCATGTCGCGATTGCCCTGGATGTCACTCACGCGACTGACTACCCGGGCGCGGACAAGAAGAGTGATGGCGAGATCGCGGTTGGTGGCGGTCCGGTACTTGGTCGCGGATCGTCGGTGAACGCGAAGGTGTTTGCCGGTCTTCGGGATACCGCGAAGAAGCTGGATATGCACGCCCCCGTGCAGGCCTCCGGACTACGCACAGGGACCGATGCCGATAACATCATCCGCTCCGGTGCGAATATCGCAGTTGGATTGGTCTCGATTCCAAACCGCTATATGCATAGCCCGAGCGAGGTCATCAGCCTGACCGATCTCGAAAACGCGGCGAGCTTGATCGCGGAGTTCGTGCGAGGTCTGACACCGGAAAGCGATTTCCGACCGTAGAATTCGATCGCGAGCGATTTTGGGGCGAACACCGATCGTGATCGGTGTTCGCGCCTACGCACGCGTTTCTTTCTGGCATTTGGGGCAGATATAGGTACCACGCTGGCCAACGCGCAACTTGGCGATCGGTGTACCACAACGCAAGCAGGGCTCGCCTTCGCGACCGTGAACCGCCGGAAAACCATCAACTGGATAGGCCACATTGTGGACGATCTTGGCACCGCCCTGGCGAATACCCTCAGCCATCACCAGCGGAATCTCGCGCAGGATCGCATTGCGCTTCACTGTACTGACCGCATTCGCTGGCGTGGCCGGGTGCACGCGCACCCGCCACAACACCTCATCGACATAGATGTTGCCAAGGCCGGCAATGAACGACTGATCCAGCAACAACGTTTTGATCGGGATTCCGCGCCGCGCCATCACAGCACCAAGCGTTACTGCATCCAGCTCGCCCGTGGCTTCGGGTCCGTGTGCGAATGCCTCCAGAGAAGTCTGGACGTCGGCGGTCGGCATGATCCGCCACCAGCCGAACTGGCGGATATCCGAATAGTACAGAAGCGTGCCGTCATCGAATGTGAGGGTAGCGTGCGTGGATTTATGCGGATAATCGCCGGTTGGCGATGGCACCGGATGACCAGCAACATAGCGTTGACCATCTGGCGTGAACACCGCCCACTGCCCCGCCAATTTCAGGTGAATCATCCAGGTCAGATCGTTGCTGAAGTCGACCATCAATACCTTGGCCCGACGTCTGGCCCCAATCACGGTCGCACCAAGCAACGGTTCCGTCGACTCGATCGGTGAATCGCGCAGCACCTTGGGCAAACGCAGATCGACGCGCATCAGCGCGTGGCCGACGAGCGTCGATTCAGTGATTCTGCGGGCTGTTTCGACCTCGGGGAGCTCAGGCACCGGCGCGACGCATCCACTGTGCGGCTCGCATCGCGACCTCCATGCCCTCTTCTTCATCGTGACAGGCATTGATAACGCGAGCCATCACATCCCAGGCGGCGAACTTCGCCTGCCTATGGGTGGCGACGTACTGGCTCTGGCGTGGGCCAAGCAGTCTGCTGGTGGTCACGTATTCCACGGTCCACGATTCGCCGGAACGGCAAACGCTAATCAGCGCACTACCCTTCTTCCAGACGAACTCATTGGCAGCCTCGTCGATATGATCCACCATCATCCGAACAAACCTCGGCAGTCGGCTCCACAAGTACGAAGCACGTCCACCATCCGACGCAAACACAAGAGCCACGAATCAACGCCTTTACCACCGACGTGCACCGTGCGAGATGGCACTACAACCTGGTCTAGCCAGGGAGTGCGAGCGAAAGCGGTACATACCGATCTATTGAGCTGCGTCACTGCAGTCAATATGGTGGATACTCCAGCCACGGCCACCACCCGGCAATGGTACATCATTCATCGATTCACGGCAGTTCACAAATCACCGCATCTGTGTCAGTTAGGATGCTTGATACCGAAGAAATCCAGGCTCATATCCATGAATTTCCAAAACAATGTCGGTGACTCGAAGTCAACGCCGACGATAAACCATCAAAAATCAACTCTCATTTTGTTCCAAAACCAGTGAACGTGCCGTCGGTACCTCGATGCACAGGCAACTCGCCGATAACAGCGGAGGGGTTCAACGGACCATAAATGTGAGGGAAGTTCTCGTCAGGATCATCATAGCGGAGATCGGATGTGATCTCGCTGAGATTCAGCACCAGAACACCCGTGATTCACTGGATTCGACATAGAAACTGTTGCCAACCCAGCGCAACAACTCCAAGCCATTGGTGCAATGAATGAATCCGTCGGCCGCGAATGCTGAGGGAACATAGGAGTCCGTCGCCTTCTGCTGCTCCCATTCCTCAGCAATTGCCATATGGTAGGTGATACCCGCTTCCTTGCAGGACTGGGCATCCAGGTACTCGTAACTCATTGGTTCTCCTTGTTCCTTTCGGCAGCATACCGCGCACAGGTAGAATACCTGAAGCTATAGCAGGCAGGAGTCCCATGCACATCGGTATCGTGTTCAATCCAGGATCGGGGGTGCGAGCTGCGCGTGGAGCGTTGGGCGAGGTCACCTCCGCTATCGCCTCCCATAATCACACCCTGGAGGTGTTTGATCGCGCGGTTCAACCTGACTTCGAGCGTGTGATCTCAGCACACGCGCATGAGTTCGATCGCGTCGTTGTTATCGGCGGTGATGGCACACTGAACGGTGTCGTTAACGGCGTCATGGCCAGCGAGCATCCCGAGATCCCGGTCGCATTCGTGCCAACAGGACGCGGGAAAGACACGGCCAGATCACTGCGTTCGTGGAAACCGCAACAGTTAACCGGAGGCGCGTTCGAGGCGGCAGCACCAATCGCCACCGATCTGATTCGGGTGGAACTCGCTTCCGCCAAACGTCGCTACTGCATGAACGTCGCGAATATCGGATTAGCGGCTCACGCCGCCGTGCTGGCGAATGGCTTGCCGAGATGGTTGGGAACGGGTTCCTACATCGGCGGTGCGGTGCGGGCAATTGTGCCACCACGAGCATTCACGCTTGAAGTCGCAATCGATGGTGAGGATATCTCGGTTGACAACGCGCTTCTCCTCTCGGTCTGCAATGGTCGCTCCTTTGGCGGTGGCGTCTATATCGCACCGGAAGCGGATACCCGCGACGGACTATTCGATATCGTCATCGCGCACAACGCAAATCTCGGTGATCTGGCGCTGCAACTACCGAAACTGAAGTCCGGCACGCCATTCGAACACGACGCTCTCAAACGCCTGCGAGGATGCGATATCATCGTTCGCGCCGTTGCATCCCCCTGGTACGACATCGACGGCGAGCAACTTGCCTCACAACCAGTGCGCTTCACTGTTATGCCGGGCGCACTCAACTGGATCGGACCCGCATGAGAAACCTGCAACGAACGCCGGAAGAATGGCGCCGGCTCCTGACGAAGAGCGGTGTGCGACCGAGCAAGGCGATGGGGCAGAACTTCCTCACCGAGACAAGCATCGTCGAACGCATCGTCGAGGTCGCGGGTGTTCACGATGGCAGCCTGGTCATCGAAGTCGGACCCGGTATGGGTATTCTCACGCGCCAGCTTCTGATGACAGGGGCCGAGGTGATCGGTGTAGAACTGGATCGAGAGCTCGCAACACTACTGCGTAAAGATCTGGCCGATATCGCTCAGTTCTCCCTGGTCGAGCAGGACGCGCGCTATCTGAATCCACCGGAGATCACAGGAGGAAGGCCGTATCAAGTTGTGGCAAATCTCCCCTATTCCGTCGCCTCCGTGATCCTGCGCAATCTGATGGAATGCGCGCAACCGCCGGTTTCTATGACCGTGATGGTGCAACGCGAGGTGGCCGAACGGATGGCGGCGGAACCCGGCGACATGAGTCTGCTCGGTTTGGCCACCGATCTGTATGCGGCTGCCGAGATCGCGTTCATCGTGCCGAAGGAGGTGTTCCTGCCACCGCCGAAGATCGAATCGGCGGTTGTCCATCTGGAACTGCGCCACCCTCTGCGGGGAACGCAGGAGACGCGCGATCGCATGTTCGAGTTGGCAACGATGGCATTTCAGCGCAAGCGAAAGACGCTTGGCAACGGTCTCTCGATGGGGCTGGGAGTGGCAAAGGTGGATATCGATGCGACGCTCACCGCCATCGGCATCGATCCGATGCGACGCCCACAGACCTTAGGTGTAGACGATTGGCTCGCCATTGCCGAGGCCTTGCCGTGAGTGGTGTGCGCATACTCGCACCGGCGAAGCTGAACCTTGGCCTGGCGGTGCTGGCCAGGCGTGGAGATGGCTACCACGAGATCGATACGATCATGGCAATGATCGATCTCTGCGATGAGATTATCGTCACGCAGCGACCGGAACCGGGGATCGAGATTACCGGCATGGATGATGTCCCGCCGGAACATAACCTCATCTACCGCGCCGCAGAGAGCTGGTGCACGAGGACAGAAGTTCCACTTGCTCACACATTCCAGGTGCGGAAGCGCATTCCCTCGCCGGGTGGTCTCGGTGGTGGCAGCAGCGATGCCGCAGCAACGTTCCGTGCGCTCAACGCACTCCATGGACATCCGCTAACCAGCGAAGAGCTGCAAAGCCTGGCCGCCCAACTCGGTGCCGATTGTCCGTTCTTCCTTGGGAGTCCTACCGCTCGCGCCACCGGTATCGGCACAGAACTGACCCCCATCAGCTCACCTCACAATGCGGTGGCGGTCATCGTTCCAACGGTGGGTATCGAGGCAAAGACCGCAAAGCTATATGGATCACTCCAGGCCACCGATTACGGTTCCACGGCGGAGATCGATATCGTTGAGCTCTCGTTACAGGACGATCAATGGCTGGCGGAGTCGGCGCTGCCGAATAGCTTCGACCGACCGGTTGGTAACCTCATGCCTGAGGTAAAAATCCTGCAAGATTCAATGCTGGAACATGGGATCGAGGCGAGCTTGACTGGCGCCGGTCCGGGACAATACGCCCTCGCGCTTTCCCTTGATGAGGCCTTGCGAGTTCACAAGATCATCCGGGATGTGGTCGGCGCGAACACTTTCACATGCGTGGCGTCCTTCCTCCAATCAACGCCTCAACCAGAGTTCCTACCGTGATATCGCGACGCTCGCTTCTGGTGGCAGTCGCAGGCCTGCCAGTAGGTGCGGCAATCGGTGCGGGTGCCTACATCACGAATCGCTCCGTTCCTTCGATCCGCGTTATCGGCGATCGTGACGGAATGCTGATCATGCTCGAGACAGATACCGAGCGCCTCCTGCTTCTGGCCGGTGAGGTGGATAAGAACCTCTGGTCGAAGCGATCAAATCTGATCACTGTCGGCAGGGAACGTCTGGACGTGATCATCGCGACCTACGCCAATCTCTTGGCGTTGGGTATTAACGGCCAGACTGTCAATGACTCCACCACGATTCTCAGTCTGCAACGCAACCTGTCGCTGCCACCACTACGTGGTGCGGTCATCCCTGTTGCGGATCTGATGGAGATACAGGTCGGTGAGGCTGCTCGACTTACGATCGAGGTCATCGCCTCTATCGCAGGCGATGAAGCGCCAGACTTCCTGATCACCTTTGCATCCGAGGGCACTATATCCGTCATCGCCAGCAGCGCATCGGCAATACATCACGCCCCGTTGTCAGGCGTGGATGCGCTGGTTGTGCCTGGGGAGGTTACACCGGAGGACATCGCAGGGCTCCGTCCATCGTTGCTGCTCTCGAGCTCAATCGAAGGTATTGCTGGATCACAGGAACAGATACTTGTGTTCACGGACAGCACGGCAGAAATCGTGCTGAAGAATGGTGCCATCCACGTCGATGCGAATCAGCTGTTACCCTGATCCTTCATCCAGTCGGCCAGGATATCGCGAGCACCAGATGGCGGTGGCGAGTCCGGCTCCTCAGGTACCTGCGGGGTACTGCGACTGGTTGATCGTGTGTTCCGGGTCTGGGAGGGCGTCGCTTCCGGCCAGGTTTGCCGCCAACCGGAGCCGTAGGTTCCCGGATTGACCTTCGGCGGTTCGGCTTCGCTCTTCCACTCCTGCACCTCGCGAATCACCACCGGCTCCTTCGGTGCGGCTACCTCGTGGGTCTGATACGGTCTGGTATCGACAGGTTGATAGAGATTCGGACTTGGTGCCGTAAAGGCCGGCATCTCATCGGAACGCTCGCGCACGAACATCCCGAAGATGGTTGAAAAAGCAACGCCAATTGTAGCGATCAGCAAGATCACGCCGAAATCCTCGCTCAACGTTCGCGCGATAATGCCGGAAGTCACGGGCTCAACCCGACCCGTTGGGACGATCGTTTCTCCATAGAGGTTGATCATGAAACCAGCCAGCACCATCGCACTGAATAGCGCCAGGAAGGCTCCGTAGAGTCGACCTCCCGGTCCAGGGCGATAGGCAAAGGCGGCGCTGCCACCGTAGCCAACGAAGCCAGTGATCACGACCACAATCGTGATGCCCATCAGGAAGTGGGCGGGATCGGCACCCAACCCAAAGACGCGTTCGTAAAACCTGGCCCAATCCGCAGCCCAGGACTGTGTCATGAGGATACCGAGCATCAGTCCGGCAGCGGTGCAAAGTTCGCGCAATCCACCTCGATAGAATCCAATGGGAATCATCATCAGGAAGATAATGACCAACAGGAAATCGAGGACGAGCGCACCCATCAGTCCTCCTCCATCCTCACCAGTCGCAGGAGTGCTCCCAGCGGAATCCAGAGCCAGTCCGGTCTGTTATTCAGCTCGTAACGCGTCTCGTAGAGCGCCTTCTCCGCGATCATGAGGTTGAGCACACTTGTGAATGCGGCGTCATCGGCCGGAACCAGAGGGATCGTTGCCGACGCGATCGCGGTCTTGTACGAGTTCACAAACGCGTCACTGGCGCGGGCAACCCAGTCAGCGAACGCCTTCTTCTCGTCCGCATCGTCGGTCTGCTGGGCAAGCGTAGCACCGGCATAATCCAGTGATCGCACCATGCCAGCCACATCTTTGAGCGCCGGGAGCTTAAGTCGACGCTCATCCATTGTGCGGCTCGGCTCTCCCTCGAAATCAATGATCGCGAAATCGTCGCGATCGGTACGCAACGTCTGCCCGAGATGGTAATCACCGTGAACCCGGATCAGCTGGGTACCGACCATGCTCCAGGCATCGCCCATCATCAGTCCAAGCCCCTTGTGCAGTCGTTCGACCTGAGAGGGATCAAGGACGTGAGTCAGTCCTTCAACCGATCCCTCTATCTCCGCAATGACGCGCTGGATAATGGCCTGAGCCTGAGCCTCATCGATCTCGATCGGAGTGAAGTCAGGATTGCCGAGATCGTCGGCCAGCGCCAGATGCATCTCCGCTGTGCGCGTTCCGAGCAGAGCGATATCAGAGATCAGGTGGTCACGATGCTCGGCATCGGCGAGCATTCGCAGCAACCAGCTCCAGCCATCGCCGACATTCGGCACGTACTCCTGCACTGCAAGAACATCGATGCGGTCGTCGCCCTGAGTCAACTCGATCACACCATACAGTGCCGGTACATGTTCGAAGGCTCGCACATGCATGAAGTGCTCACCGATCTCGAGATCGGGATTCGCGCCAGCTGAGATCTTGCGAAAGATCTTGCCAATGAAGGCGTTGTCATAGACAACGGTGGTGTTGCTCTGCTCGCCGGAAATCGCCTTGGCACGGGTGTAGTCAACGCCTTCGGTCGCAGGAAACGCATCACCAATCACGCGCCAACGCCAACGATCACTTACTTCTCGCTCATGCTCGAACCCCGTGACCAGCCATTCCAGGAAGTCAGCGTTCGTCGTGGCATCTCGTTCCGGCAAAGGATTGTCGCCCGCCAACAGCGGCACGAAGTACCGGCTGGGTCGACCCCACTCGAACTCGCATCGAATCACCACCAGGATGACCGCGGTATCGCCGCATCGGACGAGATCGGCGGTTTCGACATCGATAGCAACGATCGACCTCGCCTTATCGCCAAACCAGCGACGAGACACCAGCCAATCGATGTTATCGGTAAAGAGTTGAGCGAGCGGCTCCATGCGTCTCCCTACTCGGTCGGCTTCTCGAGCCGGAACCAATAGAATGAATGCGGACCAAATGTCAGGAAGTACGGCAGTTGGCCAATCAGCGGGAATCGCCCCTCACCAATCAACTCGATCGGCTGATAGCCGTCGAACTCGGAGAGATTGATCTCCGCAGCCTGGACGAACCGGCTCAGGTTAACCGCGCAGAAAATGATCTCGTTCTCCCATTCGCGCAGATACACCAGCACCTTCTGGTTCTCCGGATGCAGGAATCGCAATGTACCGCGGCCAAAGGCCTTATGACGGCGGCGCACTGCGATCATGCGCTTCATCCAGTTCAGCAGGCTGGTTGGCACACGCTCCTGGGCTTCAACATTCACGGCCTCATAGCCGTAGACGGGATCGGAGATCACCGGAAAGACCAGCTTGGCGGGATCGGCCTTACTGAAGCCGGCGTTACGATCGCTATTCCACTGCATTGGTGTGCGCACGCCATTGCGATCGCCGAGGTAGATGTTATCCCCCATGCCGATCTCATCACCGTAGTAGATCACCGGCGATCCCGGCATGCTCAGCAGCAACGAGTTCAGCAACTCGGTTTGGCGGCGTCCCTTGTCCAGCAGTGGCGCGAGGCGACGACGGATACCGACATTGATCCGCATACGCGGATCCTTGGCGTATTCCGAGTACATGTAGTCGCGCTCTTCGTCCGTGACCATCTCAAGTGTGAGCTCATCGTGATTGCGGAGGAAGATCGCCCACTGGTTCTTGTCCGAGATATCCGGTGTGTTGGCCATGATCTCAACGATGGGCGTGCGGGTCTCCTGCCGGACCGCCATATACATGCGCGGCATCAGCGGGAAGTGGAACGCCATCTGGAACTCCGGTTCCTCATCGGTACCGAAGTACTCCACCACATCGGCCGGCCATTGATTAGCCTCGGCCAACAGGATCGCGCCGGGATACTCGGTATCAACCATCTTGCGCAGGTCACGCAGAAATTGGTGAGTTTCCGGCAGGTTTTCACAGATCGTACCCTCGCGCTCATAGAGATATGGCACGGCGTCACAGCGGAAACCATCCAGACCCAGATTCATCCAGAACCGGGTAACGTTGAACATCTCCTCATGGACGGCAGGATTGTCGTAGTTCAGATCGGGCTGATGGCCGAAGAAGCGGTGCCAGAAGTGCTGGCCAGCAACGGGATCGTAGGTCCAGTTGCTCGTTTCGGTATCCGTGAAGATGATGCGGACGCCATCGTACTGTTCCGGATTGTCGGTCCATACATAGTAGTCGCGCTTGGGGGAGTTCGGATCGGAGCGGGCCTCCTGGAACCAGGCATGCTGATCGCTGGTGTGGTTCATCACCAGGTCAGCGATCACGCGGATACCGCGCTCGTGAGCCGCATCGGTAAACGCCTGAAAGTCGTTGACCGTGCCGTAATCGGGGAAGATGCTGGTGAAATCGGAGATATCGTAGCCGTCATCGCGGAGTGGACTTGGGTAGATCGGCGTCAACCAGATGCAGTCGATGCCGAGATCACGGATATAATCCAGCTTTTCCGTGAGACCCACGAAGTCGCCAAATCCATCGTTGCTGGAGTCAAAAAAACTCTTGACCATGACCTGGTAGATCACGGCATCCTTGAACCACATATCGTCGCGGCTCAGCATCTGGCGTCTCCTCTATCGCTCCGTACAATCGCCGGAGCACGGCACCCCACACCTGCGCACCGCAGGTGACCATATTCTGTGTTCAGCATACCCGTACGAATGCGAGTTCGCACGACATACTCGCTAGAGCACCATGTCCACATACTCCACATGCTGCCAGGGGCGGATGTGCAAGATCATGGCTGGATTTATCTGGGGATCGAGCGTCAAATGCTGCCACGATCCGGTCCAGCTGTGAACGATATCGCCGTTAAGCTCGTCGACCGCCAGATACTGGTGATCGTCGGCGATCCCCCACTCCCCAATTGGCAAGTTGAACCAGGCATCCTGCGTCTCAAATGGATTCAGATTGCAAAACACCACCACGATATCGCTGCTATCCGGTGTGCGCTTGGCATAGCCGATGATGTTCTCGTTCTGAACCTCGAAGAAGGTGAGATTGTCGTATTCCTGTAGCGCAGGATGCGCTTCCCGAATGGCATTGAGACGACCGATATAGGGCGAGATATTGCCCTCGCGGTCCCAGTCCCACACCTTGTACTCGTACTTCTCCGAGTTGAGGTACTCCTCCTTGCCTGGCACCGGTGTGCCCTCGCACAGCTCGAAACCGCTATAGATGCCATAGACGCTGGAGAGCGTGGAGGCGAGTACCACCCGATATTTGAACGATGGCGTGCCACCAATCTGGAGAATCGTCGGATTGATATCGTGGGTGTTGGTGAAGAAGTTGCCGCGGAAGAAGTCCTTCATATCCGTCTGCGTCAACTCCGAGGCGTATTCCACCAACTCCTGCTTGTAATTGCGCCAGGTGAAGTAGGTGTAACTCTGGGTGAAACCAGCCTTGGCCAGTGCCTTCATCACTTTCGGTTTGGTAAATGCCTCCGAGAGGAAGATCACCTCCGGATTCGTCTCGTGGACTTTGGCGATCAGCCATTCCCAGAACGCGGTTGGCTTCGTGTGAGGGTTATCCACACGGATGCTCTTCACACCGTGTTCAACCCAAACCATGACGATGCGATAGATCTCCTCATAGAGTTCACGCCAGTGACTCTGATTGAAGTTGACGGGATACATATCCTCGTACTTTTTGGGCGGATTCTCGCCGTACTTGATCGTGCCATCCGGACGGATATAGAACCACTCCGGATGCTCGGTCAACCATGGGTGTTCGGGCGAGCCCTGAACGGCAAGATCAAGGGCGATCTCCATACCGTGTTCTGCCGCCCTCGCTACCAACTCGTCGAAATCGTCCCAGGTGCCAAGATCAGGGTGGATCGCATCGTGACCACCATGCTTGCTCCCGATGGCGTAGGGAACACCGGGATCGCCGGGTTCACTGACCAGGCTATTGTTGCGCCCCTTGCGCTTGGTCTCGCTGATGGGATGAATCGGCGTGAAATAGAGCACATTGAAGCCCATCGCCTGGATACGCGGAAGTTGTGCTTCCACATTCTTGAAGGTGGCGCTCTGCCCCTCGATCGTACCGGCACTACGCGGAAACATACTGTACCAGGCGGCGAACCTCGCGCGAATCCGATCAACATAGACAGGGTATGGTCCAGCCACGGCATGATGGTCGCGGGCGGCGTTGCGATACATCAATGTGGCGAGATCAGGTTGCAGCATTATCGCGACGGCAGCGGACTGCTCACCAGCGGTGTCGGCGGCATTGATGAGGCTCTGCATCCACTCGGTGTCCTCGTCGTCAGCGCGTGAGATCGCTTCCTCCACCAGGTTGCGGCCTTCCAGCAACTCGCTGGAGACATCCAGTTCGGCGGCTACTTTCTTCTCGAGCTCGTGACGCCAGCTCTCAAAGTGGTCCGGCCAGGCCATCACCCGGTACTCAGCTGGCCCGACCACGTCAACCGTGAAGGTACCTGACCAGAGATCGTTATCGACCAACTGCATGGGTACTTCCGACCAACGCTCATCCCCACGCTGACGGTACTGGATCACTGCCGTGATCAGATCATGGCCCTCGCGGAAGATATCCGCGGTCACCTCTACGCTATCGCCGACTTCGCGTTTGACCGCGTAGCGACCACAGTCAACCGTTGGCTGCACATTTTCAATCTGCACACCGCTCGGTGCTTCGGTATAGGACTGAAGATCGAGATTCATGCTTGCCTCGCTCATCACGACCCGCCAGAAACCGGCGGCTATCACGCTATTTCATCAGAGTATCTCAGGAATGACCCTACTCCTACGAGTACAATCGGAACATTAGCGTGTCCCTGGAACAAGTCCGTTCCCAACCCATTGGAGTACAGGTCTCATGAGTCGATCAAGCCGGCTGCCTATCTTCGCCACACTACTCGCTATGGTCGTGGTGGGAGGGTTGATAACCACCAACAACGCCTATCAGTCAGTGGATATCGGCACCGTCGTTGTCGACGATTCGGGACTCAGCCTTGACGAGCAGTCGTACTATGAGTACGTCGCGCCACGATTGGATGCATTGGTCGAAGAAGTTGGAGCCACGCGCGACATGGTCGAATCGAAGAGTCGAGACATTCTCGCGCTCACACGCGCTGGCACGGTTATTGACACGTTAACCAGCGAGATTCGTGCCTATGGCGAGGAACACGGTGTTCCCGATCGATTCGCGGACGTCCATGCACGAATACTTATTGCTTCGGATACGGTAACTGCGACCTTCGATGAAGCGCGAACCGCATTACGGACATTCAACTTCTCAGGAATGAGCGATCTGGTTGTCGGATTCGGGCAGGCGGCGGACGATTTCGTCGCGGCGCAGAACGATCTCCACGCTCTTCTGAATAACGAGTAACAGGATGGTGAAAAACCAACATGGAAACAACAACATCGAGCTACGAAATCCGATTCCTTCTCAATGGCGAAGAAGGCAAGCTGGTTATCGACGCCCAGTCCGCAGCGGCGGCCGCCGAGCTGGCAAAACATCAGGCAGCTGGTGAGGGCGACGACTTTGAACTGATTCAGGTTCAATTGGCGGACGACGATTCGGCTCTCGATCTCAGTTAGCTCTCAGCCTACACAAAACGGAGTCCCTGCACATGACCATCCCCGCCGAGATGCAAAAGATTCGGCCAGGCAGTTCACGCCCACTCGGCACCACCATCGTTGACGACGGAGCTAACTTCGCCGTCTTCTCGGCCTCCGCGACCGCGATAGATGTCTGTCTCTTCGATGATGATTCGGAAGAACCGGTGCAGGTCTATACCCTGCCAGAGCGCACCGAGCGTGTCTGGCACGGGTTCATCCCCGGTGTTGGGGTGGGTGCTCGGTACGGTCTGAGGGTTCATGGTCAATGGGAACCATCGAGTGGTCATCGCTACAACGCGAACAAACTCCTGGTCGATCCGTATGCCAAGGCGATTGTCGGAGATCCGGTTTGGGGTCCAGACAGTTTCGCTCATGTACCGGGTAACGATCTGGAGATGAGCGATCTCCGCAACGATGCGCACGTGCCCAAGGGCATGATCGTTGACGAGCTGTATGACTGGTCAGACGATCAGCGATTGAACATACCCTGGGATGACACGGTCATCTACGAGGTGCATGTCAAGGGATTTACTCATCAGCATCCCGATATCCCTACCGAACTCCGCGGAACATACGCAGGATTGGCGCATCCTGCGGCTATCGCCCATCTCCAACGGCTCGGTATCACCGCAGTCGAACTCCTGCCGGTTCACGCCTTTGTCGATGATGAGTTCCTGACCGATCAGAAGAGAGTGAACTACTGGGGCTACAACACGCTCGCGTACTTCGCTCCCGCTGCCCGTTATGCCGCCAGCAAAACACCTGGAGCGGAGATCAACGAGTTCCGAGACATGGTCAAGGCTCTGCATGCATCCGGAATCGAGGTGATTCTGGATGTGGTGTTTAACCACACCTGTGAGGGCAGTGAAAACGGACCAGTGCTTTCCTTCCGGGGACTCGACAATCGCACTTACTACAAGCTCGATCCCAACAACCTCCGCGTGAACGAGAACTTCACCGGTACCGGCAATACGCTCAATGTCGGGCATCCGCAGGTGATGCGATTGGTGCTCGATTCCCTTCGCTACTGGGTGGAGGAAATGCATGTCGATGGCTTCCGTTTCGATCTAGCGGTGACGCTCGGTCGCGAGTACCCGGACTTCGACAAGCACGGCGGCTTCTTTGATGCGATCTACTGCGATCCGGTTCTCTCAGCAGTGAAGTTGATCGCGGAACCATGGGACACCGGTCCGAACGGCTATCAACTCGGCAACTTCCCCCAGATCTGGGCGGAATGGAACGACAAGTTCCGGGATGATGTCCGCACGTTCTGGCAGACCACGCGTCCGATTCTTCCAGCGATGGGCTATCGCCTGACCGGTTCCTCGGACATCTTCGAGATCAGTGGCCGGAAACCAATGGCGAGCCTTAACTTCATCGCGGCGCATGACGGTTTCAGCCTGAATGACCTCGTCTCCTACACGCAGAAGCACAACGACGCCAATGGTGAAGGGAACCGAGACGGCCATAATCACAATATCGGTGCCAACTACGGTGTGGAAGGGCCAACCGATGACGAGAAGATACTGGCGCTGCGGCAACGCCAGCGCCGCAATCTCCTCGCCACACTGCTGTTCTCTCAGGGAACGCCAATGATCTGCGGTGGCGATGAGCTCGGACGCACCCAAAGCGGCAATAACAACGCCTACGCTCAGGATAACCAAATGAGTTGGTTCGACTGGGATCTCAGCGAGGCAGACGAGGCCCTGATTGAGTTCACCTCGCGTGCGATTCAGATTCGTCGCGACAATCCAGCCTTACACCGGCGCTACTTCTTCCAGGGTATGCCGGAGGCGCGAGATGGGATGAAGGATGTCACCTGGTTGAATCCGGAAGGGACCGAGTTCAGCGTCAATGACTGGTCGAACCCAGATCTGCGAACGTTGGGTATGCGGCTAGATGGCAGCGCGATCCACGAAATCGATGAGTACGGCGATCCGATCGAACCCGCCTCCATCCTGCTGATCTTCCATGCCGGTGAGGAGCCAACCACCTTCACCTTGCCGTTGGTGGAACGAGGTGAGGAACTCAGCCACTGGG
The DNA here is from genome assembly GCA_023957015.1 of Thermomicrobiales bacterium. Lineage (GTDB taxonomy): Bacteria > Chloroflexota > Chloroflexia > Thermomicrobiales > UBA6265 > UBA6265. Next base: position 50,284 of record JAMLHR010000002.1, on the reverse strand, counting down.
TGGCATTACTGAGCACAGATTCTCCGATGGCCGACCAGGCTAAAGGCAAAGGCTGGAGACAATGATACCGGTGCCGGCGCGAACGGTGATGCTGTTCTTGCCAAGCACCGAGCTAGATGGCGCGGACTATCTCTGAAAAAATCCTGCCAACGCCGGGGGTGTACCCCGGCGTTGATGCATATGATCAATGTTCGCTGACCGGATCACGATCCGTGGGGATGATGGCGAGCAACTCCTGCAGCATCTCGGCCTGATAGGAACTCATATCACCCAGCAACAGCGAGAGCCGATGCTGATAGGCGTGACCAACGCGCTTCAAGAAGCTCCGCACCGGCTGGCGTTAGTCTGGCCAGAACCATGCGGCGATCCTCTGGATGCGCCTCCCGTGTCGCCCATCCATGCTTGGCCAGGATATCGACGTAGAGGGTTGCAGTACGGCGAGCCACTGCCAGCCGACGAGCCAACTCAGACGGGGCAATACCTGTCTCGCCGACTTCCGCAAGCTCCACCAAAGCGCCGTACGCGCCAGCAGTGAGCTCGAGATCAACCAGGGCATCGGTCGCAGCACGATCAAGCGCACCAGCGGTACGAATCAGCTGCATAAAGGCGTGGTAGCGCAAGGAATCAGCGTTCGCCAATGCCTCATGCGGTGCCTGCCAGGAATCGTCAAACACCAACCATTTGGGATGTACTGAAGCGCGTGACATAGTTGTAGCCATGATCTCTATCCTGACGTGTGGTGCATCCAATCATGGTGCACTAGATCATTTGTTGCTATCACCAGTCTAGAGCCCACCACCTCGGAAGGAAGACAGGGTACAACGCGTCAGGGTCACAGCGTGTCAGGATATGTTTGACACTTTGTGCATTGAATACTGTGAACTAGACGACCTCGTCGGTGAGGAGTCCGGCGCGTAGCGCGTAGCGCACCAGTTCGGCGCGATTCGTGAGGCCAAGCTTCTGCATGGCCCGATGGCGGTATGTCTCGACCGTCTTCGGTGACAACGAGAGGAACTCCGCGCTCTGCTGAGCCGTGTAGCCCTCGGCGGTCAGTTTCACTACTTCGCGCTCGCGCTCCGAGAGAACCTCGACGATGTCCAGCTCATCACCATCGGTACTCCGACCCAGATAGCCACGCAGCAACGTCTTTGTCGCCGCAGGATCGAGGAAGACCTCGCCCTTGGCAACGGTGCGAATAGCATTGAGCAGATCGGTGTGGAGCGCTGGACTTGCGGACGTAACCAAGTCCACCGGCTTGCAGCACCGGCAGAAGGTAGCGTTCCTCGGCGTGGACCGTCAACACCAGCACCTTGGTGGAATCACCAAGGGCCGTCAGTTCACGCACGACTTCCATACCGCCACCGGGCATCGAGAGGTCGGTGACCACAACATGCGGGTGTAACTCGCTTACCGCGCGGACGGCGCCGGGTCCATCCTCGGCTTCGCCGACAACGGAGATATCTGGCTGGCTCTCCAGGAGCGCCCGCAGACCGGCTCGAACAACACCGTGATCATCGGCAAGCACAACCCGAATAGGACCTTGTTCCATAGTTCCTCCACGCATGCGAATTAGGCTTCGTCGTCATTGTCGATTGGTATCCACGCGCGAACTCGCGTGCCGGGGTTGCGATCACCCTGTACATCTAGAGTACCACCCACAAGGTCAACTCGTTCTTGCATACCAAAAACACCGAGTCCCAAGCCTTTGCCGTCGCTGGGATTGTCTCATAGCATCAACCAAGGGCCGTTATCTTCGACCACCAACTCGATGCCATCACTGTTGCGACTCAGGCTCACCCATGCCTTGGTGGCGTGGGCGTGCTTCCACATATTGGTGAGCGCTTCCTGCGCCACCCGGTAAAGAACCAGTTCTACCGCCGGCTCAATCCGCCGCGGTGAGCCAGCAGTCTTGTACCTGATCTTGATGCCGCTACGGTCAGACATGCGCTGTACCAGCGCGCCAGTGGCCTCATGCAGACCGAGATCGTCCAGGCTGGGCGGACGCAGCTCATGGCCAAGCCGTCGCACGGCTTCCATCGACTCCGCGAACATATCCTCCAGCGAGGAGGCAACCTCGCGGATATCCTCGTTGTCAGAGTTCTTCATCGCACTCACGCGCAACAGCTGGGCGAAAAGCACCTGGCTGGTGTCATCATGCAACTCTCGAGCAATGCGCTTGCGCTCATCCTCCTGCGCCGCGATGACGCGGTTGACGAGATCCTTGATACGATCGCGATCAGCTTCGATCTGATCGAGCGCACTATTGAATGAGATAACGATCTGATCTAACTGCGGGTCCCGCATCGGATCCGGTCCCGTCCGGGCGGAGTAGTCACCCTCGCGCACACGGTCGACCGTCTCAGTAATGTCGTCCAGTGGCCGTAACGCAGCTCTCACAACCAGGATGTTAACCAGCACGCTCAGCCAGCCGCCGACCAGCGCGAAGGCGAAAGCAAGCACCACCATGCGCAGACCGTCGTTGCCGGATGCCACACTGGCCACGATCCAGGTACCAAAGGCGGCGCCAATGACCACGATCAGCACATTCGCGCAGATCAGTTTGTATTGCAGGGGATATCGTTTGATCCGCTCGAACATGGGCTCTACTCCTCAGCACCGCCAACACAGTGCACAACGTTCATTTTGGTACACTCTGGTGGTGTTTGCATCCGTGCTACCCAGGGAGGGAGCCTATGGCAGCCAACAGTTCATTTGATGTGGTATCCAAGTTTGACCGCCAGGAACTCAAGAACGCGGTCGATCAGACCGAGCGCGAAGTTCGGCAGCGTTATGATCTCAAAGACACCAAGACCGAGATCACCCTGGAGGAGAACACCATCACCATCAACACCGAGAGCGAATACTCGCTTGGCGCCGTGCGTGACGTGATGGAGTCCAAGATGATCAGTCGCAAGCTCAGCCTGAAGATACTGGACTACCAGACCGAGGAGGATGCCTCCGGTGCCCGCAAACGCCAGGTAGTGAAACTGCGCGAAGGCATTCGACGAGATCGCCAAGAAGATCAGCAAGGAAATCCGCGACAACTTCAAGAAGGTTAATGCCCAGATTCAGGGCGACGCGATCCGTGTGCAAGCGAAGAGCCGAGATGATCTCCAGGCCGTGATTACCCACCTGAAGTCACAGGATTATCCGGTCGCGCTGCAGTTCACCAACTACCGCTATCGACTGATTCGGACCTGAAGATACGGTGCCTCGCTGTCTCGGCGGGGCACTTTCCGTTGGGGGTGCGGAGCTCGTAGCGCCTGGGCGACCTTCTCCAGCAAAGGACTCTCGAGCGGCGAACCCGTGGGGAAGATGCGAATCGATTCTGGAGGTAGCTCTGGCCAGACCCGCTGGAACATCACCCATTGCTCCAAACAACCCAGGATACCCGCCTCCAACACCGGCACCAACTGCTGCATTCCGCGATCGACGTCAGCATTCACATCACTGGTCTTCTCGATCTGAATCGCAGGATGTATGTGAATCTGATGCGTATTGTCTCGGTTTCGGCGGGTGAATATCGGCACGATCGTTGCGCCGGTGTCACGGGCGATACGGACTGCTCCAGGAGGCAACGTGGCCTTGTGGCCGAAGTACTCGACCTCATGACCGTTCTCGAAGAAATCACGATCACCAACGATCACCGCGCATTCGTTATTACGCAACGCACGGATAACGTGGCGAATACCTGAAGGAGTCGGCTCGACCATCCGAGCACCGCGACGCCCTCGTAACCAGGTAACCCCATCAAACACAAAGCGTGATGTGGTGCGACCCGTGACAACCGTCAAGGGATATCCAAATGCCTGAACTGTCTGGCCGATGAAATCGAAGCAACCGACATGAGCGGAGACGAAGATCACGCCCTTCCCCTTGGTCAGTTCTGCATCAACGACCTCCCAACCCCCGACCGTAACCTGACACTTCTTGCGAAGCCAATTGGGTGATCTCCAGGCCAGGGTCATGAGATCGGAGAAATTCCGGGCGTTGGTGCGGAAGATCAAGCGGGTAATTCTCGCGACCTCGACATCGTCAGGTGTCGTGTTGAGCACCGTGCTGACATTTGACTCAACGTTACGCCGATACCCTTTTGAGGTTCGGTAAGAGAACGCTCCGACCAGATTCGCGACGGCATCACGGACCGGCCATGGCGTCAGTAAAACGATCCAGGAGAGAATCCGGGCAACGCTATGTGCCAGCCAGGTGCGAAACTCGCTGCGCTCCTCGCGACGGAATGTTGGCTTTTTGGTCACTGTGGTGCTCACGCAGGTCCCCCAATGGCCAGACACCCACAACTCAAACTCGAGCAGGATGACTTCAGATACACAGGTGTTTAGGCGACGCCGTTCTTCTTGCGACTATCCAGTTCGCGAACATACACCAAACCATCGACAATAACGGGAATACCTCGAATCACGGTTAGGGCCACTGCCAGCCACACCAGCGTCCAACCGAGATAACGATACCAGTCCATACTGTAAAGACTACCCAGGAATGTATCGGTAGTATCGTGATGCTCCCACGCTTGCAATCCGCACAGGAAGACAAATGCCAGCGCCTTGGCATACCCAAAGAACCCACGCATGAATCGTCCAGCCGTCAGCCACGTTGTCAGTGGGGACCGCATCATGTTCTTCTCGCCGAACGCGGTCATACCTTCCTGCATGGACAGCGCTCTTAGACCATCAACGATAAACCCGCGGCTGATCACCAGGATCGGAACCCATACCGGAATCAGACTCAGATCAGAGAACACGATCCAGAGGGTGTTTTCCACGATGCGGTCGCCAGCGATATCAAAAACGGCGCCGAAGGTGCTGGTCTCGTTTCGCTTGCGCGCCACCCAGCCATCGATACCATCGGCGGCGATGACAAGCAGCAGGAGCAGCATGCACAGCGTGATCACCTGCACGCTGCCGTGGTAGATCAGATACACCACCACGAACAGCAGCACGAGCCGACCAATGGTGATCGCGTTAGCCACGGAGATTCACCTGGTCATACCCTTTCCGCCGCCCATATGTGGCCGTCAGTTCCAATCAATCTCAATGGGCAGTGTAGCACGCGTGCTCCCCGTTACTCGGGCAGAATCATGGCTGGATTATCCGTGCAAATACCGATAGCGCCCCAGCTCAGAAACTGCCGAGCCTGCGCGGGATCATTGACCGTCCATGGCCACCACGGTATGCCCTGCTCGGCCAGGAACGCGGCGATATCGGCATCCATCCCCTTCTCCCAGATGGCGAGCGCTTTGGCATCCAGATCACGGAAAACCTGTATTGCGTCTTCAGAGGCTCCCGGTGTCAATACCCAGAGGTCGGCACTGGCATCCTGGCTACGCACGTAACGCAGAACATCCCAGTCGAACGAACTCACCAGCCAGCGGAGTCCATCCACCTTCTTCACTTCCTCCAGCACTGCCGCACCGGCCGCATTCGCCTTCACTTCGATATCGACATGCATTGAATCGCCCACCAGCGACAGCACCTCGGCCAGCGTCGGTACATACTCGCCATGGCCTGCATCTACCTGGCGGAGTTCCGCAACGGTGTAGTCACTGATAGCGCCAGTCGCGTTGGTGGTGCGATCAAGTGTCTCATCGTGACAAACCACACAGACACCGTCCTTACTCAAATGCACGTCCAACTCGATGCCATAGACGCCGAGTTCCTTCGCGCGGGCGAATCCAGCCAACGTATTTTCCGGAAGCTCGGCCGGTGCACCGCGATGGCCGTATATGCGATCAGTCATTGACGTCTCCTTCTCCGTATTGTTGACACGAACCGTATCAATGTGTATGATTCCAGTAAGCACAGATATTGGAGGTGAACCCGTGCCCCAACGATTTTCCGAACCGCTTTTTGTTATCAGCGTGGCGGCGCGCCTTGTCGAGATGCATCCGCAAACACTCCGTAAGTATGAACGAGAAGGGTTGATCGCCCCATCCCGAACCTCAGGCAATTTGCGACTTTATTCCGATCAGGATATCGAACGACTCCGGCAGGTGAAATACCTGGTGGAGGAACGCAGCATGAATCTGGCTGGTGTCCAGATGGCTTTGGAACTCACACGTGAACTGCTGAAGCTGCGAGACAAACTGGATACCAATGACAAAACCACCAAGAAGATTCACGACGAACTCAGCTCCATGCTTGCCATGCTAGGTCATATCGATCAAGAAGAGATCCGCAAGCAGAGCACGTAATCCGTTGTCGTGGTGTTCACCTTACTCCATTGAAACACACACCAGGAGACGAAATGGCACAAAACCAAAACTACACAGATAAAGCTCGTGAAGCGATTGTTTCCGGGCAGACAATCACGGAATCCAACAAGCTGGCGCAATACGAACCAGAGGCATTGTTGCTGGCACTCATTCAGCAGCAGGAAGGTATCGTGCCGCAGATCATCCAGCGGCTCGGTCTCGATGTGGCGCATCTCGCACGCGAGACAACCGCCCTGGTCGATCGTGCGCCGAAGCTGCAGATCAGCTCCGATCCGATCGTGAGCCAGGGGCTACGCAAGGCCCTGACGAACGCCGAAACGGAAGCGAGCGGCTTTGGCGATGAGTTCATCAGCACCGAGCATCTCCTGCTGGGTATTCTTGGTGTGGAGCGCTCGCCGGCAGAGTCACTCCTGCGCCGTTTCGGCGTCGATCGCGAACGGGTGATGTCAGCTCTCACGGATATTCGTGGCAATCAGCGAGTTACCGATACGAATCCAGAAGGCAAGTATCAGGCGCTGGAGAAGTATGGTCGCGATCTGACGGAAGTCGCGCGATCCGGCAAGCTGGATCCAGTTATCGGTCGCGATGAAGAGATTCGTCGTGTCATTCAGGTTCTCAGCCGCCGTACCAAAAACAACCCCGTGCTCATCGGCGAACCCGGTGTCGGCAAGACCGCCATCGCCGAAGGATTGGCGCAACGCATCATTCGCGGCGATGTCCCGGAAGATCTGAAGAACAAGCGGATCATCGCGCTTGATCTCGGTGCTCTGGTTGCAGGTGCCAAGTTCCGGGGCGAGTTCGAGGAGCGGCTTAAAGCTGTTCTGGGTGAGGTAACGGCATCCGACGGCCAGATCATACTCTTCATCGACGAGCTCCATACGGTGGTCGGTGCTGGTGCGGCGGAAGGCTCAATGGACGCCAGTAATATGCTCAAACCGATGCTGGCCCGCGGCGAACTCCATGCCATCGGCGCAACCACGCTGAACGAGTACCGCAAGTACATCGAGAAGGACGCCGCCCTGGAACGCCGGTTCCAACCGGTTTTGATTGGGGAACCAAGCGTTGAGGACACGATCAGTATTCTGCGCGGACTGCGGGAACGATACGAGGTTCACCATAAGGTGAAGATCCTCGATAGTGCCCTCGTAGCTGCCGCGACATTGAGCGATCGCTATATCGCCGATCGCTTCCTCCCGGATAAGGCGATCGACCTCGTCGATGAGGCTGCCTCAAAGCTTCGTATGGAGATCACCTCCATGCCGGTAGAACTGGATGAAGCTGAGCGCCGGATCATGCAGCTCGAAATCGAGCGGGAGGCGCTCCGCAAGGAAACCGATACTGCCAGCAAGGCCCGACTCAGCCACCTGGAGCAGGAGCTGGCGAGTCTGAAGGAAGAGCGGGATGCGCTACGCAGTCGTTGGGATCAGGAACGCCAGTCGATCCACCATATCTCCGAACTGCGCGATGCGATGGATCATACCCGCACCGAGATTGAGGCGGCCCAACGCAACTTCGATTACAACACCGCCGCGGAGTTGCAGTATGGCAAGCTCAAGGAGTTGGAGAACCAGATCCTGGCGGAAGAGCAGAATCTGATCCGGCTGCAGAGCGCCGGCAAGATGCTGAAGGAAGAGGTTGATAGCGAGGACATCGCCGAAGTCGTTAGCCGCTGGACGGGTGTGCCTGTCAGCAAGCTGATGGAAGGAGAAGTCGAGAAGCTGCTGAAAATGGAAGATCGTCTCCATCTCCGCGTAATCGGTCAGGAGCAGGCGATCGCGGCCGTCAGCGATGCTATCCGACGCGCTCGTGCTGGCCTACAGGATCCGAATCGACCGTTGGGAAGTTTCATCTTCCTGGGTCCAACCGGTGTCGGTAAGACCGAGTTGGCGCGGGCACTGGCGGAGTTCATGTTCGATAGCGAGCAAGCCATGATACGCATCGACATGAGCGAATACATGGAAAAACACAGTGTCAGTCGCTTGATTGGTGCGCCTCCGGGCTATGTTGGTTACGACGAGGGTGGCCAGTTGACCGAAGCCGTTCGTCGACGACCATACGCCGTGATTCTCTTCGATGAGATCGAGAAGGCACATCCGGATGTGTTCAATGTCCTCTTGCAGGTATTGGACGACGGCCGCGTCACCGATGGTCAAGGTCGCACGGTGGACTTCAAGAACACGGTCATCATCATGACCAGTAATCTCGGTTCACATCTGATTGTGAACCTTGGTAGCGGGCGTGATGAAGAGATCGAACGAGAAGTGATGGACGAGTTGCGAGCAAGCTTCCGACCGGAGTTCCTGAATCGTGTGGACGAGACGATCATCTTCCGACGTCTGACGCGTGAGCAGATCTCGGATATCGTGCAAGTGCAGCTGGATGGCGTGAGCAAGCGATTGGCTGACCGTGGTATGTCGCTGACGATCACGCCCACCGCCCGTGAACTGCTGGCGACACTTGGCTACGATCCCGCGTATGGCGCGCGCCCACTGAAGCGCGTCATCCAGAAGCAGATCCTGGATCCGCTGGCGAGAAAGCTGCTCTCCGGCGAGTTGCACGATGGCGAGAGCGTGACGATTGATGCAACAGATCAGGGATTTACCTTCACTGGTCTCTATAGCAACGCACACGCGGTCGCGTAAGCGGCATAATAGAGGTGCGGTGGGTTACACACCCGCCGCACCTTTGACGTTGATTTGTGACAACCACGCTGATGGTGAACTCTACAATCGGGGCATACCCGATTCAGATTCGGGTCAGGTGGCTCAAGGACTGGGTGAACTGGTATGGACTTCCTGATTGGATTGATTCAGGCGGCAATTACATTTGGTGCTATCGCAATCGTCATCGTGTTGGTGGCTGCGCTATTCCCAATTGTGTTCTCGCTCGGAACCATGTTCGACAAACATACGTCCAACGAATAACCGGTTCTCGTGCGTATTCCGCATTGAGTTCATCAGTTGTTGAGCCTGACACCGCCTCGTCTCCGTAATTGAGGGGAAGCGGTATCTACGGACAAGGAGTCGAAATGACAGCGTCATCGCGGGTATATCCATTACCCACACGTTTCCGTTTGCTGATGACCCTCGCTGTGGTCGCATTGATTCTGGCGAGCGGATTCGCTTCGATCGCCAATCTGAATCGCGTTTCCGCGCAGGGGACTAACCATTCGCTGGCGGATGCCGTACCTGCGGGCACGGTGATGTACAACGAGATTGATCTGAATCAGGATTCAGATCAGTGGGCCAAGACCTACGAGCTTATCGACCGCGCTGGCCTGAATCAGATCGCGGAGCAGGAAACCGGATCCACAGTTGACGAACTCGGTGAGAGCGCCGAGCAGCTGAGCATCACCGGCACCGCCGCGATGGTGTTTACCGATGCCGAAGCGCTGGTCTCCTACTCCTCCACCGATATCACCGCATCCACAATGGACATGGCCAGTGACCTGGAGACCGCGCAACTGCCGGATGTCCCCGAGGGTCTGGCAATCCTGATCGCTCCTGATGATCCGGATGCGATCGCCCAGCAGTTCGTCGACATCACCACCAATGACGCTCAAAACGGTGGCGTTGAGGTGCAGACTGCTGAGTACAACGGCGTCACCATTACGTACATGGAATATGCCGACGGCTCCGGAGCTGGCACCGCCACAGCCGCTGTTGACGGCATTGTGATCATCGCGCCTCGCATGAGCGATATCGAGCCGATCATCGATACCATTCAGGGCACAACCCCCAGCCTCGCATCTGAGGACGGATTCAGCGCCGTCGCCGACAAGCTCGGCACGGACAATCTGATCTTCGGTTACATGAATCTCGATGCGATGGTTGCGGCAGCAATGGCCGATCCTTCCTTCGCAGATCTGGTGGATATGGCCGATATCGACTCCATGACGGGTCACCTCGGCTATGCGATCTACGCCTCGGATGCGGGTTTCCACTTCGATAGTGTCTTCGTACCGAACGATCCTTCCCTGTTGAGCGCTTCCGAAGGCTTCACGCCTTCGATGGCGAACGCGTTCCCAGCCGATGTGATGACATTCGCCAACGCGAACGATCTCTACAGCACAGGTATCAGCGATATGCTGGCAGGCTTCCTGGGTGGCATCGTTATGGGTATGACCACCTACGACGAGTCCACACCGGTAGCGATGCCGACAACAGAGGAAATCTGGGCCAGCATGGAGCCCATGCTCGGTTTCAATCCTGACACCGATCTGCTGCAGAAGCTTGATGGTGAGTGGGCAGTCTCGGTCTCGATTCCGGGTCTGGATCCTGAGACATTCGAGGTCAGTCCAGAAGTCCTGTTCGTTTCCGGGACGTCCGATCCGGCCACGCTTGAGCAGACCGTAGCCACCGTCACCGATCTGCTGACCCAGATGGGCGCCGAGGGTAGCTACACCCAGAGCGAGCGAGCAGTTGAGGGCGGTACACTGCAGGTCCTCACCATCGATGAGAATCCCGCAGCACCTGTGGTCATCGAATACGGTGTGATTGATGGCGAACTCATTATTAGCGTCAATGGCGCTGTTGATCGATATCTCTCCGCCGATGAGCCGAAGCTGGCCGACGATGCGAACTTCAACGCGGTGCTTGACGCTCTTCCATCTGACAATGTGGTCTCGGTAAGCTACCTCAATATCGAGGGTCAGGTGATGCCGCTGCTGGACGTGATGGTGATGCAGTTGAACTCCTCGTTCAGCACGTTGGATAACGACGCCTCCTGTGGCGAGTTCGCCACTCAGGAAGAGGCTCAGGTCTTCTACGACGAGGATCCGTTCACCAACTGGTTGCTCGATCTCGACTACGACGGCATGGCATGTGAGGACTACTTCGCGGAGTCCATGGCACCGGAATCGACGCCTGAGAGCGTCGGTGATATGGTGCACATTCCTGCGGCCGGTACGGTCACATGGGTTGACAGCGACGCGATGTGGGTCAGCGGTATTCTCCTGATCGGAGAATAGCTCGCAGACTTCATCCCTAATATGGGCGACAGGCATGGTGACGTTTGTTACCATGCCTGTGGCGTTTTCACCAACAAAGGAGCATCAGGCAGTGAACATCGAACTCATGCGAAAGCTAACTCAGGCAAATGGCATCGGCGGCTGCGAGGACGAAGTGCGAGACATCATCGCCGAGGAGCTCAAGCCCCTCACCTCCGGGCTCCGCACCGATGCGATGGGGAATCTCATCGGCACGATTGAGGGCACTGGCGGACCAACCGTCGTCGTCACCGCCCATATGGATGAGATCGGTTTCATCGTCCGATTCATTGAAGAGAGTGGATATGTTCGCCTCCAACCGGTGGGAGGATTCGATCCGCGCACACTGGTGGCACAACGCGTGGCTGTTCACACACGCAAGCATGGCGTGCTCAATGGCACCCTTATGCCAGGTGTAAAGCCGATCCACCTCCTGGGGCCGAACGACAAGAAGGAGCTTGATCTGCAGGATTTCTTCGTCGATCTCGGTATAAAGGCAGACGATGTCAAGGATCAGGTACAGATCGGCGATATGGTGACGATGCGACGCGAGTTCGAGGAGATGGGCGATATGGTCGTCAGCAAGTGCCTCGATGACCGCATCGGTTGCTACGTCATGATCGAAGCGATCAAGGCGGTCGGGAAGGTGAATGCAACGGTTATCCCGGTCGCGGCGGTGCAGGAAGAAGTGGGACTTCGCGGAGCCACAACTGCGGGTTACGGCGTGCAGCCAGACATCACGATCGCGCTGGATACGACCATCGCCGGTGACATTCCCGGAATGCCGACGGATGCGGCCGTGACTAAACTGGGCAACGGTGCAGCTATCAAGGTATTCGATAGCTCCCAACTCCCGAATCGCAAGCTGATCGCTCACCTGCAGGAGATCGCAGAGCAAAACGACATCCCGTTCCAGCTTGAGGTACTCCCGCGAGGTGGCACCGATGCCGGTGCCTTCCAGCGAGCCGCAGCGGGGTCCTTCACCTGCACCGTCTCCATCCCCTCCCGCTATGTGCACAGCGTGAATGAGATGTGCGCGAAATCAGATATTCAGGCCTGCGTCGATCTCGTCGCACAATTCCTGCGCGAGGCCGGAACGAGAGACTATGGGTACGGAATCGGGTAAGGTGTAACCAATCAGCGACATGCGGCGTTTCTATTCGTAGACAGAATCGCCACCAGCAACGCTGCGAGGAGACCGACCGTGACTTCTTCCGCCTCTGACCTGATTCACTTCGCCCATAGTCGACGTGACTTCGTTCGTCTCTCAGCACTCACGGCAGCAGCTGCCGTGAGTGCCGGTGCTGTTCGGGCCACCGCACAATCAACCGCACCAGGAATCCCCGAGACCGCCGACCTAACCTTGACGCTGCCCTTCAATGCCTTCGGTCAGCCGGTAACTGTCGATCCCCATCGCAGCGTTAACTGGGGTCCGTTCTGGGTGATGTTGCCCTATGCCTGGAGTGGCTTGCTGCGTTTCGATGAAAACGGTGCCGTGCAAGCCGATCTGGCCGAAAGCGTTGAACCGAACGAGGAAGGCTCGGTGTGGACAGCAACCCTACGCGAGGGGATTGCCTTCGCCGATGGCACACCAATCACCAGCCAACATGTCATCGATAGCTGGCATCGGGCATTGAACGCCGCTGAACTTACCCCGATGTACACCTATTTCGAACAGATCGTCGGTGCCACCGAGCGGATACAGGGCGAGAACGTTTCGCTGGCCGTGGAAGCAATCGACGAGCGCACACTCCAGATCACACTTACCTCACCGCTCGCCTATTTTCCGAGCTATCTGGCGACGTTCGGATTTGCAGTCGTCCACCCCCAGTTCGGTGCCGCGGAGAACCCGGTAGAATTGGCGCAAGCGTGCTCCGGCCCGTGGATCATCGCGGAAGTCACGGATGCAGAGATTCGGATGACACCGAATCCGTACCACTGGAGCGAGAAGTCCGCGGATATCGGTGAGATACTGTGGCGCATCGCTCCCTCCGGCAACACAGACCAGCAGATATTGGAGTGGTTCCAAAACGATGAGATCGCGGTGGCGGATATGCCACCCAGTGCCATCGCCGGACTGGCGGAGGACGATCCGCTACGATCCTCGCTGTTGCGGTTTGAGACGCAAAACTCTGTTTATGCGTTGGCGTTGGATTTCAACCAGCCACCATTCAACGATGTCCGCGTTCGTCGCGCCGTTGCTGCCGCCATCAATCGCGAGACATGGGCAAACGATATCCAACAGGACACCTACGTACCCGCGCAAAGCTTCACACCGCCGGTACTCGCGAAGATTGCGAACTACGAGGCACTTACTGACGCCTACGATGACGATGTCGCCGGACTCCTCAGCGAGGCGGGATTCGATGCCGCCGCCAATGAGAGCGAGATCATCCTCTATCAGCCTGCGACCGCGACATCAGAAGAGATGGAGCGAGTCGCACAGTTGGTAACGATGATTACCGATGCCACCGGATTGATCATCACGCACGATACTGCACTCACGGCCGAGCAGATCACTGCTGCTCGTCAGGATGCTGGCGGTCTGCAAATGCAGCTGGTGCAATGGCAGATCGACACGAACGTACCGTCGCTGCTGGAGATCGCCGCCCAGGACAGCGCCTTCAATGCAGGCTGGTTCAACTGGACGCCTGGTCTCGAGGACAGCGGCGACTACACTCCGGGTGCCGACGCAACCACGTTCGATGAGAGGGTTGCGGTGGCCCGCGTCGCTCTGGATGAGGGTGAACGCAATGCCGCCTATGCCGAAGCTGAAGCCCTGATGCTTAGGAACGCCGTCATCATCCCAATAGGGTTCTGGAACCCGGCCTATGCGCGCAAGGAGTGGTTGGTGGGAACGCGGCAGGGTCCGTGGAGTGGCTCCACACCGGTTCGCATCGACGCCGAGGTCGCGGTAAATCGAGATCTGTTGCCACCGGTTGAGTAGCCATAGAAACGAAAGAGGTGAAGGCCACTGGCCCTCACCTCTTTTGTTATGCGTGAACACTCCGCGAATACGATATTGTGCTACTCCGCCCCGACCAGTGCAGCGCTCCCCTGACGGGCAGCGAAGACACGATAATCGATCGCCGGGAACGGATTGTCCAGATCCTCAAGCGCATCCAGCGCCTTGGCGGAATCGTCGTCCAACACTGCACCGTCATCGGCGAGATCAGCCATCTGGTTGAAGCGTTCCACGTGTTCGTTGAATCGCTGAATCGCGTACTCGTTAGCCTGGCCGGTTGTTACCAGGAACGGCCAGTCGGAACTCTGGAGGAGGAGCAACTCCCGGGCTGCCTGCGCCAGCACGCGCTCAAGGTCACCATCCGCGTCGGGATAATCCGCGATTAGCCGCTCCATACGATTCTCGGCGTCGTGGATAATCGGCCACATCCAACTGGTCTGATCGTTCATCCAGGTGTAGTGGTTACCACCCATACCCCAGCTCGATTCCGGCAGCACCATCACGGCATCGCCACCATGATCCTCAACCCAGGTCGAGGCGGTGGTGAGATCAACGCTGTCATCACTGGCGAGACCGATCAGCACTTCTTTCAGCCAATCCACCCCTTCGAACCACCAGTGGCCAAAGAGTTCGGTATCATAGTTGCTGGCGATAATGCCGTACTCGCCGGTCTCTTCCTTATGCTCGCGAAGCAGATCCGCGACCAGACCAACGAAGTGTTGCGCGTGTGACTTCACCCGCTCGGCGGCCTTCTCGGGATCGTACGCCGGCTTGGCGCCGAGATCGGTTCCCGGTAGTCCGATGCGCCAGTATTGCATACCGGAAACACCATCCTTGCGGTGGAATTCGCGATACCACTCGTCTCCCGGATACCCGAACTGTCCGGACCAGACCTGCTGACCTGTGCGATTGTTGCGACCAAGGACAGCAACCCGGCCTGGCTCATCACCAACCCAATAGCTCTTGAAGGTTGTTCCGGGATCGGTCTGCTCGCCAGCAGGTGTGGAGACCAGCTGCCTCTTCGGTACAGATCCATAGATGCCAATCGAATCGCCTGCAGCTTTACCGACCGGACGGCCACCCTCGACGGTGTGGGTTTCGGAGAAGAAGACACGGATCCCCTGCTCACCCAGATAGGACTCGATACCTGGTCGGGTGATGCCGGACTCCTCGATATAGGCCGGGCGATAGGCACATTCCGGCAACCAGATCGCCTTTGGTCGGCGACCGAAATGACGCTCGTAGGCGCTGACGCCGGTCTGAATCTGACCGTAGATGGACGAATCACGCTGCAGCAACGGCAGATAGCCGTGAGTGGCAGCGGATGTGGAGATCTCGACGAGTCCTGCATCCTGTAATCGCTTGAGCGAACCGAGGAGATCACAGTTGAAGCGATCACGGAAGCTGGTGAGAATGCGAGAGTACCAGTGATGGAAGTGACGAGCGAGCGCTTCCATCTCGGCATCGCCATCCTGGGCGAACCGCTCGATATCGGCGGCGGCCCACGCAGAGCGCTCCTCGGCATAGGTCAGGAAATGCTCGACGATCAATGGATCGGCCAATTGCTCGCCGAGAATCGGAGTGATGCTGACAGTGATGCGATAGTCAACACCTTGCTCGGCGAGATCATAGAGCGCGTTCCAGAGGGGAACATAGGTCTCGGCGATCGCCTCATGCACCCACTCTTCACCGTGCGGCCACATCCCGGCCTGACGGGCATAGGGAAGATGGCTATGTAGCACGAAGGTGAAAGCACCATTGGTCTGTGGCATTGTTAGCTCCATTCCGCTCGTTGGCGGTATCTCCTGAACGCGGGGAACGCACGCCCCATCCAGCCCTAGTTTACAGGCCTGGGCCACAGATTCCGAACATCGGTTGACTTACCACGAACGCGTTGCTTCAATCCCGCTAAACGGTGAGGCGTAATCGAACTCATTTGTGGATTTGTCAGGATAGTCGTCCGCGATACGACCGTAGGTGCTGGTGAGATCGCGCAGTCCCTGAGCCAGTCCAGAGTCCAGTTGATCCGGCGTCATCATCCAGCTCCAGTTGCCCCAGGTGGTGGCGGGCGTGTTCATCCGCGCTTCATCGCCGAGACGCAGCACATCCTGCATGGGAACGATGCTGGTATTCGCCGCACTACTCAGTGCAGTGCGGAGCATATCCCAGGCGGGATCGGCCACTGCATGACCGAGATAGTGGCGCACGCGATCACGTTCCTCCTCGGAGATGGAAGTCCACCAACCGACGCTTGTCTGATTGTCGTGGGTGGCCGTGTAGGTGACCGCATTGCGCTTGTGATTGTGGGGCAAGTAATTGTTGGTCGGATCACCGTCGAAGGCGAAATGGAGCACATTCATACCAGGGAAGCCGAGGATCTCACGCAAACTCACGACATCTGCGGTAATCAGACCCAGATCCTCAACGATAACGGGGAAGTCTCCCAGAGCGCGTCGCGCTGCCGAAAACACCTCCGCACCCGGTGCTTCCTCCCAATGTCCGGTGGACGCGATATCGCTTTCGCCCGGCACATGCCAGGCGGCCGCAAAGCCACGGAAATGATCGATACGGACGATATCCACCAGATCCCGTACCGCCCGGAAACGCTCCACCCACCAGGCGAAGCCGTCGTCGATCATCGCCCGCCAGTTGAAGGTGGGGTTGCCCCAGCGTTGACCGGTTGGGGAAAAGTAATCCGGAGGGACACCGGCCACCCAATCCGGATGGCTGGTGATGGGATTGATGCTGAATTGACTCTGATTGGCCCAGACATCGGCGCTATCGAGCGCGACGAAGATCGGGATATCACCGATGACGCGGATACCCTTGCCATTGGCATAAGTACGCAACGTGTGCCATTGCCGCTGAAACAGGAATTGAACAAAGCTCTGGAATCGGATCTCGGCAGCCAGCTCAACCGTCCAATGCTCGATCGCCGCACCCTCATGGGCGCGGATATCGGCGGGCCAATCCAGCCACCAGCCACCGCCAAAATGCTCCTTCAAACTCACGAACAGCGCATAGTCTCGCAACCACTGCGGTGCGATATCGATGAAGCGCGTGAACTCCGCCAGCAACATGGGGGAATCACCCAGCCGGCTATAGGCGAGGCGGAGCTTGCTCCAGCGCCAGGGGCGAATCAGATTCCAATCGACACGACCATCAGGGAAGTTCGGAGCGTCGGCGAGATCGTCATCCGTCAGAAGTCCATCACCAATAAGGACGGAGGGTGAGACCAGCAGTGGATTCCCGGCAAATGCACTGAGCGCCGAATAAGGCGAGTCACCGTATCCGACCGGTCCCAATGGCATCACCTGCCAAAGCCGTTGACCGGCGGCTTCCAGCCAATCCACGAAACGGTAGGCACTGCCACCGAAATCGCCCAATCCAAACTCTCCTGGCAATGATGTTGGATGCAACAGAATGCCGGACTCTCGCGGAAACTTCATGGGAGTACCTTTCAGAACACTGTGATTTCTCTATTAGGGATTGAGATCAATGAAATCGGATCGGATCCAGCCACGGATACCGTTGAATTCGATTTCCACCCACTCGCTACCATCGGTAGCCTGCGTTACCGGACCACCGGTGACGGTCACTGTCTGGCCACCTCCCAGAGGCTCATCCAGCAGCGGCTCGCAGTCCACACCCGGACCTGAGCGGAAGTTCACATCATCGATCAACTGGCCTTGGTGGGAGTCGCCGATATAGGTCGGCACATGCGGCAGTTCGCATCCCTCAATGGTTAGCTGAGCGACAGGTGTACCCGTGGCAACCTCCGGTTCCGTATTCTCACGTTCACCGGGCGCACCGGAGCCGCCGGTTCCGTCACCGGGCGTGTCAGACACAACCCAAACAACAGTAGGTACCGCTGGTACCTCAGCGACTGGTGTCGCGTCATCCCCAGTCAAGTCAACCGGGCCTACGGTCGGGGTCCCCATCATCACTGGAACGGTGACCGTTGGTGTGGCGATCACGGCTGTGGGAGTTTCGACAACGATGGTTACAGGTGTAGAAGGAATGACGACTGGTGGTTGCGTTGGTTTGGCAGTGGTTGTGGTCGGAGGTGGCGTCGGTGTGGGATCATCGCCACTTCCACCGCCGCAGGCAGACAAAATCATCGCGAGACCGAGCACAGTTCCGCCGAGGATGTGTGAACGCAATGGTGTTTTCATTGACTCTCCTTCCCTCCCCAGCTCATCTGCGCTTATTCTACGCTTTCTTATCGATCTTCGAGGCTATCCCTTAAGATATCCATATGTTCCAACGCGAGTCCTGTGCCGATAGCAACCGCCGAGAGCGGATCATCAGCCACGTAACACGGTACGCCGGTTACTTCCGTCAAGAGATCCGGTAGCTGGCGCAACATCGCACCACCGCCGGTGAGGATCATACCTTTGTCGATGATATCGGATGAAAGCTCCGGTGGTGTTTCCTCCAACACGGCCCGGACGGCACCAATGATGGCCTCAAGCGGTTCAGTGATTGCATCCGTAATCTCGCTGGCCCGAATCTGGATGGTTCGCGGCAGACCCGCAACCTCATCGCGACCACGCACCTCCATCACCTGATCCTCTTCCAGAGGCATGGCGGAACCGATGGCGATCTTAACTTCCTCGGCGGTACGCTCACCGACACGAAGGTTGTACTTGCGCTTGATGTAGTTGCTGATCGCGTCATCGAACTTGCTACCGCCAACACGCAATGATCTCGCCACGACGATACCGTTGAGCGAGATCACGGCAACCTCGGTAGTACCGCCACCGATATCGATGATCATGTTGCCGCTGGGGTCAGCCACCGGCACGCGTGCACCAATGGCCGCAGCAAGCGGTTCGGAGATCAGGTAGGCACGTCGAGCACCGGCATTGAGAGCACTCTCGCGCACGGCACGGCGCTCCACACCAGTCACGCCAGCCGGGACGCAAATCATCACATCCGGTCGGATTAGCGAGAACCGCCCCACGGCCTTATTGATGAAATACTCGAGCATCTTCTGTGTAACCACGTAATCAGCGATCACACCATCGCGCATTGGACGCACGACCTCAATCGTCTCACGCGGCTCACGGCCCAACATATCGCGGGCTTCCAGTCCGACCGCCTTGACCTTGCCATCTTTGGCAGAGATCGCCACGACAGACGGTTCATTGATCACGACACCGCGACCGCGCACAAACACGAGCACGTTCGCTGTTCCGAGATCAATACCTACTTGCTTGGGCATGTATGCTTCCTCATAGTGGAGTTACAGGTGGAGGCACGATATCGTGCCCGGCCACCGTGCAGTCTTGCGTCAAGAGTAAACTGTGACCATGGCAGATGTACAGAATGAACGTACCGAATCCCGAAATCGCCGTCGACACCGACGACCTCGCGGTGAATGTGGTTCGAGACCTGAGCAGCAAACAACGTCAGAGACAGTAGAGACGGTTTCACCTGTCGCACCGGTCACCGCCGTCGTCGATCCTCCTCAGGAAGTACGTCCGCCCGAACTGGAGCCACCGACAGAACGATTCGATGTTTACTGCGTGTTCCATGCCGCCAGCGAAATCGAGGAAGAACCCGTCCAGACGCGAACCGGCATGACAACGTTACGCCACCTCGCGGTTGATCGTTTCGGCGGTGCAACACTCTATTGCGACTGTATGCACAACGGACCGCATCAGTGGCCACCAAGCATGCAGAAACTGGAAACCGCAATCGAGCTGGATCAGTTTCTGGCGCCTTCTACCAGCGAGGCATAGGCCTTCAGCGATTCTGCTCCGGTAATCGCGCGCAGCACAGGTTGGTCCACCACACCCTGATAGGCTGAGAGCCGCTCCACCAGCGCCATTGGCTCATCGACGCAGACAGCAGCATCCATTGCCGAGAATCCCAACCTCGCGAAGTTCGCAGCATAGCCAGGAAAGGAAGCGTACCTGGCCGCCTCGATTGCCATAGCTCCGGCACCAATCGCGCCAAGCGAACAACGAGTATAGAGCGCTACAGTCGCATCCGACTCCGGTGCATCGCGCCTGCGGTCCTCCATCGCTCCACGGGCAGCATCCGGCGTCAGCCAGTTGAGCAGCACACCATCGCCGTGGGCCACACCAAGATCTCGCATCTTCGGTCCCAGTGCACCGACAACGATCGGCACGCCAGATAACTCCTCGTGAAGCAGGTCAAGACCACGAGCAACCGTTTCGAGTGGACTCGGCGGCTTGCTGGCTCCGATACCGATCGTGAGGCGATCATCTGGCAGATCGCGATTCCGCACCTCCTGGACGATTGTGGATGCATCCATGGCATCCAATGATGTCACACCAGATCCAAGCTTTAGCTTCGAGGTTACGCTGGCGGCGACTTCCATAGAGGCGTAGCAGTTGCCGCCAGGAATGTGGTTGATCCAGAGCGTGCCAAAACCGGCTTGCTCCACGATCGGGGCCAGTTCGCGCACGATCTCCACGGGTACGGTGCTGGTGATACCGAATCCCCAGCAAGGCAAATCAAGTGTCATCACGAGTTCCTTTCCTCGAAGCCGAGACCGAGTCGCTTCAGCGATGTGTGCCGCCCCTGTCCGATGATGATGTGATCTATCACACCGATATCCAGCAGTTTTCCAGCGGCCACGGCTTCCTTCGTAAAGAGAACGTCCGCCGTGGAGGGCGTCGGATCACCGGTGGGATGGTTATGGACAAGCAGTATATAGGGCGCAATCCGTTTCACGGCGGGGGCAAAAACCTCGGCCATACGCATATTGGCGGAACTCACCGTCCCCTGCCCCACCGTACTGACACCGACGATGTAGTGCTTGCTGTTGAGCAGCACCACGCGCATCTCCTCACGCGGTAGTGAAGCCATCTCGACACCCAGTAACCGCACGACATCCTCCGGACTGGCGGCTCGGGGCCGATCCTCATCGAGCATCGTCGTGAGTCGGCGTCCCATTTCCAGCGCTGCCATCAACTTGGCGGCCTTCGCCTTACCGATACCCTTGATCTGGGCAAGTTCGACGTGTTCCATCCGCATCAAGCCTGTAAGTCCGCCGTTCTCGTTGAGGATTCGCTGGCTCATCGGCAACACGGATTCACCTCGTGTGCCGGTGTTGAGGATGAGCGCTACCAACTCGGCCGAGGAAAGCACACCCGCACCGTATCGCTCCAATCGCTCTCGAGGTCTCTCTGATACCTCCATCTCGCTGATACGGTGATTGTAAGGCGTGGCCATTGATTACTCCGGCAGGAATCGGGAGACGATCATGCTGTAGTATCCATCGATTCCATAGACAGGTGCTTCGGGTCGCATGGGAATGATCTCCTGAATTCCTGCCAGAATCAGACATTGCCACATGCCATCGATGGCTGCCGCTTCGACATCGGGTTGCGGCAGGTATTGCAAGCTCCTGAGATCGTTCGATCGAATCGCGGCCAGGATAGTGTCGTCCATCTGGCGGGCGATCGGATGTGCACCGTAGGGTCCATCCGCGCGATGCACGTGGGCCCAGTCGCAGGATGCGACGAAACCGATCCTACGCCCCGACTCCGCAAATAACTTGCCAAGCGTGCGACCAAATGCGATCTGCATGGACCGATCAAGCTTGCGGCTGGGTGTAATCAACACGACCGGCGGACCTTCCGGCCCCTCGGGATGTCCGGCCAGGACATCGCCGTAGCCAGCACGATCCTGATCGTGGCCCAGGAACCACAACGGGCCCATCGCGCCCCAATCCATGGGCATGGTGGCCTGATCCATACGGTTACCACCAAAGCCCACCAGCGCCACCGGAACGTCCGCCGCCTCACATGCGGTCGCGATCTCATCGACGAACTCGTGATCAATCGGCACGTTCATCTCGACCATCGCATCACGATAACGGAGCGCACCCGCCGCACGCCCGGTACGAACAATCGCCATGGCACCATCAACGCGGGTTCCATGGGGTCCAACCAGCACGATGGTGTCAACATTCGCTTCAGCGAACTGGCGGCCGACGCGTACCATCTCTGCCCGCAATGCGGCGATATCTTCCAGTCCGTTATCGAGCGCCGGAATGAGTGGAAATCCGTGCGGCATAATCGCCGCGGCAACGAGTGACATGTCTACTCTCCTTCTTACTTCACTTCGACAATCGGCACCGGATCGACCCGTGTTTCCTTCACCAGGAACAAGAACATCAGGCTGGAGGCGAATCCCGCCACACCAAGCATGATCGCCGATTGATCAAGACTCATATTGGCAGCGATAACTCCGACCAACAACGGACCAATTACCGCACCGAGATCGCCGATCAGTCTCCAAATACCCAAAAACTCACCGGTGGCACCCTCAGGAGCCAAATCGGCACCGAGCGTCATCATCGAACCCGAACCCAGACCGTTTCCCAGCCCAATGACAATGCCGATTGCGGCCATAGTGGCAAACGAGGTCGCAAAGGGCAACATCGCCAAACCGAGACCCATGATGGCGAAACTAGGAACGGTCGCGAACCTACGACCGAATCTGTCCATCAGGTATCCGGCGGGAAAGAACATGCTCATATCCACTACGGCGGAGATGGTCATGATCAGACCCACCTGAGCCGCCGAGAGTCCGAGTGCATTGGCACCGATCAGCGGAATCAGCAGCTGTCGCCCTTGTCGAATCATCTGGGCCAGGAGTTGGGCGATACCAGCGGCTGTCATATCGCTCGCGTTCTCACGCAAGGTCAACCACACCAGCGACCAACGCCCCTTCGATCCACCGGTGCGATGCGGCATAGTGTGAGATGACTTCGGTAACGCGATTGCCACCGTAGCCAGTGCCAACAATGCCATCACGCCGGTAAGGATGAAGGCCGATTGGAGTCCCCAGACGGTAGCAATTGCGCCACCAAGCGCAGGACCGCCGAAGATACCGATCCTGTTCACACCACCAAACGTGGCGATCGCCTGTCCGCGGGACGCCACCGGTACAGCAGTGGCGATGTAGGAATGTCTGCTCAAACCCCACAGCGCCGTACCGACACCGGCAATGAGTCTGAGGATAACGATCCATCCAGCCGACATGTCCAGAGCCAGGGGGAAGGTACTCATCGCCACCAGGCTGGTGCCGAGATACATCGAGCGGTGCAGACCGATGCGGTGGATTGCTGCTCCTGCGGGAACATCGGTTAGCAGCGTACCGATGGCGGCAGCCGAGCTGATGACGGAGATGAGGGTGTAACCGAATCCGAGTTCGGCGGCGTACAGCGGTAGGGTCGCCAATAGTGCTCCCTGCCCGAGGGCGAGAAGCATTGATGGGAGATATACCCCTAACCAGAGGTCATTTCGCTGCATGAAATCGCTCCCGACCATCCGCGAACTGCGTGGAAATGATCGTACCACCGGTTGCGGGAGATGCCATCATCCATAACGTGACAGGCACCCGTCTGTTCTCCCCCACGGAACTCCAGGAACCGGACTCACGGTGCGGGCGTTGTCTCTGCAATACTCTACCTATGTACTCCGAAACATCATAAGGAGCGTGCCATGAAGACCACGCATATGATCCTGGTGTTGACGTTCTTCCTGTCAAGCCTGGGAACCTCATCAGCCGCCGTGATGGCTCAGACTTCAGAGTCCACATACACTTCCGTCATTTCTGAATTGGTGATTGACATCGGAGCTTCCGGTGAGGCTGCGTTTTATCCCCAATACAACCAGGTGCTGGAGGGAGATGGCTATCAGGAAGAGCATATCGCGCTCTATCACGGGGTATCGCTGATCTACATCACGATTACGGATACACCAACGTCACCGGCAGACCGGAACGAGGAAGCGCACGCGGCGCAGGCACCATCGGTCATCTCTTACACCATTCTGGATGAGCACGCCGATGAGACATCGCGTTGGTTCCTGGTAAGCATGCGATATCTGCTCGATTTCCCCCGAATCAAATACGTGGAATCGTACGATGCCCGATTCGGTCAGTACAGCGTTGGCGTCACGGTGTACTCATCGCCAGCCCTCATCACGGACACCATCGATTGGCTCGTTACCGATGTTACGATCGACGGCGAGCCCCTGATGATGATGGGCGACTATAGCCACCTCGAGTCGCTGCTTGATGGCACCAGCGATGTCACACCCACGATCTACGACGATCATGCGACCACCGTGCTTGACTGGATGCGATACGGGTTGATCAGTAGAACACAGTGGGAAAGCCCATCATTTGGCACTTCGGTGACCTGGTCTGATCCGTGGCAGTTCAACTTCCTGCGATACAGCAGTATCCAGATCACCGCTGACCAATCGGACACGATTCGACTGAAGACCGATGACTACCAAAGCCAGGTTTCTATCAGAGTGGAACCCGCCGAAGGAGACAACGCAGATCCTCAATACTGGGCCGATCTGTGGTCATCCGAGGAGTGGGGTCTCGCGAGCGGATACAACATGACTGCCATTGACGCGCGCGTCACCGAAGATACGGTCACTGTCGTGCTCAATGGTTCGGGGAGTTATGGTGAACCATTCGTCGCAGTTTTCAGTATGTATATCGATGACAATGGCATGGCATACTTCGTGGATATCCTGTCCACCCGCGAACACGTAGTTGATGCGGTTCAGCAGTACGAAGACCTGATTCAGGTTAACGGCACACCGATACCGCTGGCGTTCACCCCTGAGGAGATTGACGCTCTTTTCGGCGACTGATCCATGAATCGACCAGTTCATCCGCCGCAGTTGGCTCATTACTGCAAGGTATACTTGCCTGCAGGATGTGGCCATTTGCGGCGGTTTTGTTCTATCCGCCAATCGCATCAAGCAACCACAATCCCATCGCAGGAGACACCTACTTGTTCCGTAAACTCTTCCGCCGCAATGCCGAGCCAGATATCCAGATCGAGAAAGGTCTGGAGAAGACTCGACGTGGCGTATTCAGTGAGATCACCAAACTCTTTGATCGTCAGACGATGGACGAGGAACTCTACGAAGACCTTGAGATGCTGCTCATCCAGGCCGATGTGGGTTGGGATGTCAGCCAGCAACTCGTCGCCGAACTGCGTCAGAAGGTCGAGGACGAACGCATCACCAGTCCCGCCGACGCCCGCGAGGTGCTACGACTGGAGATGACCCAGCTTCTGGAACTCGCGACACGTAATCGCAAGGTCAAAATCCTGCAGCGCGGTGTGCCGTGGGTGATCCTGGTGGTTGGTGTGAACGGCACCGGCAAGACAACGGGCATCGCCAAGCTGGTGCAGTATCATCAGCAGTTTGGTCGGAGCGTCATGCTGGCAGCAGGTGATACCTTCCGCGCGGCCGCGATCGACCAGCTCAAGATCTGGGGAGAGCGCCTCGATGTGCCGGTCATCGCCCACCAGCCAAACGCCGATCCCGGCGCGGTCGTCTTCGATGCGATGCAGGCGGCTCACAACCGCAATATGGATGTGCTCATTATCGATACGGCTGGACGCCTCCATACCAAGTACAACCTGATGGCTGAACTGAACAAGATCAAGAAGATCATCCAGAAAACGGTGCCGGAAGCACCACAGGAGGTGGTACTCGTGATCGATGCCACGACTGGCCAGAATGGCCTGGTACAGGCAGCGGAGTTCACCAAAAGCGCCGATGTGACCGATATCTTCATCTCCAAGCTCGATGGCACCGCTCGTGGCGGTATCGCCTTCAGCGTCGCCAAAGAGCTCGGTACACCCATCACCTATATCGGCACGGGAGAGAAGAGCGCGGATATGGCCGAGTTCAGGCCAGATACATACGTCGACTCCCTCTTCTTTGGCGAAGGCGAAGGATTTTAGCCCATGTTTGAGACACTTTCAGATCGCCTGAATCAAACGTTCGGGAAACTCGGTCGCAGCGCCAAGCTCACCGAGAAGGATATCGATGACGCTATGCGCGATGTCCGCCGGGCATTGCTGGAGGCAGACGTCAACTTCAAGGTCACCAAGGATTTCGTGGCCGCGGTGAAGGAGCGTGCGCAGGGCGAGGAGGTCATGCGTAGCCTCACCCCGGGGCAGAGCGTGATCGCCATCGTCAACGAGGAGCTGCAGCGAATCCTCGGCGAGGAGCAGGTACCACTCAACTATCCGGACAAGGGGCCGCAGATCATCATGATGGTCGGTCTGCAAGGCTCTGGTAAGACGACCCATTCCGGCAAGATCGCCCTGCACCTGCGCAAGCAAGGGCGCAATCCGCTCCTTGTCGCCGCCGATGTGCAGCGCCCTGCCGCTGTGAAGCAGTTGCAGACGCTGGGCAAGCAAGTCGATATCCCTGTTTACGATGAGGGTACGGACAACACACCGATCAACATCACCAGGAATGCGCTCAAGTTCGCTGAACAGCGCGGTCTCAATCCGATCATCATCGACACCGCTGGCCGCCTGCAGATCGACGAGCCGTTGATGCAAGAGCTGGTCGAGATCAAGGGCAACGTCAAACCGACGGAGATCCTGTTGGTCGCGGATGCCATGACCGGTCAGGAAGCCGTCGGTGTCGCAGAGACCTTCCATGAACGGCTCGGCGTCACTGGCTTGATCCTGACCAAAATGGATGGGGATGCCCGTGGTGGCGCCGCGCTCAGTATCCGCTCGGTCACCGGTGTGCCGATCAAGTTCATCGGTACCGGCGAGAAGATGGACGCGCTGGAACCGTTCTATCCCGATCGGTTAGCTGGTCGCATCCTCGGTATGGGCGATGTACTCAGTCTGATCGAGCGGGCGCAGGAGCAGACGAGCGAGGAAGATGCCGAGCGTTTGCAGGAGCGCATGATGAAGGGCCAGTTTGACCTGGAAGACTTCCTCAATCAGCTCCAGTCCATCAAGAAGATGGGTCCGCTCAGCCAGCTTATCGAGATGATCCCGGGTATCGGCCAGCAGATGCGTCAGGCAAATGCCCAGATTAGCGACGATGCCTACAAACAAATCGAGGCCATCATCTACAGCATGACGCCATGGGAGCGCCGCAATCCCGAGAAGATCAGCCACTCACGCCGACGCCGTATTGCCGCCGGTGCTGGTGTCGATCGACAAGAAGTCGGTCGCATGCTCCAGCAATTCAAGCAGATGCAGCAGATGATGGGGCAGATTGGCGGAATGACCAAGGGTAGCAAAGGCGGGAAGAAAGGCAAGAAGGGTCGACGCGGCATGATGCAGATGCCGGATCTTCCGTTCGACTTCTAGGCCATGGATGCGTCGGCACCCTCCCCCACCAGTGATCCCCGGATCACACCAGCGATGGAGGACTATCTGAAGGCGATCTATCGCCTTCAGTCCACCGACGAGCCCGTCACAAATCAGCAGCTTGCCGACGAACTCGGATTCTCCGGTGCAAGCATCACCAACATGCACAAGCGCTTGCACGAGCTAAATCTGCTCGTGCTGGAACCGTATAAGGGCGTTCGTCTCACCAGCACCGGCACCGCCGTAGCGTTGGAGGTAATCCGCCATCACCGCCTGCTGGAGCTCTATCTGGCGCAGACGTTGGGGATGGATCTGGACGCCGTGCATGAGGAGGCGGACCGTCTGGAACATCATGTCTCCGAGGAACTTGAGGCGAGGATCGCGGCGGCGTTGGGGTATCCGGAGTTCGATCCCCACGGAGATCCAATCCCGTCAGTACAGCTGACGATCTCGGAACTGGAAGATCAGGCTTTGGTCGATTCCCTGAATGAGATCCCGCTCGTGGTCACCCGTGTCGGTGATCGCATCCCTCAAACGGTACGAGGTCTGGTGGCAACTGGCATCCTGCCAGGAGCAGTGCTGACCAATGTCGAGACTGCCGGCCAGGAGGGGCTTATCGTCTCCATCGATGATGGCCGCGTGGTCGCGATTACGCTGGAGCAAGCTGGCGCGGTCCGTGTCCAGCCACTGGACGCTCGCTAGTTCTTCTCCCGTCGAAACATACGCGCGATCACGTGTCGATCCGGATTGATACCCCGTTCGCGCTCCCAGGCGCGCTCATCGGTCGGCTTGTTTGGATCGACCACGAAGATATCGAAGGCATCGAAGACGAATCGGGTGATGATGGCGGCAAAGAACGCCGGACCGATGACGATCATCGGTAGCATCGTGATCGTGAATGCGAAACCCAATCCGATGACGAACAGCGAGAGGAAGACGGTGCGGAAGGGGAACTTCACCATGACGAACATACCGCCACGGAACGAGTTCCGGAGCCCACTCTCCAGCGTCCCTGCCAGGCAGAAGCAGTACTGCGTGAGGATGAAGATAAAGACCCACATCACCACCCAGAGCGGTACGAGCAGTTCCAGCGTGTGTCCAGATCCGGAGAAATAAGCGATGTTCCAACCGATGATGATCAGCGGCAGAACGGTGCAGAGCGCCAGTTTCCAGGCCCGACCGAAGACACGGAGGTACATCTGACCAACCTCGCGCATCTCGGGTTTATCGAGATACTTTCGCGGATCGACCAATGCGTACAGCACAACCAGGGCCGGCGGCATAAAGATGGCACTGACCATCAATATGGGCAACGTCACCAGATTGAAACGCACATAGAGAAACACAAATGCGGCCGGGAGGGTACAGAAGGCAAAGAGGATGGAGAGCATGATGAAATAGGCAAACTGCTCGTAGACATCCTTCATGCCACGCCACATGATCCTGAAGAAAACCACGGTACTCCCTTCGCTCCGATCTACACTCTGGCTATTGTACGTTGCCGCACTCCGCCAGGGTGGGAGCAAGTGTGGGATCGACGGTCAACACGAATCTTCGACCGGTGCGTTCGTAACACGGTCGACACGCCCAGCGACCGCTGCGCTTGCGATAAACTCGTCGATCGCAGTTAGGACAGACATACACATAGCGGAACTCACGCGACTTGACGGGAACCAGCGCCGACCGGATCTGGTCCATTGAAGCACCCGTCAGATCGGCCACCCGATAGGCAATGCGATCATGACCGTGCTTGGCATGACGGCGATGATCACCATCCAGCCAATCACGCATGTGGAGAAGCTCCTCGGCAACGACGACTTCGAGTGCCTTCGGTTGATTGTGATCGATTCGTTCCAGATTGATCAGAATCGCGCTGGTCCTTGTATGGGTAAGATGGACGAAGGCACCGCCATAAGACGACGGAATCCGCCTACCCAACCAGCGACCGAATACGCGTCGGGAGGTGGTGATCCTCAGCGACTGATCAAGGAGTCGTAGCCGTTCACCATACTCCAGCATCAGATCAACCACCTGCTGCGGTGTGGCTCCGCCGTTATCTTCCTCAAACACCCATTTGGTGTGTCTGGTTGCCTGTTCCATTTATGCTTTCTGGTGGGATCGTCGGAGCTCAACACCGACGAATGGGATACGAATGCAGACGACGCTCAATGAACTCGAGAACCTCGCACACTGTCTCGGCGACGAACCCGGTAAAGATCGAACACTGATCGACTGGGAACCAATGCGGACCTGGATATCGGCGATCTGTGATGTGAGTCCCTACCTCACCTCTCAGTCTCTCGGCCAGAGCACAGATGGCCGCGAGCTCCTGATGGTTATTGCCAGTGCGCCAGATACGATTCGGAATCTCGAACAGGTCGCCGCGAAGCGCGCACACCTGACCATACCTGAATTGTACCGGGATGTGTCCAATTGTCACGGTCAATTGGCAGGGGATAAACCGGTGGTATTGGTAACCGCCGGTATTCACGCTGACGAGGTCGGTGGTGTGCAGATGATGCCGCAACTGATTTTGGACATGGCCCGGAATGCGAAGCTTCAGGCAATCCTGGAGAAGATCGTTCTCCTCATCATCCCCACCCTCAATCCGGACGGGATGCAGCTGATCCACGACTGGTATCGAGAGACGCTGGATACCCAGGCCGAGGGGAGCATGCCTCCGGCGCTGTACCACCAATACGCGGGTCACGACAACAATCGGGACTGGTACCAACATCGCTTAGAGGAAACGCGCGCCACCGTGGACCAGGTGCATCGCATTTGGCGACCGCACGTTGTGATTGACCTGCATCAGATGAGTGAGAAGTCGCCCCGCTACGTGATTCCACCGTATATCGATCCGGTTGAACCAAACGTGCATCCACTCCTCGGCCAACTCTCGAGCGAGCTTGGCAGCTGGATCGCGAGCGATCACGTGCGCGCCGGAAACGAGGGCGTGTGCAGCGGTGTGATGTTCGATTGCTACTCCCCCACTCGTGCCTATCAGCATTATCACGGCGGGGTGCGTATCCTGGCCGAGGCCGCCAGTGCGGGGATCGCCAGTCCTGTGTCGATCACGGTCGATGAACTGAACGGATTCTCTGATCTGGGAATGAGGACTCCCAGCGTTCACCAACCACTGCCATTCACAGGCAATTGCTGGAGACTCGAGGACATCATTCGCCTCCACCGTCTAACGATCGAATCGGTGCTCGATCACGTTGCCGATCACGCTGACCGCTGGATTGCCGACCAGTGGCGGGTGTTTGGTGATCAGGTCAATCACGCCTCCGAGGGGGCATTCGGTATACCGCCCCTCCGGCAACAAGTTGATCCAGCGGCGGCGCGCGAGCTCATCGATGTCCTCCGGCGTGGAGATGTGGAGATATTCGTAATTGACGAGAGCGATGGTGGATTCGTCGCCGGAACCTTCGTCATCCCTCTCCGACAGCCATTTTGCAGCTACGCGCAGGCACTCCTATCGCTGCAACCATATCCGGCTGGAACCGCTGCGTACGATGTCACCAGCCATTGTTTACCGGTACACATGGGCGTAGAGGTGCAGTTGGTCGATCACTATCAGGCTGACTCATTGCGGCCAATGGAGGAGACGGACCTTTCACCATTCCGGGCTGCGTCGGCGGTTGATATCCGACCGAATGCCTGGCTGGCCATCGATCCCCGAAGTTCGGCATGTATTCGTCTCGTCAACCACGCACTCAAGACGGAAAGCCGTGTACTACGCTCCACCAAACCGCACTACGCCAGTCAACGCCTCATCCCTTCCGGAGCCTGGATCATCGCCGATGGGACGATGTGGGATGTGATGGCCCATGCAGCCAAACTCCACGTCCGCACTTGGATCATCGATCAAACATTGCGGTCAACCTATGAGGTCGTCGCTCCCAAGCTCGGAGTGTACGATCCCCAGAACGTTTCGGCATCTGACTATGGTTGGCTGCGTTTATGGTTGGAACGAGCAGGTTTCGAGTCGAAGACAATCACCGCGGAAGACATCGTTCACGATGCGCTTGATAGCCTCGATACATTGATCTTTCCACATGCCACTCCCGATATCTATGCGGCCAAGGGTCGATCTCATTACCCTGCCCCCTATGCTCGCGGACTCTCCGAGCGAGTGACCACCACGCTGCGCACATGGCTGCACCGTGGTGGTCATGTCATCGCGATCGACGGCGCGGTACACGCGCTAATGAAGCCACTTGAACTCGAGTTGGGCCTACCTCTCCTCCACCTGCACAAACGCACATTCTCAAGTAGTGGCGCGGCGGTGCGGATCGAGCCGACAGATGGAGACGACATTACCCTTGGTATCGAGGATGCATTCGCCGCGATGCACCTCGGTCATGCTGGTTTTGAACTGCGCGATTCCGCCAGCCAATTCTCGGCAGCCCAGTTCGGACGGAACAATCCGGTCGTCAGTGGCACCGTTCACGGTGAGGACCGTCTGGCCGGACTCCATGCGATCGTTCAAATCGCCAAGAGCCATGGTCATGTGACCGCGTTCGCCTTCCGTCCGCACTTTCGTACACAGATGCTAGCATCGGAAACCGTGCTAACGAACGTGATCATGCAGCAATTCGGCCCTTTCAGGAGAGAATCGTGATCGACAGACCCCTCCTGAAGGCCCGGAAACACAGCGAACGCCCCCATGTCCTCATCGTTACCGACGATCCTGATCTCGCAACATTCCTCAATGAGGGTCTGCCGCTGGGTGGATTCTGGACAACGGTGATCTCGAGCGGACTCCAGGTGCTGGAAGTGTTCCGGCTACGTCAGTTCGATCTGATCATCGTGGATTACGGTCTCCGGAGCTTTGGCGCAGAAGAGTTGATGCTGAGACTTCGAGGAGCATCCAGCCGGATACGCGAACAGGCGCCGCGGACAACGGCGCCTGTGGTAGTGATTTCAGTTGATCCCGTGGAACTATCAGATGAGTCCATGCAAACGATGGGCATCAGCCGTATGCTTCACGCCCCCATCGATCTCGAAGATCTCGTGCCCGAGTTGCATGCGGTATTCGAGGAATGGCGCGAAGCTTATCCGACCATGCCGCTTTCGGACGATCCGACGCGACCAAATCGCTGAGGGGCGATTCGTCCACCATCCAACTCCTCGTACTCGCCCGTCACGATATAGACCACACGTTCACAGATGTTGGTGACGCGATCTCCGATGCGCTCGAGATTGTGGGCGATCCAGAGAAGGTGGGTGGCGCGCTCGATCGTCGAGGGATCGTTGACCATGTAGTCCATCAGCTCAGTCACGATAGTGTCATAGAGCACATCCAACTCATCGTCTCGTTCCGCGACGGTGCGAGCAGCCTCAACATCTTTATCGACATAGGCCTGGATGGCTTCATCCAACATTTCGCGGGCAATCACACCCATTTGCGGGATATCCGCCAACGGCTTGAGCAATGACTCTCGCGATCCTTCAACGACGATACGAGCAATACCCGCCGCGTAATCGCCCATACGCTCCAGGTTGGAGAAGATGCTGATCGCGCTGGCAATACGTCGCAAATCCGAACTCACAGGTCCTTGCAGGGCGATCATCGTGATCGCGCGCTCCTCGCCATTGCGATGGAGGCGGTTGATCGCGTTATCGCTACGCTGCACCTCATCCGCCAAGGCGACATTCTGCAATCGAAGCGACTCAAGAGCGCGCGCAATCGCCTTGTCGACCATACTGGCCATCGTCACGACCTGGTCATTGAGTTCCTGTAACTGATGATCGAACGCCGCTCTGGCCGACATATCCGTCCTCATATCCTGCTGCATCCCATTTACCTTCGTACGATACTATCCGAATCGGCCGGAAATGTACCCCTCTGTCCGGGGATCCTCTGGATTGGTGAACATCTTCTGGGTAGGCCCACTCTCCACCAATATGCCCTGGCGATTCTCGTTGAGAGAGAAGAAGACGGTGCGATCACTCACGCGGGCGGCTTGCTGCATGTTGTGCGTGACGATCACGATCGTGTAGTCGGACTCCAACTCGCGCAGCAACTCCTCGATCTTGAGCGTGGAGATAGGGTCGAGCGCCGAGGCAGGTTCGTCGAGCAGAATCACATCCGGATTGGTGGCCAGAGCACGGGCGATACACAGGCGTTGCTGCTGTCCACCCGAGAGACTGAGACCGCTATCCTTCAACTTATCCTTCACTTCATCCCACAGAGCGGCACGAACCAGCGATGCTTCCACCAGTTCATCGTAATTGCCCTTGTAGCCATTGATGCGGGCTCCCCAGGCCACATTCTCATAGATACTCTTGGGAAACGGATTCGGACGCTGAAAAACCATACCGATACGACGGCGCACCTCAACCGGATCGACATTGCGCGCATTCACATCCTGACCATGATAGAGAATCTCACCGTCCACCCGAGCGGACGGAATGAGATCGTTCATGCGGTTGATGCAGCGCAGGACGGTGGATTTGCCGCAGCCAGAAGGACCAATGAAGGCCGTGATGGAGTTCTGCTTGATCGAGAGATTGACATCATTCACGGCGTGGAATGAACCGTAATGAATGTTCAGGTTCCTCAATTCGATCAGTGAAGGAGAGGTATCCAGCTCCTTCTCGACGCTCTGGAACGCGGCGGCGCTGATTCCGGGAATCCGGGCGACAGCTTCCTGGCTGGACTCTAGTTGCATCGAACCACCTTGCCTTTTGTCGGAACGTGGGAGTGTTGCTGACATGGGTTACCATCTGGCCTTTCTGCTGAAGTGTTGGCGAAGTCCGATTGCGACTGAGTTCATGAGGAGCAAGATGATCATAAGGACGATGATCGCGGCCGCGGCGAGGTGCTCAAACTCTTCATGCGGGCGTCCCGTCCAGTTGTAGATCTGAAGTGGCATGACCATGAATGTGGAGAATGGACCGTCCGGTCGCCACAGTACCTGACTGGCACCACCAACAACGAGAAGCGGTGCGGTTTCACCGATGGCGCGACTCATGGCCAGGATGATACCGGTGAGAATGCCCGGGAACGCGGATGGGAGTACGTGGTTCCAAACGGTCTGCCATTTGGTGGCACCCAGACCGTAACTGGCCTCACGGAGGCTGGGTGGTACCGCTCGAATCGCCTCGCGAGAGGAGATAACAACCACCGGCAGTATCAGCAGCGCCATCGTCAGGACGCCAGCTATCAGCGTGCGCCCCATATGCATAAGATCCACGAAGACGACCAACCCAAGCAGGCCATACACGATCGAGGGCACACCAGCGAGATTCGAGATGTTCGTCTGAATGAAGTCGTTGAATCGCCCCTTCTCGGCATACTCCTCGAGGTAAATAGCGGTGCCGAGTCCCATGATGAACGCGGCCACACCGGAGCCAAGCACGATCCAGATGGAACCCCAGATGGCAGGATTCATACCTGCTTTCTCGGGGAATCGCGAGGGCGGATTGGTGATTAATCCCCAGCTCAACCAGTTCCAACCGGGACCAATAACCGACCACAGCAACATGCCCAGCAGGACGATAGCCAATGCAGTTGAGCCAAAGAAGACCCAACGCCAAATCCTGCCGATGGTCTGCCGAGCACTCACCCGCGGTTGGTACTCAGCCTTCGATATCTGAGAGGCACTCGAAATTAGTTCCGAAGACATTAGTCGTACTCCTCTCGGTAGCGCTTCGTTACCCACTGACTTGCCAGATTCATGGCGAAGGTCATGATGAACAGCAACAACGCCACGCCAAACAGGGAGTAGAACGCGGTTGTACCGCGGGCGACATCGCTACTAAAGGTGTAGGCAATGAAGCCAGTCATTGTTTGCATGCTATGCATGAGATCGAACATGCTGCCACTGGCACCGGATTGACCTGCCGGACTCTGACCCGCAGCAACGGCCACGATCATCGTCTCGCCGACGGCCCGCGATACGGCCAGAATGAACGACGCCACAATACCGGAGACTGCGGCCGGCACGACCACCCGAGCGGTTGTCTCGAACTTGGTGGCACCCAAGCCGTAGGCTGCCTCACGCAGGCTCCTGGGCACGGCACGCAAAGCATCCTCGGAGAGCGATGCCACGGTCGGCATAGCCATAATGCCGATGGCGATACCGGCGCTCAGTCCGTTGAACGTGCCAATATCAGGAAAGATCGGTTTGAGAATGACCGGAGTGATAAATGTGAGGGCGAAGAAGCCATAGACAATCGTCGGCACACCCGCGAGCACCTCAAGCACGGGCTTGAGGACAGAGCGCGCGCGTTCGTTGGCAAACTCGCTCAGGTAAATCGCGGCTGCCAAACCGATCGGTAATGCGATACAGGCCGCAACCAACGAGGTCATCAGGGTACCAACGACGATCGGCAGTACGCCGAACTCTTGCTGCGTACCAGCAAAAAGCGGTGTCCAGGTACGACCAGTCAGGAAATCCCACACCGGTATATCAGCAAAGAAGTTGGCCGCTTCAAACAGTAAAATGCCGATAATTCCCAGTGTGGTCAGCAGCGTGACCAGGGAACAGGCGATCAGCGCGTAGCGGATCACTTCCTCTGATCGCTGTCTCCCGCGCTTGCCCATAAGGTTCAGCGGCGGCCGATTATCTGGCCGTAGCGGTGTCGCAGTACTGGACACGTATACCCTCTCCCTGCACTAACATAGGTTCACGCGCCCGGATCACCGGGCGCATGAACCAGAAAGACTACGCGGCTGGTGTCGCGTCTTCCTGTCCGAAGGAATCCGAGTCAGGAGCGATGGAACCATCAATGGCACCAAGCACGTGATCGTAGGTTTCCTGCTGCGCCTCAGCGTGCAGAGCGATATATCCAACTGATGGGGCGATCTCGTCAGCAGTGGCGGCGTAGAACTCCACGAACTCCGCAACTTCGGGGCGGCTCTGCAGTTCTTCGGCATTGACGTAGACATACAGCGTGCGACCGAGTGGTGCGTAGCTGCCATCGGAAATCGATTCGATGGAAGGAGCAACGGCACCCTCGCCATTGTCGATGGCAACAGCCTTCAGCACGTCCTGGTTCTCCTCGTAATAGGAGAAGCCGAAGTAGCCAAGGGCATTCTTGCTGCCCGCAACACCCTGCACCAGAACGTTGTCATCCTCGCTTGGGGTGTAGTCGGTGCGAACCTCTCGCTCGCCCAGAATGGCTTCGTTGAAGTAATCGAATGTGCCGGAAGCGGTGCCGGGGCCATAGAGTTCGATATTCTCGGCTGGCCACTCGGCTCGAACATCCGCCCAGGTGGTGACACCACCATCTGCGGCCCAGATGTTACCGAGTTCCTCTACTGTGAGATCACTGACAAAGTCGTTTTCGGAGGAAACGACCACGGTAATACCGTCGTATGCCATATCGAACTTGAACCAGGAGATACCGGCAGCGGCACAGGCCTCAGCTTCGGAATCCTTGATTGGTCGCGACGCATTCGAGATCGCAGTCTCACCCTTGGAGAAACGCTCGAATCCGCCACCGGTACCAGAGATACCATTGGTGATGCGGACATTCGGAGCTATGGCGGCGAACTCCTCGATCGCTGCCTCGGTCAGGGGACCGAGCGTCGAAGAACCATCGGCTTCGAAAGCGCCCGAGAGATCGGAGACACCATCACCCGGCTCATAGGTGATGACATTCTCTTCCTGAGCAAAAACGCGCGCGAACGGCGCAACAGCGATGGTCCCAGCAGTAATAGCGGCCAGAGAACGGCGATTGAGGCGAATGTTCAGTAACTCCATTGATCAACACTCCTTGTGCGTATTCCGGTGAGCATCCGCCCACCCTCGACTACACTGTCGATGTCATCGGCAGACGCGCGTCTGCCCGTTCACCCCGGGTAACCTGTACGCGAAAGCTGCGCGTCTGTGAGGCTGGCAATCGATCCGGTTTCACCGAAGTCATGGAATAGGTAACCGGTTCCGTAAACCGTTCGGATCACCTCGGCCGACATGCCGACGGCCACTAACTTCGCTCGCAGCCAACTGATATGGACGTCCACCGTCCGAGCATCGACTACCACGTCAGTACCCCAGACGGTCTCCAGCAACTCATCTCGGCTAAAGACGCGCCCTGGTTCCATGGCGATTGTTGCCAGCAACCCGAACTCCTTCGGTCGCAAATGCAGTTCCTCGCCATCAACGGACACCGAGCGGCGATCGATCTCAACTCGTAACGGACCTCGCTGAAGCATCGATGGTGGTTTCACCGCCGGGTTCACGTGGCGTCGTACATGCGATCTGATACGTGCGAGAAGTTCCCGCAGCGCAAACGGCTTGACGACATAATCATCGGCACCCAGTTCAAACCCATCGATTCGATCTCGCTCTTCACCTCGAGCCGAGAGCATCAGCACGGGTACGTTGAGTGATTGGCGAACCTGACGAAGTACCTGAAATCCATTCATTCCCGGCAACATCACATCCAGAACAATCAGACTCAGATCGTGACCATGCTCCATGGCGGCCGCAAGACCGATCAAACCATCCTCGGCGGCAATCACCCGATATCCCTCGCGGGTAAGGTTGAACACCAACGTGCTTCGCAACGTCGGATCATCTTCGACCAGCAAGATGAGTGGTTGTTCGCTTGAGATCTGTCGCTTGACCAACGAGTCGTCCTCCGCTTCGTGACGATCGCGACGCGTGTCGCTTCTCTCACGTACAGTCGGAGAATAGAAGGCGAGTGTTAATCGACCGTAAGGGCCGTGTTAAATACGGAGGGTGATTCTGTTAACGAAGCCCGCTTATGCCGACGCCGGGGAAGCCACGGGCGTCGCAGTTTCGGCGGTCATGCGATCAAGCAGAAGGATGGCAGTATCCAATACAGGATCGGAACTCGATGCTTCGGTCGCGGTGGCCACCTCGACATCGGGGCGAACACCTTCGCTCTGAATGCGAGCGCGGCTGGGTGTAAACCACTCCGCCACGGTCACCCGCATGGTAGAGCCATCGGAGAATTCAAAGATGCGTTGGACGGATCCCTTGCCATACGTGTTCTCGCCGATCAGCGTTGCCCGACCGTAGTCTTTCAACGCACCAGCCACAATCTCGGCGGCACTGGCGGTGCCGCCATCGATAAGCACAACCATTGGCAGATCGATCGGAGCGACGTCCGTTGGACCCAGAATCGGTAAATCGATCAGACCGCCTTCACCAGGTGTGGTGTCCTCGTACATCGCTGGTCCCAGTGATGGATCCAGAAACCGCCCCAGTGTCTGTCTGGCGGCCTCTACCCAGCCACCGCCGTTACCACGCAGATCGAGGATGATACCGGTGGCACCCTGGGCGCGAATCTCGGCGATGGCATCATCGAGATTCGGCACCGTGGCATCGCCAAACAAGGTTATCCTCAGCCAGGCGTAGGACGTCCCTTCAATGAACGTCAATGTCACCGGCGGGACAACGATCTCCTCGAAGGTCAGTTCCAGCGTCTCCACTTCACCGGTAAGCGGGCGAACAATAGTGACGCTTACCGACTCCCCGACTTCGCCACGAAGTTGACGCACCACATCATTGGTATCGGAGGTTTGCACGCGGGCGCCGTTGATCTGCTCAATCACATCTCCACGCAATACACCGGCTCGATCCGCAGGAGATTCCGGGACAACCGCGCTAACGAAAGCGACGTCGCCATCCAGGAAGATATCGACGCCGATACCACCGTACTTGCCTTCCAGCCCCTCCGTAGCGGTCTTGGATTCATCGACATCAAGGTAGCGGGTGTACTCATCGTCCAGCGTTGAGAGCGCCCCGCTGATCGCTCCGCTCTCCATCTCGGCATCCATCTCGGCGCGACCGGACTCATCGGTGGGAAGATAGTAGTAGTTGTCCTCGATCACACCGTACACGGCATCCAAATCAGCAAAGACAGCGTCACTGCTGGATAGCTCCCGTAATCGCTGCGTGGCGATGTCGGCAGCAAATCCACCGATCAAAAGGACTACGCAGAGGATCAGCGAGCGGACAACATACCACTGATGTTGGCGCTGCCTGGAATGCTTGAGTTCACCAGAGGCGGGCTTCATACTGACTCCAGATGGTCAACTCGGAACAGGGAGGAAATGCGATGCTGCTTGTAGCCGACGTCGGGAACACGAACTCGACCTTTGGCATGTATCGGCCCGACGATCCGAATCCGATTGCCACAGCCAGAACAGCTACGCAACATGATCGCATGCCAGATGAATGGTACGCCATGCTGGAACCCGTGTTGGAAATGCAGGGAACCAGTCTGAGCCAGGTCACCGGATTCGTGCTCAGTAGCGTTGTCCCAACCGTCACGCGTTGGCTGACGGTGCTGGCGCGTCATCGACTGGGCGTCGAACCGATCATC
Source organism: Thermomicrobiales bacterium (assembly GCA_023957015.1). GTDB lineage: Bacteria > Chloroflexota > Chloroflexia > Thermomicrobiales > UBA6265 > UBA6265. The sequence goes on along the minus strand of JAMLHR010000002.1, from coordinate 10,647 downwards.
GTCAGTGCTGCGCTGGACCTGGGATTGCCGATCGATGCGGATCATCCCGCGGAGGTTGGAGCGGATCGCATCGTGAACTCGCTTGCCGCCCTGGTCAAGCACGGCGCACCGGTTATCTCCATCGATTTCGGCACGGCCGTGAACTTCGATGTCGTCGATCATCGTGGGCACTATCTGGGAGGTGCGCTGGCTCCAGGGCTGGTGATCGCGTTAGAGGCGATGACCTCGCGCGCGGCCAAGCTCTTCTCCGTCGATCTGGTGCCACCGCCGCACGCGATCGGCACCAACACCATTAATGCGATTCAAAGCGGACTCGTGCTCGGATATATCAGCCTGGTTGAGGGCATGATCGTACGCATCGCGGCGGAACTCCAGGGCGATCCGAAGGTTATCGTCACCGGTGGCTACGCGGAGCTCTTTGCCAAAAACTCAGATATGATCGACGATTTCGATCCCGATCTCACCATTAATGGTTTGCGTTTGGTGTGGGAACGTGTCAATGGCATAACAGCATAGGATTCCCGACAGCACGGTTCTCAGAGTTCGGTATACTTTCCACAAGTCAAAAACAGCCGTTCGCGATGTGTCGTCGACGATCCCCGAGGGCACATCAAGCCAAGGGGATGTGCGTCATGAACCAGTACCCTGCCGAAAAGGTCTTTAACGTCGGTGTCTTCTCGCACGGAGGTGCCGGCCGCACAACGTTAGTCGAAGCGATGCTCTTCGACAGCGGCGCCACTTCTCGACGCGGACGTGTATCGCTTGGCACGACCGCATCTGACACCGATCCGGAAGAGATCAAGCGTCACATCTCCCTCACCCATTCCGTCATTCCGATTGAGTACAACGGTTGCAAGATCAACGTGATCGATACACCGGACTTCGCCGACTTCGGTGGCGATGTTCGTTCTGCGATGCGCGTAGTCGATGCGGCGATCATCCTGGTCGATGCTTCCTCCGGCGTCGAGGTCGGTACCGAGCAAGTCTGGCATAACGCCGAACTGGTCGGTCTTCCACGCCTCCTCTTCGTCAACAAGATGGATCGCGAGCACGCCAGCTTCCGTGGTGCACTTGAGGCCATGATCGAAGCGTTCGGTAAACGCGTTGCCCCACTGCAATTCCCGATTGGTGAGGAGGAGAACTTCCGTGGCATTGTCGATCTCCTCGGTAAGAAGGCGTTGGTCTTCACCAAGGACGGCAACGGCACCTATGAGGAGACCGAGATTCCTGCCGAACTCGCGGATGACGTTGAGTTCTATCGCCAGACACTGGTTGAAGCAATCGCTGAGCACAACGAAGAACTCACCATGCGCTACCTTGAGGGCGAGGAGATCGGTGACGATGAGTTGAGCGCAGAGTTGCACAAATGCTTCGAGGACGGATCGGTCGTACCGATGGTGCTCGGTGCGGCAAGTGAGAACCTCGGTATCCAGCCATTGATGCAGACGATTATCGATATCCTCCCCTCCGCGGCCGAACACACCGAGGTTGCCGATCTCGATGGCGAGCCGGTGGAAATCATCGCCGATCCGAGCGGCGATTTCGTGGCACTCGCCTTCAAGACTCAGGCCGATCCACATGTGGGCAAGGTGACGTGGTTCCGCGTTTACAGCGGCACACTCAAGTCATCCAGCACGCTCTACAACGTCAACAAGGGCAGGGACGAGCGTGTGGGGCAGCTCTTCTTCAATCGCGGCAAGGATCATCTACCAACCGATACCGTGACCGCCGGCGATATCGGTGGTGTCAGCAAACTGGAGTCCGTCGAGACCGGTGATACCATCACCAGCGGCAAGAAGGTGAAGCTGGATGGTATTCGCTTCCCGCACAGCGTGTACAGCGCCTCCATTCACGCGGCGACACAGGGCGATCTGGATAAGCTGAGCCAGGCACTCCAACGCATGCAGGATGAAGATCCCAGTCTCGTGATCTCGCGCGATCCGGATACTGGCGATGTGTTGGTCTCCGGTATGGGCGAACCACACGTCCAGATCGCGGTCGAGCGCATGAAGCGACGCAGCAATATCAATGTATCGCTGGGTGTACCGCGCGTCCCCTATCGTGAAACAATCGCGGCACCGACCAAGGCGGAGTACAAGCACAAGAAGCAAACCGGTGGTGCCGGTCAGTATGGCCATGTCCATCTCGCGCTTGAGCCACTGCCGGACGCGGATTTCGAGTTCGCGGATCGTGTCGTCGGTGGTGCAGTTCCGAAGAACTTCTTCCCGGCGGTGGAAAAGGGTATCCGCGACGGATTGGCGGAAGGACCGATCGCCGGGTTCCCGGTGGTCAATATCAAGGCCACGCTGTACGACGGTAGCTATCACGATGTGGACTCCAACGAGATGGCGTTCCGCATCGCCGCCAAGGAGGCGTTCAAGAAAGGCATCATGGCGGGTCAGCCAACGATGCTTGAACCGGTGATGAACATCAAGGTGCAGGTAACCGAAACGTTCATGGGCGATGTGATGAGCGATCTCAATACTCGTCGCGGCCAGGTCACCGGTATGGACACACTGGAGAACGGCACGACCGTGATCGAAGCCCAGGTGCCTGGTGCGGAGATTCAGCGCTACGCCACCGATCTCCGTTCGATGACACAGGGTCGTGGCACCTTTGAGGCCGGGTTCAGCCACTATCAGGCGGTACCGCATCATCTGGTGGACAAGATCGTAGCCGAGTACAAGAAGGACGAGTAAGTACCGATTCTATTCATGGCATGATTGCAGGGGAGCCCATTGGCTCCCCTGTATCTGTGTGGAGACATGATGACTGACGTGTTTGAGATCGTATTTGATGGTGGTAGCAAGGGCAATCCAGGAAAGGCATACGGTAGTTACGATATCGAACGCAACGGGGAACTCTTCGATCGTAAGATCGAGATGCAGTATGGCGACAACATGACCAACAATCAGGCCGAGTACATCAGCCTGATCCGGGCACTCAAGGCGATCGCCGATCATCCATTGGTCGAGCCCGCAAAAGCACGACTGATCATTCGCGGCGATAGCAAACTGGTGATCAGTCAGATCACCGGTGTCTGGAAAGTGAAGAATGCCAATATGCAGCCGCTGTGGGCGGAAGCGGGCGGCCTACTGACCGAGTTCGGTGCGTGGGAAGCGCATTGGCACGATCGCAGTAACTCGGTGAAGAAGCTGGGGCATTAGGAATGTCTGACGTAGGCCCGTGCTTTACGCACGGGTTGCCCGCACATAAAGTGCGAGCCTACGATCCGCCAAACGGTGTCATTCGCAGACGCAATCCGAACACGAAGATGAATAGCAACGCCGCGAGCGTCAGCGCCACCGGAAATGGAAGTGGCGTGATCAGTTTGATCATCACCAAGAGTGGCGCGGTCACTGCCAGCGCCAGTTTGGCGGAATCGCTGTACGCTTGTGTTCGCGATGATGGAGCAAGAGGTCGTTTCATGACCGGAGTATACCGAACGGAGCACATATGACACGCGTCTATCTGGCATCACCCCTGGGATTCGCGGCATCGACGATGGGTTTCATGGACGAACTGGTCACCATCCTGTCCGAGATCGTGGAGATCGAGAACCCATGGGCCAAGACCGAGTTCAGCAAAGCGATCGTCGCCTGCGGCGAGATCGACTCTTACGCCGAACGCGTTACCAAACTCCAAGCGATCAACTTCGAGATCGGCCGCAGCAATACCGAGATGATCGATCGAAGCGACGCCGTCATGGCAATTCTTGATGGCGTCGATGTCGACTCCGGCACCGCCGCAGAAGTTGGCTATGCCTTCGCCAACGGCAAGCGCGTCTATGGCATTCGCACCGACTTTCGCCTGGCGGGCGATAACCTTGGCTCAATCGTGACCCTGCAGGTGGAGTATTTCATCAAGGCCAGCGGTGGTCGGGTTGTGACGACGGTCGATGAACTGATCGCGTGTGCCAGGGAAATCGCCTGATCGCGCTTGCACAGCGGCAGGTCAGCGCCTATACTTGCGAGCGCTGAGGGGGGATTAGCTCAGCTGGTTAGAGCGCCACGTTGACATCGTGGAGGTCACTGGTTCGAGTCCAGTATCTCCCACCCTCAGAGAAGCCACCCAATGGGTGGCTTCATCTGTTTTTCACCATATCGCGATATCAGCATATCGATGCGCTTTGCCGTCACACCATCTGGAGCTGTTCCGCCACTCCCCAGATGGCGGCAACATGCCGGGCATCAGTCCCGCAGCAGCCACCGATCAGCGTGAGTTCCGGGAACAAGGTGCGCATCCTGGCATGATCTTCCCCGAACTCCCTGGGATCCCCTGCATCCAGAACCTCGGACTCATCAAGCTCGGCGTGGCTCAGTTTGGAGGCATTGCAGCGGAGTCCCCGCAGGAGGTTCACCCACTCTCCGCCGTCCCCTAACGCCGCCTCAACATGGTTCGGGTGCGCACAATTCACCATGAACCAATCCGGAGCTGCAACTTCCTGAATCCGGGTCATCGCCGCACCAAGCGGCGTGCCATCGGGGAGGACGCCATTGGTTTCCACTGTCAGCGACACTCCCACAGGGAGACCTACCTCTCGGGCCGCGAGGATGATACCGATCGCCTCACCTACTTCGGGAATCGTCAGCGCGTTCGTGCAGTCAGCACCGGCCTCGGCAAATGTGGTGATCTGAGGCAGATGGTAAGCTCGGGCCTCCTCGGGATCGACCGCCCCTGCGGAGACATACCCATCACCTCGGGGACCAACCATGCCCGAGACGGCGATAACCGGAACATCGGCAAGGTACTTACGACGCAACTCCTGCATAAATGCAACCGAGTCTAGATTTGCCCGCCGAAGTCCCGCGGCATCGTAACCGAGAGGAGCAGCCCGATCGGGATTCGCACACCAGGTCGGCGTTTCCAACAATAGCGCCGCACCTGCTGCGGCTGCGATGGCCGCATAGTCATCGTAGTAGCGTGTAATCCGGTCGCGACCGGCTTCGGTCTCAAGCAACGGAAAAGCAGCCATCTCCGGCAGATCGATACCATCGATGAAGATGAACTCCGTCTCCAGGCCTCCATCGGTAACCGTTTGATAACCGGCGAGATGAGGCAACACTGAGGACACTGTACTCATGGTCTTCTCCTATTCGATTGTTTGCTATCTGGTAGGAATTTTTCAGTAGGCTAGCAAACGAGCTACGTGAAGTCAATAATCCTCAAAGGTTAAGGTCATAACATCGAATCCGACGTGGTTGGATATAAGCCATACCATCGCCCCTGACACGACCACACTCACCTCGGATCGAGACGCTGGCAAACATCCCACCGTGCGGAATACCTACGCAGCGCTCGTATCGGTTCAACCCTCACCTCAGCGATGACAGAAATGAACGTACATTGCAGACGAGTAAGCGAAAACTCCTGTATCATTCGAGCGAACTGACTGCAGGCGCGATGCGCCTATGACCGGGCAACCAGGATGCTGACACGCAGACAACTCATGGGGACCGGAGTTGGGGTGCTGCTTGGCACATCCGGGTTTCGCGGTGTCGCACAGGAAGCCTCTGAGTTGAAGATCAACTCAACCCGGTATATCTCCACGAACGCCGATACCGGCGCTATCTTTGCTCAACGTAACGCCCACGATCAGGTGGCTATCGCCAGTCTCACCAAGATCTTCACCGCGATGGAAGCGGTCAGTATCGCACCACTAGACACGATTATCACCACAACATCCGACGATATGGTCTCCTCCGAAGCAACCATCATGGGCTTTGGTCCGGGCGAGCAGTTCACCCTGGAGGATTTGGTCTACGGCATGCTGCTACCGAGCGGCAACGACGCCGCTCGCGCCATCGCCCGCTCCCTGGGATACCAGGAAGGCGACGACGCCGAAACTGCCATCGATCGGTTTATGGACATGGTCAATCAGCGAGTCCAGGATATGGGACTGCGCAACACGCACCTCCTCAATCCAGACGGCTGGGGTGTTCCCGGGCACTATTCGTCGGCAGCAGATGTCGCCGCATTTATGGCCTATACCGCCGGGAATGCGTTCGTCCTCAAGGTGATGGGCACGCGCAGTCACACCACCTCCACCGGATACCAACTCACCAACACCAACAAGGTGCTTGCCACCGCGCCCAGCGTCATCGGCGGCAAGACGGGCTACGACGATGACGCCGGCTGGTGTCTGGTGCAGATCGCGCAACGGCAATCGACGCGAATCATCGCGGTGACGCTGGACGGGATTGCACCGGATGACTGGTACGACGACAACCTCGTGCTTCTCGATTACGGATTCGACCAACAGACCGCGCTGGGGAACAATGAGTTCACCGGCGAAGTGATTGCGTGGACGAATCCCGACGCGGCCGTGTTCCAGCAAGCAGGCGTCGCCTCCGCCTCAATCACCGGCGAAACAACGACGGATCACAGAATCGTGGCCGTCGTTGATGAGTCTCCGAATATCCCGGATCGGGTTGAGTCAGAGAATCCATCGATTACCGTGCCTGGCTCTGGTCGCACAGATGGTGATCGTAAGGGCAGCGGTTGGATCGCAGGCATCGGCGCGACGGCTCTGGCTGGCACAATGGCGGCAACGCGGTGGCGAGATCTCGGTGGCGAGTTTTCCGCGGCATCCACACGCGAAGGGCTAAATGCGATATCAGCATCGGTTCGCCGAGCCGTCCCTATCCTCACGTTCAAGCGAGGGGATGAACTCATGAACACTGAGGACGAAGAGGCGTGGGAAGACGACTACGACGACGATGACACGTGGGATGACCACTATCTCACTGAACTGCTCCCCGATGGAGACGATCCCGAATACAGGACTTGACTTTCGACCGTGACCAGCCTACCCTCAACGGTAATTGAAGATGTGCGTTGATCAGGACAACGCTTGTTTTGTGTTGCGTTCAGAGATGCCGTGAATGGTGAGAATCGGCTCGTCAACAGATTCAGAGCTACCACCTGTGAGCAGGACGGTGAATGGCGAGTAACCGCCCTAACCAGTTCCGGTCGCCCCCGATACCGGGCTGAATCAAGCGATACGTCATAGCGTATCGGAATGAGGGTGGAACCACGTCTGGCCCGGCGTCCCTTTGCGGACATCGGGTCATTTTCGTTTTCGCAAAGGTGCTTCAACGAAAGGAGCCACTCTCATGGTTGCCCAAGAGCAAGACGTACAACATATGGATATCGCGGTCGATCCCGAGGATCGCGCCGCGTACGAGCTGGCGCGCATGCGCCACTCGGCCGCACACCTCATGGCAGAAGCCGTGCAAGAAGTTTTCCCGGAGGCGAAGTTCGGTATCGGACCGGCTATCGACAACGGGTTCTATTACGACTTTGATCTCCCTCGTCCGCTCACACCGGACGATCTCAAGGAGATCGAGAAGCGGATGATCAAGCATAAGAACAAAGCCGAGGTATTTGAGCGCAAGGAAGTCTCCCGCGAGGAAGCGATGGAGATCTTCAAGCACAATCCCTACAAGCTGGAACTGATCGCCAACTTCCCGGAAGGCGAAGTGATCACGACGTATCAACAGGGTGATTTCCTCGATCTCTGCCGCGGTCCGCACGTGGAGAGCACGAAGGAAGTCGGTGCCTTCAAACTGCAATCGGTGGCCGGCGCCTACTGGCGCGGCGACGAGAATCGACCGATGCTGCAGCGTATCTACGGTACGGCCTGGAACACGAAGGACGAGTTGGACGCCTATCTGACGAAGCTGGAGGAAGCCGCCAAGCGCGATCACCGCAAGCTGGGTAAGGAGCTTGATCTCTTCTCGGTGAACGAGGAGATCGGTCCTGGACTCATCCTCTGGCATCCAAAGGGTGCGATGGTGCGCTACCTGATCGAGCAGTTTGAACAGCAGGAGCAGCTCAGGCGCGGCTACGATCTGGTTTACACGCCGCATATCGCCAGCGAGAAGATCTATAAGACAAGCGGTCACCTCGAAACGTACGGCGAAAATATGTACAGCCCGATGAGCATTGAGGAGGTAGATTACTATCTCAAGCCGATGAACTGCCCGGGTCATATTGCCATCTATAACAACAGCATCCACAGCTACCGTGAACTGCCGATTCGCCTGGCAGAGCTCGGTACGGTCTATCGTTTCGAGCGATCCGGCACGCTGCACGGTATGTTGCGCGTTCGCGGCTTCACGCAGGACGACAGCCATATCTTCTGCACGCACGAACAGGTGGCGGAAGAGGTCGGTGGCGTCATCGATCTGGCGCTGCACATGGCCGATATCTTTGGCTACGGTCTGGAAGTCTATCTGTGCACGAAGCCGGAGAAGGCGATCGGCGCTGACGATATCTGGAACGAAGCCACGGAAACGCTGCGTCAGGCACTCGAGAGCCGCGGCATGAAGTACAAGCTCGATCCCGGCGAAGGTGCGTTCTACGGTCCCAAGATCGATATCAAGTGGCTGGATGCACTTGGTCGCGCTTGGACGGGGCCGACGATTCAGGTGGACTTCAACCTGCCGGAACGTTTCGATGTGAACTTCGTGGCGGAAGATGGTGGCAGGCACCGAGCCGCGATGATTCACCGCACGCTGCTGGGTTCGATGGAGCGCTTCGTCGGTGGTCTGATCGAGCACTACGCGGGTGCATTTCCGGCCTGGCTGGCACCGATTCAGGCCAGCATCATTCCGATTACGGACGATCAGGTCGAATTCGCCAGGCAGGTTGAGCAGCGACTCAAGGATGCTGGTATTCGCGCGGAACTGAGCAGCGGAAGCGGCCGCATGCAGGCGAAGATTCGCCAGGCGCAGTTGCAGAAGATCCCGTACATGCTCGTTATCGGTGCACGCGAGGCCGAGGCCGATAGCGTCGCCGTCCGACTGCGCTCGGGCGACGATCTTGGCGCAATGACGGTCGATGCCTTCGAGGCATTGATCAAACCAGTGATCGAGACGAAGAGCCTCGATCTGGTTGAGCCAAGATCATAGTCTCTCGAACGAGAAAGTCAGAACAGGAGGCGGATGGAGCGGTTCCATCCGCCTTCACCTTAGCGCGAGAGGATCACCAAATGCAGTTCCGAGCCGGATCATCCGATGATACCGATGCCGTGGTGGCACTCTTCGATGCCAACATCACCTGGCTGGTGGAGCGAGGTCGCACCGAGCAATGGGGTAGCGAACCGTTCTCGGACCATCCCGACAAGGTCGCGTTCGTGCGTGATCTGCTGGGAACGGGTGTACTCACGATCGCCGAGATCGATGGAGTGGTCGTGGGTGCCAGTCTGGTCGCCGATCATCCCATGCACTACGTCCCCGCTATCGCGGAGCCCGAACGGTATCTCAAACTGCTGATCGCCTCGCCGACCCATCGCGGTGAAGGTATCGGCCACGAGCTGATCGAGATGGCACGTGCACAGACCATTCGGGATGGCATCAGTCTCCTCCGCGTCGACTGCTGGTCCGGCGGAGACAGACGCCTCGTGGCGTATTACGAGAGTGAGGGCTTCACACCCATACAGGAGATCGAGGTGCGGCCTGGCACCAATGTGCAGGTGTTTGAGTGGAGATCGGATACTATCTCATTCTGAGAGAGGAGGCATCGCGTGGAGTCACCATTCAACCAAGCCGCGGAATTCTCAACTGAGCATTCGCGACTCGAGGCAATCTACGACATCTGGAATGAGTCGGATAGATTGACCAGCAGGGCCACACAGATCGAGTTCCGCACCACGCTTCGCGTCATCACCGAAGCCGTACCAACTGGAGCTTCAGTTCTGGATCTCGGGGCAGGCACAGGGCGCTATGCAGAAGCGCTCGCAATACTGGGATATCGAGTGACCGCCGTTGAACCGGTGACCAAGCACGTTGAGGAGATGCGAGCGAACCTCGCGTCGATGCCAAATCTGACCATCGTCCATGATGACGCCATCAGCTATCTGACCACCACGGCTGACAATACCTTTGACACAGTACTGTGTCTCGGGCCGCTCTATCACATCGAGTCGGATACCGATCGTTTGCGCTGTGTTGAAGAGAGCAAACGAGTGTGTACGATGGAAGGAACGCTGTTCTTTGCGTTTGTTACAAACGATATGGTGATTCTCACTCAGGAGCTGAACGACAACCCAGGATTCATCCTTAGCGACGAGTACAATCACGAGACGTTCCGGATAGATCCATTCCCGCTGGTGTTCCATAACATCGACGATGCTTGCGAGCTAATTGAACGCGGCGGCATCACCGTCACCAGGAAAATCGCCTCGGACGGGATTAGCGAACTCGTACGAGACCGTATCAACAACATGGATGAGCGGAGCTACGAGCAGTGGTTCGCTTTTCACACCTACTGCTGCGAAAAGCCGGAGTTCCTGGGTACCACCAATCATTTGCTGTTGGTGGGGGTGCCAACTACATCGCCATGATCTGGTATGGCGTTCTGCATTGAAGTCATGATCTAGATCACTGTGCCTCCTCCCCGGCTACCGACATAAAAAGGGAGTCGCAAAGGAGCGGGAATCCAGCGGCTCACGTCTCCGGACTCCCGCTCACAGGCTTAATATCTACTTTCGTTTCGGTCGCTTCACGCGCTCAGGCAACGCGAACTCCTCGATCGGTACCAGCGTGTGGCCGGCAACGACGTTGGTCACCTTACCCTTGGAATCGAAGTGATAGGTGATTCCCTCACCACGCGATCCGTATTTGCTACCACCAACGCGTTTGA
>JAMLHR010000019.1 GCA_023957015.1 Thermomicrobiales bacterium | reverse complement strand
CTCCCAGGAGTTCGGACGTACCCGTGTGGAGGTGTACGCGGTGGTACGTCGCGCCATCGTCGGTGGTGCCGACCAGTACAAGTACGACATTCGGATCGGTGGTCAGTGTCAGAATGGAAAGCGATGATTCTCCCGTGAACACCTCTCGCGGTGATGTGGCGACACCGGGTTCCAACACCATCAGCGAGGTTCCATTCAGGTAGACCACTCGACTTGAATCCGCTGTCCAGACCGGGTCGGTGATCGCTGAGTTCTCGTTCGCATCGGTACGGGTAACGATCTCGCCGGTGCTGGTATCGATCACCAACAGTTGCGTGGGTTCGTTGTTGCCGTCGATACCGATACTGTCCAGCACCTCGATCGTCAGGTACTTGCCATCGGGTGACATGGAGATGCCAGACGCGCGTCCGCCGATGTCATCGATCGAGAATGTGGTGTGATCGTCCCACGTCTGACCCACGATCAGAATCTCGAGCGGGGCGGACTCATCCACAATATCGCTCGACCTCAGACTCATGCTGTACTTGTCGCGCAGTGTCACAATGGCGGTAATGTCGCCGTCGTTACTTGAGGTTGCCATGGTAATCAGGGCTGGCTCTTCTGGCGCCTGGGACTGCAATGGATATGTTTGCAGTGTCCTTAGATCCACCACCACCGGAGTGAGTGAATCATTGTCGGCAGTCATCAGGTGCCATGGCCCGCTATGCGCTTGCTGACGTTGCATGGACAGGGACCCGACACCCATGTCCACGCGATCACCGGTCTGGAGATTGATCAGCGTGGAGGATGCGGGAATACCGTTGATGGATTCCCATGACTGTTCATTCGCTGTGCTGACAGCGATCGTTGAGGGGAGTCCTGTCTGCGACACCGCAACGACATTCGTCGCGATTACCGTCGTCACTGTACTGCCTGCGCAGCGGAACACGAGATCGCCGTCATCGTTCAGGATGAGGGTTGTCGCATCGACCGGGAAGTCGTTTGCATAGAGGATCAGCGGGAAATCTGCGCTGAGATCACACGTTGCTTGAGTGGTGACCGGAGTTGCCTCGGGAGCAACCTGCTGCTCGCCACGTTGCAGGAACTGCACGCGTGCGCTGGAGTCGGAAGCAAATGTCACTTCCACCCAATCCGCGGCCGGATCATCCAGATTCTTGAGCCATCCATTGGTGGCGGGTGGCGATCCGGTCAGATAGACCCACCCATCGTGGCTCATCGCCACGATGGGCATGCCGTCCACCTCCAACCCGGTCGGTGGATCGATCTTTTCCATCATCGGCTCGCCGGAGGAGTCCAGTATCCGCCAGAGATCATCGAGCGATGATCCGACCAGGCCGATTTCGGCGGAACCGTAGGGATCCACTTCCGCCACGATGGTCATCTGCGGGTCGGTGGTGGTATCGCCGACATCGCCCAGATGGTCACCCGTGGCGGCATCATAGATCTGGACTGGCGACGTTCGCATGATCAAGGTGTTGCGTTCCGCGGGGAGAAGCCTGGTGCTGGGATAGACATCGGCGCTATCCAGCATCATCGTTTCCCGGGTGGCGGTATTGAAGATCAGTGTGCCCTCGGCGTTCTGATCTGGCCCGGCATTCCAGTCGACAATGGAGATAGCGACAACGTTCGGATCGCGTGTCAGCATGACGGTGTCGACCATCACGTTATCTTTCAGACTGACAGGTTTAGTCGTCTCGAACGGTGCCGCCCAAGAGAGGGCGTTTCCGGCACCGAAGACAAGTCCATCGCCTGACTTCAGCCAGGTGATGAGGGTCAGGATGTCGGGGGTCTCCGCGGAGTAGGTCGCAATCGCTTCGCTTTCAGCAAATGATTGGATGGTGACTTTGGTTGTGCCCATCGCTGGTTCACCCTGGAACGCCACCGATGCCACGGTGTCGCAATCCGGCGATATCGCCAGCTCGCGCGGGACCGGTTGGAGGGACTCCGCTACGGGCATCGCAACGGTACTGCCATCGACTGACACCCGCAGGAATCCGTCCAGATAATCCGTGTTCTGCACCGCCACATGGTTGGAATAGGCCAAAGCGATGCAGTCACCCCGGTAGTTGGCGGTCAGCGCGAAGATCTCCGTGACTTGTAGTGGTGCACCTCTATGATCGAACAGCGGTAACTCCGTGAAGGTTTCCAGATCCAGGATCGCAGCCGCTCCGGGATTCCCAGTCGCTGGAATGACCTCAAGCCTGCCCGAGTTGCGATTGGTGAGCAGACCCAATGTGCTTCGCGGCGAAGTAAAGGGCTCCGAGAGCTGTACGTCGAAGGTGACACCGGTGAACACATTCAGGTATCTGGAACTGTTGTCGGTATTAACCAGGAACACCACTCCGGGCCAGGCCAGGGCGTAGACGGTTTGAACTCCGGTGGCAAGCACATCCTGGCGCCCCTCGCAATCGAGGATCAGGTCACCATCCGGTGTCATCACGATGGCGGCGATCCCTTCTGGTGCCGATGTCGCTCCGATAATGACCGGGATACTACGGGTTCCGTTACAGGCAGAGGTCGTTTCCGGACTGGCTAGCCCGAGGACGACCGGTGGTACGGATGCGACATCGTCGCCTCCCGGTCCGGGGTCTGTGGTGAGATAGCGGAAGCTCGCGCCAATCATGGCGACAATGAGTGCGGCGGCAACCGCGGCGTAGAGGTATCGCTGCCAGTCTGGCTGGCGTTTGGCGGTCGGGAAGCGGAGCAGGGTTGCGGGCGGTCTGCTTATACCCAAGGCGGTGTGAAGTTCCATCAGTATCTCCTCATCTTCATTGACGGGTGATCTATCCGAGAGTGCGTACTCGAACAGGGAGGACGATTCGGTGTCGGTCAAGATTGCTCTCCTTTCTCTTGCAGGAGCTCGCGCAGGCGTTGGACAGCGCGGTAGTGTGTGGATTTGACGGCACCTGTGGAGATACCAAGGATCTCGCCGATTTCCTCGCCACTGAGTCCCTGCTGACGCAGTCGGATCACATCCTGCTGCTGATCGCTGAGCTGAGAGAATGCCGTCAGCAGTTGCTCGCGTCGATCCCGAGCCAGCGCGATCTGCTCGGGGCCGGCCAGCGGCGAGGCCAGGATATGGGAGTGATCATCGACCACTGCCATTGGGCGCCTGCGCAGCTCGTCCAACACCACATTGCGGGCGATCATCATCAGCCAGCTGCGGAACGTCGTCTGGTCGCCGCGTAGTTGCGGTCGATAGCGTGGCAGCGCATCCATCGCCTTCATGAACGTCGTGCTGGTGGCGTCTTCCGCCAGGGTGCGATCGCGCAATCGTCCCAGGCAGTAGTTCCAGACCAGGTGGACGTAGTGGTGATAGAGCGGCTCGAATGCCGCCGGTTTCTTCTGCGCCCTGGCGATGAGCCGAAGTTCATCGTTGGCGTTCATGAGATTGCGGGCAGCATGGTGATCGCGATTCCTCCCTGTGCACACAATGTAAACGGAGGAGAGCGGCGGAGGTCACGCAGCGGACCGAAGTAGTCCTTGGGGCTGACCGAAGTACTGAACCGACTGTTTATACCGGGTATCGTAATTGCATACAGCCCAGTTCGGCTTTTGCTGACTGGTAAGGATCGTCCTTGCGGCGGTCCATTTTTATACTCTTTGATGGGCGAGAAACTGTCAAAGAGCGACCCCATCGACATAAACAAGTAGTCCGGCCATGAGAGGGGACTTTCTCTGGAGACACAAAGGGGGCCGTCACGGGCCCCCTTCCATCAGTCCCGGAGAACTGACGATGACTACATTTAGAGTAGTCCCATGCTTGGTTTACGTCAGTTAAGGTTTGACACATCGCTTCTCGAAGTGAGGGGAAGGTTATGCAGGAAAAACAAAACCACCGCCTCGGCGGTCCCCGAGACGGTGGTTGGATCCGATGAGGTTAGCCCATGTGAGGGGTGATGCGATCCAGGATCTGCTGCTTCGGCATCGCACCAACCAGCTTATCGACCGGCTGACCACCCTTGTAGATGATCATCGTCGGGATGTTGAACACACCCAGCTTGCCAGCGTACTGCTGGTTCTCATCTACATTGACCTTGACGATCTTGACACCGGCATTCTCGCCAGCGATCTCCTCAAGCACCGGACCGACCATTCGGCACGGACCGCACCATGGCGCCCAGAAATCGACCAGCACTGGCTTGTCAGAGCCGATGACTTCCGTCTCAAACGTGGCGTCAGTCACTTCTACGGTATTGGACATTGGTTCCTCCACAGCGGGCATGATGAATTGGTGCCCGACACTTCCCTAATGATAGCAGCTTGCGCAAGTAAAGTGAAGACGCCTGCTCCTGTCACGATTACCTCCTATACTAGTTCCCGATATGACACACCGCAATCCGGAATCACCATCAAACAGAATCACAATCGCATTTGATGCGAGCTTTCTGGCGTTGCCGGCGAGTGGTATTGGCACCTATGTTCGCAATCTTAGCGCCGCACTGATTGCCCGACAGGATGCGCTGGGGTTAGAGATGCGACTGGTGGAACCGAAGCCGGGTCGGATTTTCCAGCCCGGCCACAAGGTTCACCGCTTTCTCTGGGACGCAGTGGGAGCCACACCGGCGATGTTACGCCAGGTCGGCAAGCCAGATGTCCTGCATCTGCCGCAGATGAGCGCCCCGATTTGGTCTCCGTCACCGATGGTGGTGACGATTCACGATGTCATCCCGCTGGTGCTGGACGATTATCGCGCCAGCCGCGCCATGCGCACCTACCTCAGCCTGATGGTTCGTACCAGTAAGCGCGCGCGCTATGTGATCGCCCCCAGTGAGGCCGCCCGCGCGGATATCGCCCGCATCGTCGGTATCGATGCCGAGCGTATCGTTGCCATTCCGGAAGCGGCTGATCCCGCACTTGTGCCGGATCCGACAGGTCAGGCACGGCAGATTGTCGCGCAGAGATGGGGTGTGACCGGTCCCTACCTCTTCAATATCGGTGGTTTCGATCGGCGCAAAAATCTGCCGCTCACGATCGAGGCATTCGCTGCGGCATTGCCACAGCTACCTGACGACGCCAAGTTGGTCATCGGCGGCGCTCCGCACTCCGGTAATGAGATGATCTTTCCGCCTCTGGCACCGGTAATTCGTCAGTTTGGACTGGACGACCGTGTCGTCCTCACAGGTCGGGTCTCGGATGAGGATCGGATGGCGCTCTATCAGGCGGCGACCGGCTATATCACTGCCTCGTCGTACGAGGGTTTTGGGCTCACGCCGTTGGAGGCAATGGCCTGTGGTGTACCTGCCATTGTGGCCAACCGTACCAGTCTGCCGGAGGTCGTGGGTGATGCCGGTCTGATCGTCGAACCCTCCGTCGATGACCTCGCGTCTGCGATGGTCTCGTTATTGACGGAATCGGAACTGCACTCCGACCTGGCTCGCCGCAGTCTGGAACGAGCCAGCCAGTTTACCTGGGATGCCGCCGCTGAGCGTACCGCCGCTGTCTATCACCGCGCCTCGCGAACGTAGGCAACCGGAGCATTACTCGCCCCAATTGGCTGACACCCGGCGCTCATGAACAGCAATAGTTGCACCTCGCCGCTTGGTGTTGTTCCCGGAAGCGCGATCGATTCGCTGGCCAACGTTGGCTGACTGCCATCGCTTGAGAGTGGTAACAGTCCCGGGAACTCTTGCGGAATCAATATCGCGATTTGATCCGATAGTTGCACGCCTTGGCCGAGCTCGGGTGCGCGACTCGAGATCAACACGAATCCAATCCGACAACTCTCGGAGTTGGCGTAGGGATCGAGCACACGGTGAAGTTCGGCGCGGGCTCCTGCCAGTGCATTCTCATCGCCGTTCAATACACCTTGCAGGTCAACCTGGATCGTTTTCGGAACTGCATTCGGATCAAGGGTATTGAGTTGGGCCTGTTGCTGGGCCGCCAGTACCTCGTTATTGGCGGCATCCGATGTCGCCACCGCACTATCGACAGTCGCTTGCGCATTCGCATTCGCATTCTGCGATTGCAGGGCCGTAATCGTGGCCTCGGTATCGCTACCTCGGGCAGCGTTCTCGGTGGCGGCAGCGCGGAGCTCCGCCTGCTCGGTGCCCTGAATCGATAGCTGATTGGCGACATTCGTTGCTTCGGCAACGGTGGTCGCATAGGCGTCATTGAGATCGCTCTGACTGGAGGCGTTGAGTGCCTGTTCGGTGCTCAATGCTTCAACCGTCGCCTGCATCAGTACGGCCTGGTTAGTGGCTTCGGCGTCTGCGGTTGCCAGCTGCGATGCGCTCATCGCGTCGCGCGTCGCCAGGGCGTCAGCGGTCGCTTGCGCATTGACCGATTTGCTCTGACTATCGGCGAGCTCGCTTTCCAGCGCGACGACCGTCTGCTGATTCTCAATCTGATTGGATGCGATCTCGCTTTCCGCGGTGGCGAAGTAGTCCGGCATCGGTGTTGGCGCCGGACCCTCGCCAACCGTATTTGCGACCAAAAAGAGCAGCGAAAGCCCCAACAGCAGATCGGCGAAAAGCCAACCACCGAGGGTGATCATGTCCCGACGGGAGCGACGTTTGCGCTTATACGGCTGCATGGCGGCCTCCGGGTGCGGTGAGTGGGAAGGTGAGGTGCACCATGGTTATCACGTACGGCTGCGGCTCCAGCGGGCTGGTGCCGGTGTGGTGGTGGCGGAATCTCCTGGCTCTGCTTCATCGCGGGGAGATTGAACAGTCAGGTGGTTCAGCGAGTTTGCCAGCGAATCGAGGCGCTTCACCAGATGGGCTAGTTGGTCATTGACCTCTCGTTGACGCTGAACGCTGTCCATCGAGACACCACTGATCTCCCGCACGAGGCTGGAAAGACTCTGACCGCTCTCGGTTTGTTGCTGCAATACGCTGGTCAGCGCCTGCAGCTGTTGTGTGTTCTGTTGGCCAACCGCAGCGAAGTCCCGTTGGATAGCGGCGAGTCCGGCCCCGATCTCCGTCAACTGACGTGCGGTCTGGGAGGTATGACTGTCGGCGGTACCAAGCGAGTCCGTCAGCCTGGCGCTGGCGGAGTTCTGAGCGGTGAGCACCGATTCGATTCGTGATTGGCTGTCGGTGATCTGCCGTGCCAGATCTGCGACCGAGTTGATCGCGTCCATCGCCAACCGTCCGGCCTGGCTGGCGTTCTCGGCACCGGAGATTGTCTTCTCCGCCGTCTCGCTCAGACGCGCCGCCGTCTGGCCGATCTGGCGAGTGGCTGCTTGATCGTTCTGGATCGCGGAGGAGGTGAGTCTTTCCAGGTTATTAACCGCCAGCAGGAGTGAACGCTGCTGCTCCGCCGATTTGGCCATATCAGTGGCCATATCCGCGATGCTGGCATCCAGACCGCGGGCGACATCGCGCAGGCTAGCAAGCACACGTTGCATTTCCTCGGCTCCGGCGCGCATGCTGGTGGCGAAGCTGCCGAAATCGGTGACCTCGCGTTCCCGGCGAGATGCCATCAGTTCCATTCGGTCGTGCTCCACCTGGAGCTGGTTCAACAACGCGCCAGAGCTTTCCTCAAACGAGTCCGCCATGCGCTCGACGGCATCCGCCAGTCTGACCGGCCGCGAGGAGCGATCGGTGGCCAGAAGCACGCTGGCTTCGGCAAGGGCATTGTCCATTTCGGCCTGAAAGAGACTGGCTGTATCGGCGATATTGTCCTCCTGCTCCTCGCGCCGACCATGCGTATAGAACGTGATGATGATGATGACACCGATCAAGATCGCGTCCACAAAGGCAACATGCGAGAGGGATGGTGCAAACCAGGCGGCGCGTCCATCGAAGCCTTGTTCCCACAACACCAGGAAGGGTGTAGCGCTTTCCGGATTGGCCTTCATGTAGCTGGCATAATTGCTGACTGCCGATCCCAATGCCCACCATGTGAGGAGAATCGGAACCAGCACCAGGACATTACGGAGTTTGTCTGCAACCTCGATCGACTTCGGTGCGTAACCACCTTCATGTTTGACGGCATAGGCGTGGGCCAGACGATCGGTGTTAAATGCGCGGCGAAGATCGACATCGCTCCAGCGCTGGCGACCATTCGTGCTCGTGACCGCGTTAGCTAATTCATCGAGGCGATCCGCGGACCGTTGATCGACGCCCTCCAGGAGTGACGCGATATCCGAGATCTGGCGCGCGATCTCCGGGGCCGGCGTATTGAAGACGGTGGTTGAGGCATGGCGCTGGAACCAGCTCGATTCTTCATGCGCGGAACGAGCAGACTGGTCTGACGTTCTATGATTATTGGATGATGATGTCGGCAATGGTTACAGCCTTTCGCTGGTCGCCAGTGGTCCTCTGTGATCTTGGTTGCATCAATGCGAGGACTGTACATACACTTTACCACCGATGTCCAGCTAAAACGGTGGCATACGTACGCTGACGTAGTGAGACAGGATACCGTGGAGAGCCGATCTCGACTATCAAACGCACTGCAGGGCAATAGGGTTCCGGAACTCGATGCACTTGGCTACGAGGCGGTCATTGGGAGAGACGGTCGAGTTGTCCTGGCCGGCGGAACCCAGGCCAATGTTGGCTGTGTCCGCGATCATAGCGGTCGGTTGATCGCCGCACGCGTTGCCAGCGACCATAACGGTGGTGTGTTCTGGCAGCGGCACTACGGCAGTATGGAATCCGGTTTGCCACGATCTGTCAGATCCTATTTCCCGGCACGGATCGAGCCGCTTACCAGTGGGATCACATTGGTTGGGCGGAAAGTGCCAACGGTATTGATGGAGTGGATCGATGGTCCGACGCTGCTAGCGGCGATATCACGGGCCGCATCATCCCGGAACAGCGATGTGCTGACGGCGTTAGCTCATGCACTGCGTGATCTTTCGATTGGTCTGCGTGATGGTCGCGTTACCCACGGTGATCTCACCCCCCAAAATCTGATGCTCCGCTCAAATGGCGATATCGTCTGTGTTGATCTGGACACGCTGGAGTGGCCAGGTGCCCGCAAGAGGGTTCACGATGATCCCGTTCACGCCTACCGACATCCGCGGCGTGCCGGTACACCCGCCCATCAGGATGCCTTTGCCATCCTGGTGATGTTCACCTCCACCATCCTTCTTCGCGAGACTCCGTTGCTGCAGATATCTGCCGAAGCCAGTGAACCGGGCGATAGCGCCATGGTGTTCTCCAGTTGGGATCTACGCGATCACGATGGATCAGCGATGTTTGCTTCCGTTCGCGAGCAGACGACACCACTGGGCCGAGCCATGTTGGATGTGCTGATTCGGGCTTGTGATGCAGAGGCGTTTCGCGCTCAGGAGATGTTGGACGCCGCCTTTGATATGTTGCCGATGTCGCCAACGGAACCGGTACGCATTGTTGAGGAAACGACGCTTGCTCCCCCGCCGGAATCGCCGGAGGAGCTTGATATCAAGGCCGCCGTGGCTCGGTTGCGGGAACTCTACGGCGGTGGAACAGCCTCGGCCTCAAAACCAGCCTTCAGCTTTGCCGATACCTGGCCGGAAGCGGTGGAGCAACCCATGGATCGGTTGCCCGATGTGGAACCGGTGTGGCATGAATCCGTGGTACCGCAGACGGTCGATGTTGTCCGCCGACCAATTGAACGCTTGACGCGGCGATCCGGTCGCGATCTGGCACGAGTTCTGGAAGATGAAGCGCGAGCCGCCCATGAGATCGATCAGGGTATCGCCAACGCCGCCAAGTCGCATGATGACGAACTTATCCTCTCGCTGGCACGTGCCGCTACACGCGAGCAGTTAGTGCTGGAGGAATCCAGCAGGCGTTTGATTCGTCGGGCGCAGGAGCGTACGGCGGTTCGCGCCAAGTTGGCCAAGGCACTGGAGACCAATGATCGTCGCGCATTGGCCGATCTTGCTGTTTCCGGCGATCTGGCATTGCTCGGGGATACTACTCGCGAGTCGCTGGTGAAGGTACTGCAGGCACTGGAATGGCCGTCACTGTTGCGTGCGTTGGAAACGGACGACGATGCCCTCATCATGCTCTGGTACGACGAGGAGCTGTTTGATGACCCTCGTTCGCTTCCAACTGCTATGCGTATGCGCGTTGATCTGGCCCGGCAGCGATTGCAGTGGCTGGAGGATGTTCGTGCCAAAATGCATGACCGTGATGCCGAGTCACTTGAGATGCTCGTTACCAACGAGCCGGATGGCGGGCGACAACGGTTGAGTCCGGCGGAACGGCGACGTGTCGGTGAGTTGATCGACCGAAAGCGCTCGCTGAGCGAGCTCGATCGGTCGCTGCGTTCCGGCAATATGCAACGCGTTGTGTCCGCGCTGGCGGCGGTGGAGCAGACTGGTGCCTCGATCGAGGATCCGCAGACGTGGTCGCAGGTGAGACAGATCGTCTTACGATCGGAAGTTGTGCAGGCCGCGATTGCTGCCGCCAGCTCAAATCCTCCCGATGATCGCACCCTGGCCGCGATCGTCCCCCGTTTGAAGGAGTTAGGGATCGCCCACGATCCGGCCCTACGTGGCGATTACAGCATCGATAAGCTGGAATCAATCATCATTCGTGGGGCAGCTGTTCGTCGCATTCGCCGCACGATTCAGCAAAATGACGACCGCGCCATTCGTCTGGCGGCATTCCCGGATACAACCGGAGCTCTATCCTGGCTGACTGCCTCCGAACGTGAGCGGGTGGAAACCGCCCGCGCCCGCAAGCGCGTCAAACGGCTTGATGTTTAGCTGCATTGCGAGTGGTTTACTGTCCGGGAACTTCGTAGCATCCGTTGATATTCGCTCCGCAAAACGTATATCATGATCGTAGCATGACCCCGACCGGTATCTGTCGCCAGACGATACGACTGGACGGGGTCTTCCCTTTTGTTGGTCGATCGGACATTGTCATGAAATACTCCAAACCCTTTCTACCGCCCGAGGATCTGCTCAACCTGCTCATCGCGAGAGGCCTGGAGGTTGACTATCGACCAGAAGCCATCGCGAATCTGTCTCGGATTGGCTACTACCGCTTGAGTGGTTATTGGTACCAATGGCGGGTGCGTCCATATGACCACAGGGAGGCGAAAGACACGCCATTGGACGAGTTCGTTGGCGGTCACTCGATCGAAGAAGCCGTTGATCTTTATGTGTTCGATAGGCAGCTAAGACTTCTGATTCTCGATGCTATTGAGCGTGTCGAGGTTGCTCTGCGGGTGGCTATATCAAACACCGTCGGACGCTACGGGCCGCTTGCATATCTGGATGCCAGTTTCCTGGGGCCAGGTTGCTTCAAATCTCGTTCTGGGGATAATGACATCTCCAACTTCGATTGGTTTGTGCAGCGGAACTCGAAACTGCTTAGTGATTCCTCCGAGGCGTTCGCTTCTCACGTAAAGTCCAAATACGATGGAGTTCCACCTTTGTGGATCGCCACCGAGTGCTGGGACTGGGGAATCCTGGCGGCCTTCTATGAACTGATGACGGTCGAAGACCGAGTTGTTGTTGCTAATCTCTTTGGTGTGCCTCACTACGAGATACTCAATAGCTGGATTAAGTCACTGAACTACCTGCGCAATTTGTGTGCGCACCATTCACGTCTATACCGAAAGACGATGGTCACAAAACCGAGCACAAAGAAGATGATGAGAATACCCGAGTTACGTCATGTGCGAACGAGCCCGATAGAACGGCAGGACAAGCTATACAAGACTCTCGCTGCACTGGCGTATCTTGTATCGCGTATTGCTCCCGGTTCGAGTTGGCATGGGCGACTGCGAGCCCTCACGGACTCATTTCCGAAGATTGAAGGGTCCTCGCTTTCCGATTATGGGTTTCCCGACCAGTGGCGGGACGAGTGCTTATGGAACTCCACTAATGCCTAGCTCGGTAGTCCCATCGGCGTCTCCCACCGACCGCTGATGGCGCTGCGCTCGACGGCGTCCAGCACCGCCTGACAGCGATAGCCATCCGCGAAGGTCGGCGACGGATTGGTTCCTTCAGCGATACCGACAAGTAGATCGTGTACCTGATGCACGTGGGTATGCTCCCAGCCGACAATGTGGCCAGCTGGCCACCAGCGGCTGACATAGGGATGCACGGATTCCGTCACCAGCACGGTGCGGAAGCCACGGACATCTGGTGCGTCGTCATCGAAGTAGACTTCCAGTTTGTTCATGTTTTCGAGATCGAACGCGATCGAACCCTTGGAGCCGTTGATCTCAAAAGCGTTGTGATTGCGCCTTCCGGTAGCGATTCGGCTCGCTTCAAAGACGCCGGTAGCGCCGTTCTCGAACGTTGCCAGGAAGCCGGTCCAGTCGTCGACGGTGACGTCGCCCATGGCGGCGCTGTCGCGCGCGATTGGTCGTTGGGAAACGGCGGTACGCAGCATGCCGGTGACGGAGGTGATTGGACCCACCAGCATATGGGCCAGATCGGTGATGTGTGCGCCAATGTCGCCCAGCGCACCGGTGCCAGCGAACTCCTTCTGCAGGCGCCAACTCATGGGTGCGTGCTCGTCCCGTAGCCAGTCCTGCAGATAGTGTCCGCGAAAACTGCGAATCTCACCGATGCGACCGCTTTCGATGATCTGCTTCGCCAGCACCACTGCCGGTACTTTTCGATAGTTGAAGTTGATCATGCCGATTTTGCCGGATGCTCGCCACGCCCGCACCATGCGGGAGGCTTCTTCCAGCGAGTTCGCCAACGGCTTCTCGCAGAAGACGTGCTTTCCAGCCGCGAACGACTCCATCACCTGGTGATAGTGCATGTGACCGGGTGTGGAGATGTCGATCACATCGATCGTGGGATCAGCCAGGAGCGCGTGGTAATCCGTGTACGCCTGCTCCCAGCCGAAGGTGCGTGCCGCCTCCGTTACAGCCTCCCTGTTTCTTCCGGCGATACTGGCCATGCGCAGCGCTGGCGTATCCGGGAAGAATGCCGACACCTGGCGATAGGCGTTGGAGTGCGCCTTGCCCATGAACCCGTAGCCGATCAATCCGATTCCGATGGTTTCCATTTCGCGTATCCTGAGGTAAGGTCGATTGGTCTCTTTACCTTAGCGAGATTTCCTGTGGTCGTCGACACGCTGCTCGACAATCGATATGCCATCAACGATACCGCTGCACCACCGTTGGGCAAGGGTGGGATGGCGATCATCTATGCCGGTATCGATACGGAGACCGGTGACGAGATCGCTGCCAAAACGTTGCTGCCGGACTTTCAGGGGGATACCCGCCGTCGCAAGCGTTTTCGGCTTGAGGCGGAGGTCCTGCGCGCATCGCAACATCCACATGTGGTGCGACTGCTTGATGTGATCGACGGTCGGCGCGGTACCTGGATTCTGATGGAGCGTCTCCAGGGCGAGACACTGCGCTCGAAGCTGGAGAGCGAAAAGGCGTTCCGTCCGGCAGTGATTGACGGCTGGCTGGCCCAGACAGCCGCTGCACTCGAGTACATGCATGTTCAGGGGTACGTTCATCTCGATATCACCCCCCAGAACATCTTCCTTACTGATGGGAACGAGGTGAAGCTCATCGATTTCGGTATCGCCCAGCGCGCCTGGCGAGAACCGCAGCGTGAGGGCGATAAGTTGCTCGGCACAGCGGCGTATATCTCGCCCGAACACGGAAGTAGTCGCGTGGTGACACCTGCTTCGGATATCTACTCGATTGGTTGCGTGGTCTTCGAACTGCTCACCGGCAAGAAGATCTTCAGCGAGCATGGTGATCCCTCAAACGATGCCACCGTACGTCTGCGTCAGAGTGCTGTTCCGGAACTTCCAACTAGTGTCGCACCGGAGCGAAACCTGCCCGCCTGGGTGGATACGGTTGTGGCGCGGGCGTTGCTGCCCAATCCCGAGGAACGTTATCCCAGCATGACTGCCTTTGCTGAGGCGTTCCATGAAAAGGCTAACCCACCGCTGATTCGACTCAACTGGTCTCGCAAGTCGAAGGAGCACATCCCGGATACGCCCGCGACAACCGCGATCATGCACGACAGGGAAACCGTAGAGCAACCGGTACCACCTCAGAGCCGAGATCACACCAGAGTCGGAGGCTGGGCGCGCAAGGAGTTGAGTAGTGCGCGTCGGGTGCTGGTGGTGTTCGCGCTGATGATGAGCCTGATTATCGGATTACCGATGATTGGTGGTAACACCATCGCCGATTGGTCGCTGGGATTGCTGCCGGGCTCGTCTACGGAGGTCATTGGCGGGAATTGGAACTTGCGTTCCTCTCCCGACACCGGTAGTGAGGTATTGATGGTCATCCAGCAGGGACAGTCAGTGAAGGTGACGGGGGCTCCCCGTATCCTGGCGACGGGAATGTGGTGGCCGGTGCGGGCCACCGCTGGTGATCAGGAAGTGAGTGGCTGGGCTCACGACGATGGCCTCAAACGAACCTGGCTGATGAATCGGGTCGCTGGCTTCACCGATCTGCGGAATGATCTCAATTCGGTCTGGGATGATGTCCTCTCATGGATGCCTGGCTGAGTCGGCCATGAAGTGGTTGAGAAGTTGCGATATCGATTCAACTTCTAGCCACTGACCCGGCCAATGATCGGCTCGACCGAACTCCATATGCTCCATATGCCAGGTGTGAGGATTCGGGACATAGATGGCATTGAGACCTGTTTCCAGCGCGGGATAGATATCGCTGCGGAGGGAGTTGCCAATCATCCAGGTCGTGCTGGGTTCGAAGTTGAGGCCTTCTGCGATCTCGCGGTAGGTCTCGACCGTCTTGTCATGAACGATAATCGTGTGCTCGAAGAAGCGGGTCAGTGGTGATCGTGTCAGCTTGAGTTGCTGTTCCTGTTCTTCACCCTTGGTGCAGAGGATGAGTTGGTGATGCGGCTGAAGTGATGTCAGCGTCTGCTCCACGCCAGGTATCGTCTCCATCTCCTGATCCAGAATGCGGAGTCCTAACCGTTCAATCACGTCCTCATCGCCGGGATCGTTTTCAGTTGCCAGCTTTCGATAGGTCTCGACCAGGCTCCTGGCGAAGGCTTCTGCGCCATAGCCGTTAACGCGCTCGAATGAATCGATCACCTGTCTCACCTCTCCTGGAGTGAGGTGTTCGTGGTGAAGGAAGGCGATGAACTCGGTGATCGCATCCTCGAAGTACTTGTTGCACTCCCACAACGTATCGTCCGCATCGAAGATCAGCGTCTGATGGGCTAGTAGGTTCGTCATCGGCATCCTCCGCAGGTGACCGCGGGAACTGAAATCGGCGCTATACTCGTTAACATATCGGACTTAGTGTCATATTGACATTAACTCCCGCATTCCCTACCATTGCCGGGATTGCGTTCCGCGGACGACTTTCCGCGCCTCCCGATCGCATATCGGGTACACAGGAGGCACCAACGATGGTGCAAGAGGCAACGAAGACCCTCTGGCCAACCACGGCCACCACGACAGATAACGCTACCACAGCGACAATGTGGTTCCACCAGCCGCAGATGGATGTGGCATCTTGCACCCCGGAAGAGAGTGTGGGTGCCTACGAGCGATTGCAGACCTATGGCACGACTCCGCAGCGGCAGGAGAAGATTGACACCAGCTATTTCAAGATGCCTGCGGAGGAGCGCGACGCCCGTATCTTCGCGCTCAAGAAGCAACTCGGCACGCGACTGACTATTCTCGGCCACCACTACCAGCGCGATGAAGTGGTGCAGTTCGCCGATTTCCAGGGCGATAGCTACAAGTTGAGTCAGATGGCTGCCGAGCGTCGCGAGGCGGAGTTCACACTCTTCTGCGGCGTGCACTTTATGGCTGAGAGTGCGGATATCCTGGGCGGTGAGGATCAAAAGGTGATCCTGCCGAACATGGAGGCTGGCTGCTCCATGGCCGATATGGCCAAGCCAGAGGATGTGGAGGTTGCCTGGGATACGCTGCACGCATTAGGTGTGGATAGTATCGTGCCCATCACCTACATGAACTCCGCCGCCAGTATTAAGGCGTTCTGCGGTGAGCATGGCGGTATCGTTTGCACATCCTCCAACGCCGAGCGTGTCTACGATTGGGCGTTCGCTCGCGGCGAACGCATCATGTTCTTCCCGGATGAACATCTCGGCCGCAATACGGCCATCAAGAAGGGTATCTCGAACGACCAGATGATCGTTTGGGATCCGATGTTGCCATTGGGTGGTAACACAGAGGCTCAGGTTCGCAGTGCCAGAGTGATCCTGTGGAAGGGGTACTGCTCCGTGCATGCCCGCTTCTCCGTTGAGCAGATTCGCAACGCGCGCGAAGCCTATCCCGATGTCAATGTACTGGTGCACCCGGAGTGTCGGGCGGAGGTCGTGGCCGAATCCGACTACGATGGTTCCACCGAGTACATCGTTAGCATGGTTCGAAATGCCAAGCCGGGCTCGGTTTGGGCGATTGGTACCGAGATCAATCTGGTGCGACGGCTTCAGTCCCAGATGCCGGACAAGACCATCTTCTGTCTTGATCCGGTGATCTGCCCGTGCAGCACTATGTACCGCATCCATCCCGCCTATATGTTGTGGGCGCTGGAGCATTTGGCTGAGGGGCGCGTGGTCAATCAGGTGATCGTCGATGAGACCGTGAAGGCACACGCCAAGATCGCGCTGGATCGCATGCTCTCCGTGCCGTAGGTTAGCGAACGTTTGAGATCGGGAAGCAGGAGGACCGCACAGCGCTGTGCGGTCCTCCTGCTTACTCGGCGTCGTCGAGCCAGTAGAACGACGAGGAGAAGTGCCGTCGGATCGCTGCTTCGTCCTGACGACTCATTTCGGAGGATGGCTCGCTTCGCGGAGCTCGCACCAGCTCTTCGTGCGTGACGTTCGCGATCAGCGCTCCACCCTCATACGCGATACGGTCGTTTGGTAGCGGCAGTAGCTTGCGCCCCATACCGGTGCGTCGATCAGGACGGACAATCACATACCGCAATGCGAACGCATCATCGGATAGCGGCCCGGGAGGACCGGTCTCCGATGGATGTGGCTCGAAGAGCAGGTCTTCGACGCGACCAATGGTCTCTCCGTACTTGCTCCGTATCGTAGTCCCCCGCAGATCACGCGTAGGTCCGGAGAGTGCTGCCATCGATCCGATATGATCGAGCGGCGAGATCGCGTCGGCGATAACAACGGCACCGGGTATGCGTGGTCCGGTTTCCAGGAGTTCTTGTGCGCGGCGATAAATCGTCGTGTCTGTCCGTGCCAGTCCCATATAGACCGGCATGCTCTTGGTCAGCATGCGATGGACATTACGCAGTTGTTGGGTGTTCGTGGTGGTTACAGCGATAAACGCCGAACCCACCACGATCCGCTGTTCGATGTATCGCGCTTCGTCTCGTTCAAAGCCGAAGAGCTGAAAGGTATCGGAAAGCTGTCGGATCTCCGACCTGTCACCCTGGGCTGCGTTCTCGTTTTCGATTGTCTGCATCGTATCCCGAATCGTGCTCAGGATCTGGCCGACAGGACCCGCGGAGAGGTACTGGGCCCGGTCTGGCAGGATCAGCGACGCCAGTCCCTCCAGCCACTTACTGGCTGCTTCCAGACTGCTCCTTGCCACCACTTCGGAGAGTACCGCTCGATAGGGATTGATCGGATCGTTCTCATGCAGCACCCGTTCCCGCAGGATTACGGATGTTGTGGAGGGTGGAATCTGGCTACGACGTAGCAGCATGAGGACTCGCTCCGCATCGATGACATCATCGAAGAGCGTTGCCAACGTCAATGCTGGATTCGCCGGATCGGCTATCACATCCCGCGTCAGGAGAGAGGGGAGTTTCACATCCCACCTCGCTCACCGGCACTTAGCGAGAATCGACTCTTCGGAGGTGGTTGGAACGGCGAGTCAAAGTGGTTCGGCGAGAGTTGTTGCACGCTGAGTGTACCCAGCTCGGCATCGATCACGTTGTCGCGGCTACGGAGCAGACTGCTGACGATCACCTGAACCGCAGCTCCAATCGGGATTGCGATGATCGAACCCGCCGGACCACCGATCTGGTTACCGATCAACACCGCCAACACCACCGTCAGAGGCGTCATCCCGACCGCGTGTTTCATGATGCGCGGTACCAGAAACGCGCCTTCCAGTTGTTGAATGGCGAACACCAGGAGGATAACCAGCATGGCTTTCTGCGGCGAGATGGTGAGTGCGACCAGCGCAGCTGCTGCGCCTCCGAGAATAGGACCGATATACGGAATCACCTCGGTGATGCCAGCGAGGATACCCAGCGCCAACCAAAACCGGAGATCAATAGCCCAATACACGGTCGTGCAGATGATACCGATGATGATCATAAGAAGGAGCTGTCCACGCGCCCAACCACCGATGCGGTACTCCACCTCATCCCAAATAGCGTGGGAGCGAGCGCGAGAGCTAAACGGAAAAAGTCCCAGAATCCAACGCTTGATGCTGACCTTTTCTACCGTCCAGTAGAAGGTCACGATCAGCATCGAGATGAAGCTGATGCTGTACCCCAGAACGCTATTGACGACGCTATATGCCTGCGTCGGATCGACATTCGGGTTGTTGCGGAAGTTGGTCCACGCAACCTGAATCTGACTCACAGCGCGGGTGCCGGAGCGACGCACGGTTTCGTTGGAGCTATCCGCCGCCTGCTGATGGAGATTGTTGAGGATATCCGGTATCGCTTTATCGAAGTTGGAGATCTGCTTGCCGAGTAACGGTGCCAGGAAATAGATACCAGTACCGAGCAGCGCGAAGAAGACGACGTACCAGAGGAGGAGTGCTGGACCCCGGCTAAGCCCGATGCGCCGCAGGCGGTTCACCAATGGTTCGATGATCGCGGCAATGAGGATACCGACAGCAAGCAGGAGCAGGATGGAGCGAATCTGCCAGATGAACCAGGCGCTCACGCTGATCGCGATCACCGTCACGGTTGCAATGGTTACACGCAGCGGATACGTCTGGTTCATCATGGTTGGTGCTCCTCCTCGTGACCGGGGCAACGGCCCCGGTACGCGAATCGGGGACTAGTTGCAGATGTACTTATCGGCGTCGGCTGGCGACTCCAGCAGCTCCGCCTTCAGTTCTTCATAGCCGCCACGGCCCATAAGCGCATAGGTAGCGTTCTTGCCAGCTTCCACCCCGGGCTGACCGAACGGGTTCACATGATACAACGCGCCAGCCATCACGGTCTGTAGTTGCATCATATAGAAGAATTCGCCAACGATTCCGGCATCAATGGTTGGTATTGTGATCGTTAGATTCGGACGCTTGGCCTGTGTCAACGCCCACGCGGTGGCGAGGCGTTCCCGGCTAAGAAGCTGACCGAGCTCGCCACCCTTGAGGTATTCGAGATCGGCATGCGGTGGCTCCGGAATCGCGACGCTATCGCGATACTCCTCAACGGCCACCAGTTTGATCAGCTTGTCGTTCGGACCTTCGGTGTACAGCTGCACCTGGCTGTGCTGATCGATGGCACCCAGCGCCTTGATTGGTGTCTGACCCGCGAAGACGTCCTGACCATCGGTGCTGAGCTTCTTGCCCAGACTCTCCGCCCATAGCTGACGGAACCAGTCGCTAATACCGAAGAGGGCATCGGCGTAGGGCATGGTCACCAGCATGGACTTGCCATGATTGGTATCGGAGAGCACGGAGAGTGCCGCCAGCAAATAGGCGGGGTTCTCCCGAACGCTATCCGTTGCTGAGCGCTCGCGCATCGCACGGGCTCCGGCGAGAAGGGCATGGATATCGACGCCAGCCAGCGCTGCCGGTATCAAACCTACCGCGCTGAGCACGGTCTGGCGACCATCGACACCTGGTGGCACCGGGAAGGTGCGGAAACCCTGTTCGGTTGCCATCTGGCGGAGGATACCGGTCTCAGGATCGGTCGTGGCGATGATCTGCTTTGCGGCCTGCTCCTCACCGACGGCCTGAACCAACGCTTCACGTACAACCAGGAAGTTGGCGGCGGTCTCGGCGGTCTGGCCGCTCTTGGAAACGACATTGACGAGCGTCTTGCTCAGATCAACCGTCTCCAGAGTTGCCTTCACCTTCTCGGGATCGGGATTGTCCAGGACAAAGAAGCGTGGACCAACACGCGTACCCTTCGGTAGCAGGTTGCGATAGGGGTGGCAGAGTGCCATGATCGTTGCGATCGCGCCCAGGGAGGAACCGCCGATACCGATCAGGATGAAATCGTCATACTGCTCGCGAGCTTCTGCCGCGAATGCCGCAATCTCATCGGCTAGCGCGATATTATCCGGCAGATCCTGCCAGCGCTGCACCTGGGAGGCGTGCTCCGCCTCAATGCGGGCGTGCTGCTCGGAGACATAGCCCTGCAGGGCATCGAGTTCAGCATCGTTGACGCCGTTATCGGCACCCACGGCTGCGTCCATCGTATTGCGATAGTCGATCACCAAACGGGAGGCGAGTTCTTGTGACACCAGGTCTTCCTTTCCCCAACAGTTTCTAGCCAGAAAAAGCCCATAGTTGGGCTTCCTCGCATAACGAAGGATAGCATCCAGCCGCTGTTTCAGGATGTTGGAGGAGGTGACGATATTGGGGCTGTGCAAGCCTGTCAGGCTCTCGTACCATACCTGTATCAGACGTCACTCTGAATGAATGAACATGTATGCAAAATACATGTATGCGACGAAAGGTTATATCTCATGACTTCACTGGCGAGTGCGAAGAAACAGGTTATCGATCATGCCCGCGAGCACGTCTGGCCGCATCAACTTCCATGGAATGTGCAGGCGGAACAGGAGGGGCTCAAGATCTTCGCCTCTGGCAAGAACACCACACTTGTGGATATCGACGGTCGCGAGTATCTGGATGGTATCTCCGGACTCTGGGTGGTGAACGCCGGCCATGGTCGTG
Organism: Thermomicrobiales bacterium; assembly: GCA_023957015.1. Taxonomy (GTDB): domain Bacteria; phylum Chloroflexota; class Chloroflexia; order Thermomicrobiales; family UBA6265; genus UBA6265. Next base: position 28,159 of record JAMLHR010000019.1, on the reverse strand, counting down.
AGGAGATCGCAAACGCGATGGCCGAGCAGGCGAAGAAGCTTGCCTACGTCTCCTCCGTTAACTTCACTAATGAACCGGCCGCTCATCTCGCCCACAAGTTGGCCGAGATCGCTCCCGGCGATCTCAGCCGCAGCTACTTCGTTTCCGGTGGCTCCGAGGCGGTGGAAACGGCGATGAAGATTGCCAAGCAGGTGCAGGCCATGCGTGGCTTCTCCCGCCGCTACAAAGTCATCGCTCGACGCGGTAGCTATCACGGTATGACCCACGGTGCTATGAGCCTCACCGCTTCCCGCGAGGAGAAGTGGTTCGGACCGTTCATGTATGGCGTCTCCTCCGTTCCCGCCCCGAATCGCTATCGCAACGACTTTGGCCTTGAGGGCGAAGCCGGCGATATCATGGCCGCTAAATATGTGGAGCAGGAGATCATCAATCAGGGACCGGAGACCGTTGCCTGCGTGATCGGCGAGCCGATCTCCAGTGCTGCGGGCATTCACGTCCCCAGCCCGATCTACTGGAAGATGCTGCGCGAGATTTGCGATCGCCATGGTGTCATTCTCATTGCCGATGAGGTGATCAACGGATTTGGCCGTACTGGCACCATGTTCTGCATGGAGCAGATGGGTGTCACCCCGGACATCATGACGATCGCCAAGGGTCTCACCAGCGGCTACGTGCCGATGGGTGCCGCCGTGGTCTCGCCGAAGATCTTCGCCGAGTTCGAGAATCAGCCGGAAGTTTCCATGGGTCACCTCCTGACCTTTGGTGGTCACGCCGTCGCTGCTGCCGCTGCGCTCGCCAATCTCCAGATCTTTGAGGACGAGAATCTCGTCGCTCGGTCCGCGGAGATGGGTGTTTACCTGCGCGAGCAGCTGGAGCAACTGCGCAGCCATCCATCGGTTGGCGATGTTCGCGGCGTTGGTCTGTTGCAGGGTATCGAGGTCGTCAAGAACAAGGAGACCAAGGAGGCGCTGAAGAAGACGGATACCTTCTGCACACTGCTCGGCAAGAAGGTGTTGGAGAAGGGCCTGGTGACCCGCACCTGGAATATCGTTCACTTCGCGCCACCGCTGGTGGTCACGAAGGACGAGATCGATCGCATGGTTGCCATTGTCGACGAAGCGCTGACCGAAACGGAAGCCGAACTCCCGCACGAGATCGAGGGATAGGCATCCCCGCCACGTAACGTACACGCTGTATCGGTAGTTGTGCCCCTTGTGGGCACCTCGGGAAAGTCGGTGGTGGTTTACCATCTTCTCGAGGCGACCATGAAGGTCGCAGCTACCGATTTGCGGTTAGGTATTTGCGTGAGGTCCATTTCCTTGATGACCATTCCACTGAGATTGTGGGAATGCTGCCAATTGCCCTTCATGGCGATCTGGCGAGGCTTCGAACCTAGATACCCTTCTCGCGTTTTCCGGGCCACCAGTTCCAGCGTCCCATAAGTTGCATCGTTGTAGGCAACAACAACAATCGAACCAGCGTCGCATCAATCATCACCGCGATCGCCAACCCAATTCCAAGCGCCTTGATCACATCCAGCTCGCCGAACGCGAACGAGAGGAATACCGCCAGCATCAGTGCCGCGCTGGTGGTAACGATTCCTGCCGCCTTTGTCAGACCCTCGGAGACCGCCTTGGTAGTATCTCCGTATTCCAGCCATGCTTCCCGGATGCGACTCAGCATCATGATCTCGAAGTCCATGCCCAATCCGAAGAGGAAGCAGAACATGAGCACTGGCACCAGGATCACGGTCGTGCCGTCCGCGTCCACGCCAAACCAGCGCGCCAGGTGACCGTCCTGAAACAACCAGACGAGAGCACCGAACGAAGCTCCCATGGAGGCCAGATTCATCAAGATCGCTTTCACGGGTAGGACTACCGATCGTAGATGGATAAAGAGTGCCAATGCGGTCAGCGCGAACACCCAACCAAGCACCGCTGGTATGCGATCGGAGATGTAGGTCAGCAGATCGAGATCCAAACCGATACTTCCACCGACGACCACATCGACTCGGGAGGAGATTCCATCCACCTGCTCGCGGATCGTCTTCACCAGCTGTTGCTGATCGTCGCGACTCAGCGAGCTATCCGGTATCACCGTGATCAACGCTGCCCGGTCTGTGAGAAACGGTTTGGCAGCGGTTGCAAGCTCTGGCTGGAGCAGAAAGCCGGTGGCGAGTGTCTGCGGTGTGAATGCCGCTGGTACGTAGCTCCACAGCGATTCCGTGCGTTGCACACCCTCAATGCTGGCGATCGTGTCCCGAACATCGAGGTACTGCTGCAGGTTGAGCGGTTCCAGCATGGAACCATGTGTTGACTGAATCACCACCTGGATTGGGGATGTACTGGCCAGGGGGAAGTGCTGTTGAATCGTCTCCGCAGTCGCTCGCGATTCAGCCTCGGGTGGGAGATTGCCAATGCCTGGCGAAACCGGATGCATGTGAAGCGCGGGGTAGGTCAGGATCGCTAACACAGCTAAACAACATACCAGAGTGATAGCCGGATATCGTTCGCGCACGCGCTCCAGCACTGGTAGGACACGAGTGCGGCGTCGCGGTCTCAACCGGTCGCCGGCGAGCACCAGTGCCGCTGGTAACACCACCAGAGCCATGGCAACCGCAGCCAAGACGACGATGGCCCCGAGAATCGCCGTTGTTGTCGCTGCCGGGACTTCGAAGAGCACCAGTCCGCTGAGACCGATCGCGACGGTTGTACCCGCGGTGACCACGGTACGACCACCCTGAGTGATCGTGACCGAAAGCGCCTCAGTTGGCGACGCGTTTCGCAACTCCTCGCGGTACCTGGTCATCATGATCAGGGCGTAGTCGATACCTACAGCCAATCCAAGCATAGTCACGGCATTGACCGTGAACACATTGACAGTGGCGTAACGGCTGAGCATCGCCATGGCAGCCAGAGCGACGATGAGGCTCCCCGCCGCCATCAAGACGGGTAGCAGGGCAGGGACGATACCGCGAAAGATGATCAGGAGGAGTGCCAGCGTTATCGGTAGCGAGATCAGTTCGGCACGAACGAGGTCGTTGTGTCCGAAGCTGCGAAAGTCATCTCCGACGGTCGCCAGCCCGGTCATGGAGACCTGGAGATCGGTTGGAGCCAGCTGTGCTCTCACCCAGTCTGGAGTACCGATCTGGCTGTCGGCGGACTCCGCCATGGTGACCACAGCGATGCTGTAGTGGCGATCATCGGAGATCAGGATCTCATTGAGCAGCGTGTTGTTGGTCGATCCCCAGGTGAGGACGGACTGCACATCCGCGTGTCCACGGAGCGGACGCACCGCATACTGGACATCCTGCACGAATGTGGGATCGTCGGCGGCAGTACCCGCAGGAGACGAGAAGACGAGATAGTAGGTGGTCGCTCCGGAACCGAACTCATTGGCAACGAGTGTCTGCACCTGAACGGCCTCGGCGGAGTCCGGTAGCCAACCATCCTGCACCGTGTGGTGCGTTGCTGTACGCGCAAGGGGGATGAGCATGACCAGCGCGATCAGTGCCATCAGGAGGAGACCCTGTGCGTGCCGCACAACAAATCCTGCCCATCGCTGTGATATGCGCGAACTGCCAGATTGTGACAATGGTGTTCTCCCGCACGCGACCGGAACAGTGCTGCGAGGTAGTGTACATTCAAGGGTGTTTATGATGGATTGAAGCTGGAGTGTGGCGGTGCATAGGGGAGCGGAACATCGGCGCTCGTTTTCTGACGATCTATACCTGTTGGTTGGAATTCTGGGCGATGTCATCCAGGAGACTGCTGGCGACGAAGCATTCGAGCTTGAGGAAGCCGTTCGTGCTGGCGCCAAGGATCTGCGCCGCGGTGTCGGTGGTGCCGGCGAGACGCTCGATACGTTGATATCCGGTGCCGATACGGATGAACTGCGGATGCTCATTCGGGCCTTCACCAGCTACTTTCAGCTCAACAACATCGTCGAGGATAGCGAGCGCATTCGCCGCATGCGGCGGCGCGAGGCCAGCGATCCCACCGAGGCTCGCCGAGGTTCGATTCGTGAGGCGATTGAGGCACTGGCGCGGCGCGGTATCACCGCCGAGCAGATGCAGGCGATGCTCAATCAGGCCGATGTTCGCTTTGTACTGACCGCGCATCCTACCGAGGCGCGACGGCGGACGATCATCGACAAGCTTTCCCGTATTTTTCGGGCGTTACGTGAGCTGGATGAGCGCCGGGCGCTCCCGCGCGAGGTTGATCGCGCGCGCTTGTATCTGTCCTCAGCCATCGCGGGTATCTGGACCAGCAACGAGCTTCGGATTACGCAACCGACGGTGCAGGATGAGCTTCGCGCCACGCTGGTGTACTTTGCCAGTAGTCTCGCGCCGGTGTTGATCGAGATCTATCGCGATATCGAGGAGGGATTGGCCGCTGTCTATCCTGATGCCGATGTCACGGTACCGCCATTTGTGCGTTTCGGCTCATGGATCGGCGGTGATCGCGACGGCAATCCATTTGTCACCCCGGATGTTACCGTCGAGGCGCTGGAGATCATGCGGGGCTCGGCCATCGATCTCCTCTACGATCGGTTGCGCTGGCTGGCGGGTCGTCTCTCCGTGCACGACCATATGGTGCAACCGACAGACATGCTGGATGACATCATTGCGCGATACGGAGCGATGTTTCCGGAGTTCAGTCGGCAGCTACACGAGCAAAACCGGGGTGAGCCCTATCGCATCGCGTTGACGTTGATGCGTGAGCGACTCGGTGCAGCGCGCGCTTATGAGGCGCATGGTTACGATACGGCCGAGGAGTTGCTACAGGATCTGCATCTTGTTGAGGATGCGCTGACAACGCAACGGCTCACCAGTATTCGTAACGGTGATTTGCACGACATTATTCGGCTCGTCGAGGTTTTCGGATTCCATCTGGCGCTGCTGGATATCCGCGATCATTCTCATCGCCACCGCGCCACAATCGATTGGATGTTCCGTCATGCGGGCATCGCCCAGAGCTATGCCGGTATGGGTATTACTGAGCGGACCGAGCTATTGCGGCAGTACATCAACGATCCCCGACCGGTTGTGTTCCAGTATGCCGATGATTTGCCGGAACCGGCCAATGAAGTGTTGCGTACCTTCCGCACAATCCGGCGGCATATGGATAGCCACCATATTACCAAAGCCCCTGCCTACATCATTTCCAATAGTGAGTCCGAGGCGGACATCCTTGAGGTACTGCTCCTGATGAAGGAGACGGGTCTCTGCCAGCCCGGTGGTGATCACGCCCGATTGCGCATTGTGCCGCTCTTCGAGGAGCGACTGACGCTGGAGGAATCCCCGCTGACGATGCGGGCGCTGCTTGAGATGCCGGAGTATCGTCGTGCCCTGGAGTCCAGCGGTGGCGTACAAGAGGTCATGGTCGGATACAGCGATTCCAACAAGGATGCCGGCTACTTCGCTTCGACCTGGGGTCTTTTCCGCGCCCAGCGCGAGCTGGCGGATATGTTTGCCGAATACGATGTCGAGTTCATGTTCTTCCATGGTCGCGGTGGTGCCGTCGGTCGCGGCGGTGGACCGACGAACAAGGCGATCCTGGCTCTGCCGCACAATACCGTCCAGGGGCGAATCAAGATGACGGAGCAGGGCGAGGTCATCTCCACGCGCTACTCGAATGCCGAGATCGCCCATCGAGAGATCGAGTTGGCTGTTGGCGCGATTCTGGCTAAGTCGTTCCCACTACGTGACTGGGACGGTGGTGACGAGACACCTGAGGAGGCTGCCAGATTTGCGAAAGCTATGGACCGCATGAGCGATGTCTCATCGGCCGTCTATCGCGATCTCGTCTACGGCGATCCAGACTTCGTCACCTTCTTCTATCAGGCAACACCGATCGATGCCATCTCACGACTGCGGCTCGGTTCGCGCCCGGCCAAGCGCTCCAGCACCAACGATATCCGCCAGTTACGGGCGATTCCCTGGGTGTTCAGTTGGACGCAGTGCCGCATCATTCTGCCGGGTTGGTACGGACTTGGCTCGGCGCTGGAGGCCGCGGCCGAGGAGTTCGGACTGGAGTATCTCCGCGATCTCTTCGCCAACAAGCCCTTCATGCACTCCACGCTCAGCAATGCCGAGATGGCGATCGCCAAGGCCGATATGGGTATCGCCGAACGCTATGTCCAACTGGTGCAGGACGATGCGATTCGTGAGCGCATCTGGCAACGGATTCGCGAGGAGTATGAGCGCACAGTGCGCATGATCTTGGCGGTGACCGGCGAGAGTAGACTGCATGATCGCGATCCTCGCCTGCAGAAGACCTTCGAGCGCCGTAATCCCTACGTCGATCCGCTCTCACTTATCCAGGTCGAGCTGTTGCGTCGTTGGCGGGAATCCGGAGACGATGCCGATCTGATCGAGGCGTTGCATCTGGCCGTCAACGGCATTGCGGGCGGACTTCGTAATACGGGATAGCTACAATGACGGCATGGAACCGTCCACCGCTCCCTCCGGTCCAATCTGGATTCGCGTCGCCGTTGAGGGTGCACCCGTGCATCTCGATGGCGGTGTCCTCACCTATGCCGCTCCCCAAGGCGATCTCCCGAGACTGGGACAACTGATCCGGGTGCCGCTGCGGAATCGACTTGTACTCGGATTCGTGGTGGGATTCACCGACACGGAACCGGAGTTTCCAACCAGACCGATCAGCGATGTCGTTACACCCGAAATCATTCTGAGTGACATCCAGTTTGAAATTGCAGGTTGGATGGCGCGGGAGAACGTCAGCACGTTCTATCAGTGCGCATCGCTGTACCTCCCCCCGGGTCGCAAGTGGCGATCGATTGAGGTCTACACGCTCCATCCGAGTGTTGATCTCTCCGCTCACAAGTTCACGCCTGTACAACAGATGGTGATCGATGAGCTCCAGATCGATGAGGAGCTCAGCCTGGATGTGCTTCGCCAGAGGACCGGGAGGAAGCTGACGGGTGTGCTCGCCGATCTGGTCAAGGCTGGCATTATCCAGCGCTGGCAGCGACCAGAGACCTCGCTACCGAAACAACGGATGGTCAAGCTGATTCGGCTCCTCAATCCAGAAGCATCGATAGGTCAGCGTGCTCCCCGCCAACGTGAGGCAATGGATGCGATTTTCGAGGCACATCGGGAGCGACAACAGGCTGGGGACGACCTGATCCCCCTAACCGATATCCAGGCGATGATCGATGTGACCACCACCGTGTTGAACGCTTTGGTCAAGAAGGGCGTGATCGAGCTCATCGAGCTACCGGAGCGAGAAGCTCCGCAGCCCCGCGCCAGCCGTATCCCCACGTTGAGTGCCGCCCAGCAGCAGGTGTGGTCGCAGGTGGAACGTAGTCTGCAACGTAGCGACGCCACACCGCAGTTGCTCTTCGGTGTCACCGGATCGGGCAAGACCGAGATCTATCTCCGGGCAGTCGCGTGGTGCTTGCGGCACCATCGGACTGCGTTGGTGCTGGTACCGGAGATTGCGCTGGCGACTCAGGTTGTGCGGCGATTTATCGATCGTTTCCCTGGTCGTGTCGATGTCCTGCACAGTGCCATGACCAACAGCCAACGCTACGACTTATGGCAGCGCATCGCCTCCGGTGAGGTCGATGTCGTGGTTGGACCGCGCTCCGCGCTATTCGCGCCGATCAGGAATCTCGGTCTGATTGTCATGGATGAAGAGCACGATGCCAGCTTCAAGCAGGATAACGATCCTCGCTACCATGCGCGAACGGTGGCTCAGAAATTGGCTGGCCTTACTGGCGCGGTGATGGTGGTTGGCTCGGCGACACCGGCCGTGGAGACGATGTGGCGGGCAAGGGCAGGTGAGATGCACCTGTTGGAGCTCCCGCATCGCGTGAGTCCCCATTTGGCCGATAGTGAAGCGCTGGAGCTGCCGGAGGTGCGTATCGTCGATCTCCGGGCCGAACTTCGGGCCGGGAATAGCGAGCTGCTTAGCCGCGAGCTGCAGACGCAGATTGAGCGCTCATTGGCGGCCAACGAGCAGAGCATTGTCATGCTCAATCGCCGGGGTATGAGCACGGTTGTGCTCTGTCGCGATCATGGTCACCGCATCGTCTGCCCGAACTGCGATATCCCGATGGTCTATCACGCCGACATGCGCACGATGATCTGCCACCGCTGCGATCATCGCACACCACCACCGCAACGCTGTCCGGAGTGCGAGAGTCGGCTGGATTATCTCGGCGCCGGTACACAGCGGGTCGAGGAATCGGTGCAGCGTCTGTATCCAGATGCCAGGGTGATGCGTTGGGATGCGGATGCTGTCCGCGAGTACGGCTATCGGACGATGCTTGATCGCGCCGAGGAGCATGGTGTTGACATCATCGTTGGCACGCAGATGGTGAGTAAGGGCTTCGATCTGCCGCGGGTGACGACGATCGGTGTTGTCCAGGCCGACTCGATGCTCTACCTGCCGGACTTCCGCAGCGCCGAGCGCACGTTCCAGCTCCTCACTCAGGTTGCCGGTCGTGCAGGTCGGAGAACCTCTGGAAGCATCGTTGTGTTCCAGACCTACACACCGGGGCATTACGCGGTGCAGGCGGCCAGTCAGCACGACTACGAGCGATTCTACGAGGCGGAGATCGGCTTCCGGGAGAAGTTCCGCTTCCCGCCCCATTACCGATTGGCACGATTTGTTTATCGTGGAGATGAAGAACGCGAGACCGCGATTGAAGCGGAGATGTTGGCTCGTGCCCTGGCGATGCATGCCTGGAAGCACAGCCTGGAGCTGGAGATCCTGGGGCCAACCCCGGCGTTCGTGGCGCGTATCCGCAATCAGTACCAGTGGCAACTCATCGTGCGAACGAAGCAGATGGACGCTTTCCTGGTCGATATGCCAATACGACCGGGGTGGGTGATCGATATCGATCCTGAGAGTATGCTTTAGTAGCGAATCTCCGATGGATATTGCTGTTCCGAGTACAAACATCGGTAGCAGGGGAGCTTGTCTCCCCTCGAGAGTCGGAGCGAAGGGCAGACGAGCTGCCCTGCTACCTGGGAACTCGCCGAGAACCGTTGCTTGGGGTAGGCGAATTACGAGTGTATGTGAGTGGATAGATAGGTCATGGCGATTCTCCCTATTGTGAAAGATCCAAATCCGATTCTTCGGAAGAAGGCGGTGAAGCTGCGGAAGGCCGATGCTGGTCTGGCGAAGCTTGCCGACGATATGTTTGAGACGATGTTGGTGGCGCCGGGTGTCGGTCTCGCGGCCCCACAGATCGGCAAGAGTATTCGTTTGGTTGTGATCCATGTGCCGGAAGATGAAGAAGATGGCACCGAGGAGGTTAGCCTCAAGCTGATTAATCCGGAGATCATCAAGGCGAGTGGCGAGCAGTATGGGGCAGAGGGATGCTTGAGTCTGCCCGGTATTGCTGGCAATGTGCGGCGAGCCTTTCAGGTCACGGTCAAGGCGATAGATACCGACAACAAGCCAGTGCGTATCAAGGCGGAGGGCTACCTCGCCGTCGTTCTCCAGCACGAGATCGATCACCTGGACGGCATCATGTTCACCGATCGCATTGAGAATCCGAAGGAAGACCTCTGGATGGTGGAGGAGTAGGGGTTGCCTTCGTAAGCTCGCGGTTTATCCGCGGGTCACGAAAAACCCGGGGTCTACCCACGGGTCCACTTTTGCGGGATCCCGCGTTATGGCAGTACGATTTCCGGGCGCTGTACCTTTAGTCGCTCCACATTGACGATATTCACGATCGATTTCACCGCTGCGTCCAGACGCTCATCCTCGTTGAAGACCACGTAGTTAAAGTGCTTGACTTCATCCAACTCCGCACTGGCGGTCTGGAATCGTTTCATCAGCACATCGGGATCATCCGTCTTGCGGTCTCGCAGGCGGGCGAGCAGTGCCTCCATCGATTCCGGTGCGAGGAAGATGCTGATCGTATTCGGTATCAGCCGCCGGAGCGTGGCCGCACCCTTTACATCGACCTTGATGATGACATCGCGGTCGTCGGCCAGACCATCGATGATCGGCTGCTTGGGAACACCATAGTGATTGTCGTAGACCAGCGCATTTTCGATGAAGGCGTCGTTCTCGATACCCTCTACAAACGCGTCCTTTGACATGAACTGGTAGTGAACACCATCGATCTCACCCACGCGCATCGGGCGGGTGGTGGCGGTAACAACGTACTTCGCATTGGGGAAGACATCGCGTAGCTGTTCGATCACCGTATCCTTACCGACCCCGCTCGGTCCAGAAATGATAAAGATTCTGGGTGCGTTCGCTTCCCGAATCCGCTCGATCAGAGCGTTCCCTTCGGAATAGAGCTTCTGCAACTGCTCATCCTGAGCGGCGGAATTGGACAACGGTGTCTGCTCCTTGTTCTGGGTGATGAACACCGCGATGTGCGATGATCGTTGCAAGAGAATACCGCGAAATGGCGATAGATGGGTAATTGCGATGTTCGATGTCCTGACCACCGGTGCTGTGGTCGAAGAATTCCGGCGAACGATCCTTGATGGACGTATCCAGCGATTAGGTATGGTCGATGCGCTAACCGTGGCGATGGAGGTTTATGCTCAGGGAAAGCGTTGGCATCTCATTGCCAGCGCCAGTTCCGAGAACCCGCGAACCTACCTCGTTGACCCCATGCCGAGTACTGATCCGAACACCATCACACCCTTCAGCCTCCAGCTGCGCAAGTATGTGCGCGGTGGGTACATCATCGATATCACCCAACCTCCACTGGAGCGCATCATCACCCTGAGCATTGCCAAACGCATGTCCCCCTCCGTAGCCCCCGGGGGAGACGTAGCCTCGGGGTTTACTCCCGGGGACGAGGAAGACGACCTCGATGATGACGACATCTGGAGCGGCGATAACGTGAGCCGCCTCGATCTGGCGATTGAGATCATGGGACGGCACTCGAATCTCGTACTGGTGGATGAAGACGGCCTCGTGCGGGAGAGCGCCAAGCGCGTGAATATCGCCATGAGTCGCGTTCGCCAGATTCAACCCAAGCGACCATATGCGCTGCCACCGATACCGGATAAGCTGGACCCGCGCCAAACAACATCGATCAGTATCGAGCAGCTGCTGGCGAACGCAAAACCCGAGGATAGGCTGGATACCGTGTTGGTGCGCGCATTCCGCTCGGTGAGCCCGCAGACGGCGCGTGAGGTCTCTTTCCGGGCAACGGGTAGCGTTGCAACCCTGATTGGCGAGGTCACTTCCGACGGTGCGGTGGAACTCGCCCGCGTTCTCCGTGAGATGTATCAACCGCTGCTCACCGGAGCGTGGGAACCGCATCTTTACCGACGTGACGATGTCCCCATCGGCTACGGAGCGCTACCGATACATCACCTTGCCGTTGATGCCGAGGATGAGCCAATCGCCAGTATCTCCGCGGCGATAGAGGCCGCCCAGACTGCTGCTGGTGAGGCGACCCCCAAAGATCATGCCCAACGGCGCGCCCAGTTGATCCAGAACATCGATCGTGCCCTGCAGAGCGTGAACACGCGCCTGCACAGCCTGCGACAGCAACAGGAGCGTAGTCACGATATCGAGCGATTGCGTCGCTGGGGCGATGCTATCTACGCGTATCTGTGGCAGATTCAGCCGGGCGATAGTGAACTGGTGGTTGAGACCGAAGTCGGGGAGGAACGGATTCCGCTTGATCCCGAGAAGGATCCGAAGACGGTGGCGGCCGAATACTTTGAGGATTATCGCAAGAGCCAGAAGGCGGGCGAGCAGCTACCGGAACGCATTGATACCGCCGAGGCCGAGCGCCAGTATCTGGAGCAGCTTCGCTGGGCCGCTGGTGAGGCAGAAGGCTTCGCCGCGATTGAGGCGCTCCGATCCGAATTTGAAGAAGCAGCCCGTAACCTCAAACTCAATCCGCAGGGTGGTCGTGGTCCCGGAGTTAAGCCCCGGGGTTCCGGGAAGAAATCCATCCGCAAGGTAACTCCGCTGACAGATGACGATGGCAATCTCTACTACATTGGCAAGAGCGGTCGTGAGAACGAGCAGGTGACCTTCGAGATCGCCGGTGCCAGCGACTGGTGGTTACATGCCCGCAACATCCCGGGGAGCCATGTGATCCTGCGACCGCGCATTTCTACCGATGAGCCAGATGATGCCATGGTCCAGCGCGCCGCCCGCCTGGCGGCCTGGTACAGCCAGTCCCGCGATGCCGGCAACGTCGAGGTCGATGTCGCTCAACGGAGACACGTCCGCAAGATTCATGGTGCTGGTCCCGGAATGGTCACCTATCGCAACGAATACACGATACTGGTACCCGCCGCGGACGAGAAGACACTGGGACTGGAGTAGACCAAAGGGTCAGAGCGGAAAGCCCTGACCCTCTCATTGGTCATTAATTGACGGTGACGATATCCTTCGGATCTCGCTCACCCGGTCGGGGTTCACGAATGATGGTGCGACCGAAGAACGCGCTGATGAGAATTCCGAACTCATAGAGCAGAATCAGCGGAATAGCGACAACGCTCATATTGAGTGGATCTGGCGTTGGTGTAATGATGGCGGCAGCCACGAACAGGACCAGGTAGGCGTATTTTCGCCACTTCCGCAGTTGCTTGACATTGACTAAGCCCAGCTTCGTCAAGACAAAGATGATGACTGGTAGTTGGAAGCCAATTCCCACACCCAGAACCAGGCGCAGGAAGAATGTGACGGCGTTCTGGGCGGTGATTTCCCACTTCAAAATGCCCTGGTTCCAATTCGACAGGAAGTCCATGGCCCGCGGGGCGGCAATGAAGTAACCGAAGAGAGCCCCCGCGACGAAGAGTATGGTGATGAAGGGGAGGGAGGAGAAGAGGAACTTCTTCTCTTTCCTCGTCATACCTGGCATCAGGAAGGCGATGAACTGGTAGACGATGATGGGCATCGTGATCGCGATGGCGATGTAGAGAGATATCTGGAACGAGATTGTAATCGGGTCAACGGCGGAGAGCGTCTGCAATCCTCCAACCGCCTTCGACTTCTCCCGGATGTCCTCAAGCACGCGTGGATGGAAGATCCAGCCGATGATGAACGCCGGCACGATCGCGATGATCATCTTGATGATGCGATCGCGGAACTCCTCCAGGTGCTCCTGGAGCGTCATCTCCTCGAACACTTCCGGTTCGTCGCTATTCCAGTCTGGAAGATGGGGCATCGAAAGCTTGGGTGCTTTTAGAAAGCGCGCCATGGTAGAAGGCTCCTTTTGAGAACGTTCTGGCGCGAGGTTCGGACCATGTATCTCAGCGACGCTGATGGACGACCAGGATGGATACACGGCTCGTCTGCCACATCTGTGGCATCTGCCCCGCCAGGGCAGAAGAAGGTCGTACGCTCGCAGAAAAACAATACGGGTGATCTGACCCGATCAGCCAAATCACCCGTACATGATACACGATTTTACTCGTCATTCAGAGGGGCGAAGCCCCGAGGGCTCGCTCCGCTACTCCACTTCGTTCCGGCCGCCTTCGGCAGAATCCCCCGGGGAAGCCGATAGTAGTTGGGATTCACATTGCTCTGCCTTCGGCAGTCACCGGGTATAAAACCCGATGCTACGTCTCTATCAGGCAGTGACTATGCCCCCGCGTGCTCGTCGATGTAGCGCACAGCATCGCCAACGCTGCGGATGGACTCGGCATCCTCGTCCTTGATCTCAAGGTCGAATTCCTGCTCCATGGCCATGATGACCTCGACGAGGTCCAGGGAATCGGCATCAAGATCGCCGATGAACTCGGCGGACTCGACCACCTGATCGGCCTCGACACCGAGTCGGTCAACAACGATCGCCTGAACACGCTCGAGAGTGGTTGCCATTGAGTTTCCTCCTAGTTGAGCCCCATGTACGAGGCAACGGTTACTTTCCGGATTTGCTCCGAGTTTACAGGTTTTTCACATCCTGTGTATCGGTAATGAAAGCATACCCGCAAGATTTACGACCGTCGACCTGTTTCATCGATCCTTCGGTAACTGCCTGGCGACTGTGCCCAGTACACCATTCACAAAGCGACCGCTGTTCTCGCCGCCAAACCGCTTCGCGATCTCCACAGCCTCGTTGATCGCCACACTCACCGGTACGTCCCGTTCATGCTGCAGTTCGTAGATCGCGAGTCGGATGACATTGCGATCGACCGAGGCGATCTGCGAGATCGGGAATGCGGGAGCCGCCGCCGCGATCACCGGATCGATCGTCTCCAGATTCGCAACGGTGCCACGGACGAGGCGTTCGGCGTGATCGGCGACGTTACCAGGGATCTCGTCGATATCGCGCTCGTCCTCATCCGGGGATTCCAGCGCGCTCTCCGGCACACTCGACTCATCCCAGCGGATACGGGTCACGATATCGTCCACATCTCGCTGGGCCGCATCGATCTCAAAGAGCGTCTGCATCGCCAGCACGCGACCCTGATGTCGCACCGATGAGTTCTCGAGCTTCGCTCCCTTACCGAACTGTTTTGGACTGGATCCCGGCTTGTGGGCACGCCGATGCTGTCCGCCCTTGTTCGGGCGTGCGTTCGTCGGTTTGTTCTCGGTCATCTATGCGTCACCCGCCGCGAAACCGTCGACGTAGATATCGACGCTGCGCACCGTCATACCCAGCATGCGGCCAGCTGCTACGCCAACTTCATGGCGAATCTTCTCGGTCACACCAGCTACATTCGTGCCGGCATGGAGAATCACGGCGACATCGGCATCGATCTGATCGCCGTCCACCACCACGCGGACCTTGCCATCGTCGAAGGCTTTACCGTGTGGTTCATCGTCCTGCTTCTTCCCTTTGCGGGAGGTGAGCGAGAGCACACCGGGAACATCGCGCACGGTGGTCTCGATCAACTGAATCAGCACCTTGGGTGCGATCCGTACGGTGCCTCTCACTTCGTTGTCGTTGATGATGGGGACCGAGGTGCTCACCTCGGCGCGATCGGATGTGGTCATGATGCAGGCTCCTCGCTGAAGACATCATCGGCTAACGCGCGATCATCGAGCCGTTCAAAGAACTCAGGGATAAAGCCGGTGTGGACATCGCCACGCTTGAAGGCTTCATCCGACATGATTTCGCTGTGGAAAGGAATCGTGTGCTTCACACCAGTCAGCACGGTTTCGCGCAGGGCGCGTTCCATGCGCTCCACGGCTTGCTCTCGCGTATTCCCCCAGGTAATGATCTTGCCGAGCAGGGAATCGTAGAACGGCGGGATCGTATAGCCAGGGAAGAGGTGAGAATCAACACGTACGCCCGGACCGCCCGGTGCAATATAAGTCTCGATCTTACCGACACTTGGGCGGAAGTCGTTGGCAGCGTCCTCGGCCGTAATGCGGCATTCGATACTATGACCGCGGCTGCGATATTCCTCCTCGCGGAGATCCAGCTTCTCGCCGGCTGCTACCCGAATCTGCCACACCAGCAGGTCCAGGCTCGAGGTTTCCTCGGTAATCGGGTGCTCCACCTGGATACGCGTGTTCATCTCCATAAAGTAGAAACGACCATCGCTATCCAGCAGGAATTCGAGCGTGCCCGCGCTGTAGTAGCCAGCGGCCTTGGCACCCTTCTCGGCGGTCTTGAGCAGATTACGGCGAACCTTGTCGGGTAGATTCGGTGCCGGTGCCTCCTCGACCACCTTCTGATGACGGCGTTGCAGGCTGCAATCGCGATCGCCAACGGCGATCACATTGCCGTGCATATCGCCCAGTACCTGTACCTCCACATGTCGTGGTTTCTGCAGATAGCGTTCGATATAGACATCGCCATTGCCAAAGGCGCTCTCGGCCTCGCTCTGGGCCATCGGATAGCCGCGAACGAGTTCAGCCTCGTTGTAGGCTACGCGCATACCACGACCACCACCGCCAGCAACCGCCTTGATCACCACCGGATAGCCGATTTCCTTGGCGGCGTCCCGCGCGTGCGCCAGCGTGGGCACGATTCCCTTGGTACCCGGGAGAAGCGGCACACCGGCTGCGCTCATCACCTTGCGGGCTTCGGCCTTGTTGCCCATGCGATCAATGACTTCTGGGGAGGGACCGATAAAGGTGACACCGACTTGCTGGCAGACCTCGGCCAGGTATGCGTTTTCGGCCAGGAATCCATAACCTGGGTGAATGGCGTCGCAGCCGGTCACCAGCGCGGCGGTCACGACCGCCGGGATATTGTTGTAGCTCTTGGCGACGGCCGGAGGTCCGATGCAGACCGCCTCGTCCGCCAGGCGAACGGGGAGGGAATCGACATCAGCCTCGCTGTAGGCTACCACCGCTGGTACACCGAGGTCGCGACACGCGCGCAAGATGCGCAGAGCGATCTCCCCGCGGTTTGCGATCAGAATCTTCTTGAACATCTGCGTTCTCTTCCCCGCGAATCTACGATGCCATGCTCATGCCGCCATCAACCGACAGCACCTGCCCGGTGATATACGACGCCTGATCGGAGGCGAGGAACGCGACGGCGTTGGCCACATCCTCAACCGTGCCGAATCGTCCCAGCGGTGTCGCATCCAGCAGGGCCTTCTTCAGCTCTTCGGGAAGCACATCGGTGAGACGTGTATCGATGAAGCCAGGTGCCACTGCATTCACGGTGATCCCGCGACTGCCGACTTCCTTGGCGAGTGTCTTGGTCAGACCGATCAGCCCAGCCTTGGCTGCGGCATAGTTCGCCTGTCCCGCATTACCCATGCGACCAACCACGCTGGTGATATTGATGATACGTCCTGATTTCTGCCGCAGCATTGGACGGACGACGGCCTTTGAGGTCAGGAATGCGCCCTTGAGATTCGTGCTGAGAACAGCGTCCCAATCGTCCTCGCTCATACGCATGATCAGGTTATCGCGAGTGATACCGGCGTTATTCACCAGCACATCGATGCGGCCGAATGTCTTGGTTGCGGTTTCGATGGTGGCAGTTGCACCTTCGGCGGTGGAGACATCGGCGGAGATGACCTCGATACGGCGACCGGTGCTTGCCAGCGCTTCGGATGCCGCCTTGGCGGCGTCGGCATCGCCACGATAGGTGAGGAGCAGGTCATAGCCATCCGTGGCCAGCCGTTCCGCTATCGCGAGGCCAATACCACGGGTACCGCCTGTCACCACAGCTATTCGAGCATCAGTCATTCCTGCCTCCGTCTCCTGTTAAGGTGCCTGCGAAATCGATATGCGATTCCACATTCATTCTCAGTTCTTGTTGCTTATTGTGCAGCATTGCGGGTGCCTGCGACACCCCAGCGTAGGACGCCCGCTGCCCAGGCCAGTCCGGCACCAAAGGCCACGACCACGATGTTCGCGCCTTCTTTCAGCTTGCCAGCATCGGCTGCTTCCGAGATTGCGATTGGGATCGTCGCAGCGGTGGTATTCCCGTAGCGATCCAGATTGACCCAAACGCGATCCATCGGCAGGTTCAGGCGTTTGGCCGCCGCCTCGATGATGCGGATGTTGGCCTGATGCGGGATGAGCATATCGATGTCATCCAGATCCATACCGGCCTTGGCGATCGCTTCAACCGAAGCCTCGTTCATCACATTTACCGCGAACTTGTAGACGGCCTGGCCGTTCATTTGGACATGCGGTCGTGCATCCGGGAAGAGATCGGCGGACTCCGGTGCGAAGCGCGCCGTACCGGGGACAAAGAGATGCTCGCTGCCGCTGCCGTCGGCACCCATCACGGAAGCCAGCAAACCGCGTTCCTCCTCGGTGGCTTCCAGGACGATGGCGCCAGCACCATCCCCAAAGAGCACACACGTGGAGCGATCGGTGAAGTCGATGTAGCGGGAGAGCGTATCGGCACCGACGACGAGCACGCGCTTGTAGGAACCGCTGCGTACAAACTGTGTTGCCACATCCAGCGCAGTCACGAATCCGGCACAGGCGGAGCCGACATCGAAGGCGGCAGCCTTGCTGCCAATCGCCGCCTGCACCAGCGCCGCCTGGGAGACCAGGAAGTCATCCGCAGTGCAGGTAGCAGTCACGATGAGCTCGATATCGAGCGGCGAGAGGCCCGCCTTCTCAACGGCTCGGGCTGCGGCCAGTGCCGCCAGTGACGTGGTGGAGTCAGTTTGCGAGACGATGCGTCGCTCCCGGATTCCGGTACGCGAGACGATCCATTCGTCGCTGGTGTCCACCATGCGTTCGAGGTCGGCATTGGTGACCACCCGATCGGGCACAGCGAATCCCCAACCTGTTATCGCGGCGTACGGCATATCCTGGCTCTGCTCCTGGCTAGTTGGTGGATTGGCTGGCGATGATGAAGTGAGGAGATGGCCAACCCTACTGGTGTATGGCTCATGATACCGAAGTTTGCCGGGGTATGTCCTGTTATGGCCCGTCAATCGTGGACACAAAGAACAGGCGGAAGCACCTGGCTCCGCCTGTTCTCAGGAAATCTGCGATACGAACCGCTACTCGGCGGCGCGCTGTCGGGTCTCGATCTGAACGACCTGGCGACCGCGGTAGCGACCACAGCTCGGGCAAACATGGTGCGCCTGCTTCATCTCGCCGCATTCCTTGCACGGCACCAGTGTTGGTGCAGCAATGAAATGATGACGGCGTCGGTTGCCCTGATGCGCGCGGCTGATTCGTTGTTTGGGAAGTGCACCCATCGTTTTACTCCTGCTTCTGCCGCCACCTGCGGCGCATGTCTACGTATATCGCCACCCCGGCGACGCAAGGTTCACGAAGGCTGCTCGCCTTCGGTATCCAGCAAATCCTGAAGCGCGGCAAACCGCGCATCGATCACATCTTCTTCGTTACCGCCGTATGCCTGTGGCCCCGGACAGTCCTTTCCGCAGACGGGTGTCATGGGAAGACTGAGAAGGATCCACTGCCGCAGCAACTCCGTTAGATCAAGTTCATGGGCGTCGTTGATCTCAAAAGCGAGTTCATCATCGCCCTCGTCATCCTCTGGCTCCTCGCGAGGCGGGGTCACACCCCGTCCATCCAGGACCTCAGTGATCTGCCGAAACTGTTCGGCGAACTTCACCGTGAATGACTGCTCGTATGTATTGAGACAGCGGACACACTCCAACTCGACCGATCCGGTGGCTGATCCCGAGGCGAGAACACCTCTATTCAGCCGGGTTAATACAATCGATGCCGAGACATCGGTTGCTGTCAGATCCTCATCGAGACTGAACCGGTTAAGGTAGACATTCACCTTGCGGGTGCTGCCGATACTCTCCATCAGCAACGATGACACCTTGATAATCAGGTCATCATCCAACTGAATCGGCTCAGGGTGCTGTGTACTCACGATCCTCAATCACTGTCACGCGTATTTGCCAGACATTCTCCGGCAAACGCACGAAGACACGCCGAAAACGTGTTTCGGCGTAGCCATGAGAGTATACGGGCTACGCCGGTTCATTTTCAATGAGTTAGTGTTGTGGGCCGTCGTCTTGTTCGATGGCCGCCTGGGCGTCGTCGAGGGCATCGAGTGATCGCTCAACAGTCGCTTCCATCGTGCCCATCGTGGTGATGGCTGCGGCGCGAATCGCGGCGATCTGCTGCAGGAAATACACCTGCATGCGACCCTTCTCTTCCTGGCGCGCTTTCTCGGCCTGGCGCAGCAATTCTTCGGCATGCTGCTTGGCTTCCGCCATGATGGTATGCTCACCCACCAGTACCTGGGCGCGACGCTGAGCATCGTTCACGATCCGTAGCGCCTCTTCCTGCGCCTCGCCAACAATGCGTTCGCGTTCCTTCAGCAGCCGCTGGGCATCGCGAATCTCCATCGGGATGTTGGCCCGGATATCGTCCAGGAGCCCCATGAACTCGTCCTCGTCCACGATCACCATGCGGCTCATCGGGACGCGCTTGCCGCTGCTAACCAGGTACTCCAGCTGATCGATGTTGTAGACCAGATCAGGCGTGCTCTCCTGGGTGTTTCGCATTCGTGGTGGTTGTGGCTGTGGCTGACTCATATCGTGTCCTTCGTGAGCACCGCTGCTTCGTGTTGTCGCTTAATCCGAAGGCGATTCAGTGCCCTCGCTACATTATCCGGCACCAGCCCTTCCAATGATCCTCCCAGCATGGAGACCTCTCGGATGAAGCTGGAACTGATGAACGATGTGCTGGAACTGGTCATGAGCGAAACAACCTCGATCTCTGGTGCCAGATGCTCGTTCATATGCGCGTACTGGAACTCATATTCGAAGTCGGAAACCGCACGCAAGCCACGCACGATCGCGATCGCGCCCTTTTCGCGGGCGTACGTGACTGCCAGACCGGAGAATCGCTCCACATGGATGCGATCCGCATACGTGTCAGCGCTTTCGGCGATGGCGATCCGGGCCAGTTCAACGCGCTCCGGAATCGTGAATAATGCTCCGGGCTTGTTGGAGCCCTCATAGACTCCAAGCACCAACTGGTCGAACAGACGGGCGGCGCGTAACGCCACATCCAGATGTCCGTTGGTCAGCGGATCGAAACTCCCGGGATAGATGGCGAGACTCATGCCTGATCCTCATCCGGGGCGTTCTCATAGATAGAGAAACACGTATCCCCATGACACCGATGGCGCAGTACCTGCAGCGTGCCGATCGTATCTGGCGGCTCCACGCGTGGCGAATGCCCCAGCACCACAATTGTGCCAGATTGTACCAACTTCGACGACGCGAGCTTCTCCAGGGTGGGTATGATCTTGGGATCAGCGTAGGGAGGATCAAGCACCACGAAGTCGACTGGCTCCTGCGCTCGCTCAATAAACGATTCCACGCTGGTCTGATGCACTCTGGCTTTGCTATCGAACCCGGTGGTGCGCAGATTGTCGCGAATCACCGCAACCTGCTCTCGACCCATTTCGACGAAATCCACCGATTCCGCCCCGCGGCTCAGTGCCTCGATGCCAATGGCGCCGGTGCCAGCGTACATATCCACCACGTGTTCCGGCCAGACACCCAGCGATGCCAACGAGTTGAACACTGCCTCGCGAATCTTGTCCGTCATCGGCCGAGTGGCGTGGCTGGGTGGCCCCTTCAGTTTTCGACCGCGGGCTGAGCCCGAGATGATCCGCATGTCTGTCCCTGTTCTACGAGGCCGGTGCGATCGTTGTCTGCCGGTGTTGCCAGTATGCGCGCAAGCGTGGTTTGAGCCGCGGGAAGCGTACTTCGCTGATCTCGGGATCGGCAGCGATCAGTCGTTCAGCAGTTGCCCGTGCCCGATCAAGGATACGGCTATCGAACCCCATCTCGAGCACGCCCAGATCGGGGAGTCCGCTCTGACGCGTGCCAATCACATCGCCGGGTCCACGTAACTCCAGATCTTTCTCGGCCAGCACAAAACCGTCATCGGTGGCGACCATCGTTTGCAGTCGTGCGTTGTTCTCAGCACTGACATCATCGCTAAGCAAGAGACAGTAGCTTTTGTTTTCGCCGCGACCAACCCGACCACGGAATTGATGGAGCTGTGCCAATCCAAACCGATCAGCCCCCTCAATCATCATGACGGTTGCATTCGGGATGTCGATACCAACCTCGATCACTGAGGTCGAGACCAGGATGTCGAATTCATGATTGCGGAATCGCTCCATGATCTCATCTTTCGCTTTGCTGCGCATTTTTCCGTGCAACACATCCACCTTGAGACCGGGGAACACCTCGTTTTGTAACCGCTCCGCCTCTTCAACCGCCGCTTTGGCCACAATCGTATCGGACTCGTTGACCAGAGGACAGATAACGAAGACCTGGTGGCCTTTTTGCACTTCATGTCGTACGAGCTGGTAGGCCTTGCTTCGTGCGGGACCGACGTAACAGAACGTGCTGATCGGAACACGACCCGGCGGCCTCTCATCAATGACCGAGACATCGAGGTCGCCATGCAGTACCAGGTTCAATGTGCGTGGAATCGGTGTCGCTGTCATCGAGAGGAGGTGGGGTTGATACCCGTGAGCTTTCCGCGTCAGGGCGGTACGCTGGTTCACACCGAAGCGATGTTGCTCATCGATAACCACGAACCCAAGCGCCGTGAAGGCGATATCGTCGCTGAAGAGCGCGTGGGTACCGATCGCGATATCGATCTCCCCAGCCTCAAGTCCGGCCACGATCTCGCGTCGTTCCTTTGCTCGCGTCGAACCGGTGATCAGGGCAACCTTCGGTCGCGCCTCCTCCGGCAGAGCCGAGAAGATGCGCTCGAAGGTGACGGCGTGCTGTTCCGCCAGCAGTTCCGTTGGTGCCATGATCGCGGACTGATATCCGTTCCGCCATGCTGCCCAGGCTCCGATAGTGGCGACCACCGTTTTGCCGGAACCGACATCGCCCTGGACGAGTCGCGTCATCGGTGAATCGGTGCCGATATCGCCAAGCATCTCCGCCACCACGCGTCGTTGGGCGCCCGTGAGCGGGAAGGGTAGGGTGGTGATGAACGCATTGAGTTCATCCGGATCAACACGCAGCGCGCGACCTTCCTCAGCCTTGGCCTTTGTGCGCATCTGCACCATACCAAGTTGAAGCAGGAGCAGATTCTCGAATGTCAGGCGTTTGCGCGCGAGAACGTAGTCGTCGATATGTGGCGGGTAGTGGATATGCTCGTACATCGTCTCAACGCCTGGCAGGAAATCCCAGACATCGTCATCGATGAACGGTCGGGCGTCACCGAGCCAATCGACGAGTCGATCCCGTGTCGCTTCAATCGCAGTGCGTGTGTGCAGTCGCATCATCTTCTGCGAGATGCCTTTGGTCAGCGGATAGACCGGTACCAATGCATCCATCTGGAAGACACCGTTGGCGCTGAGTGGCTCCCATTCCGGATTGGTGAGTTGAAGTCCTCCGTACCCCGGTGCCAGTGTGCCAGCGACAACGATCCGATCGCCCTCGTGGAGTTGGTTCTGAATGTAGGTACTAAACCAGGTGATGCGTATCGACCCCGTCTCGTTTGTGAGGCGGGCCTGAACGCGCGGCGTCCCCGCGCGGATCACCTGGATGTTGCTGATCGTGCCCTGGACAACGATATCGCCACGCATTTGGAGCGGATCGCTCAGGTTGGTCGACTTCGAGTAGTCGATATGTCTACGCGGCATGAACTGGAGCAGATCCTGAACGGTGTAGAGATGTAACCCCTCGTTGAACGGTTTCAGTTTTTTCGCGCCAATACCGGGTAGTGCGGTGAGGAGATCATCCGGCGAGACCGAGAGCCGTAATGGTTTTCGTTTCTGTGGCACCAGCGCGGATGTGAGCTTGCCCTTCTCCACTGGAGGTTGGGTGGCGGAGAGGAGTTCCGCGTTAATCGCCTTGAGCCGTTCGGCGATTGTCTGGACGGCGGCCCGACGGGCGGTGAGATCGCGTGGCAGCGCGCGAAGTGCCGCGATTGAGGTATCGAGTTCATGGACGATCTGATAGGGAACGCCCTGCCTGGCGGCGGTCAGCGCATCCGTCGCCCGAATCAGCTCGCGAACATAATCGTCGCCACCAACCCAGACATGCCGAAGCGCGTCAATGGCAACATTGACGCGATCGGTGGATGAACTGAGGGAGCGATCTGACGGCACGGCATTAGGCTACACGGACCATGATGCCGAGCGCACCAGGACCGGCGTAGGTAGAGATCGTTGGGCCAGCCCAATCGATAACGATATTGGCTTCAGGATACCGATCTCGTAGTTCTCGCTCAATCTGCTGGGCATCGGCGAGGTTATCGGTATGCAGTACTGCCAGGTCGAGCACCTCACCTTTGGAGGAGGCCAGCTCGATCACACGACCAACCGCCTTCTTCCAGGTACGCACGCGTTCGTAGGGGATCAGGACGCCTTCGGCGAATCCCACGATCGGCTTAATACCCAGCGCCGATCCGAAGGCATGCTGGACGCGACCGATGCGACCACCCTTGTAGACATAGTCCAGCGTCTGCAACACCGCAAAGGTGAAACACTTCGGAATCGCCGATTCGGCTGCGGCGATGACTTCCTGTACATCCGCACCACCCTGGGCGGCGCGGGCGGCCTCGATCACCGTCCAGCCCTGTTGCATCGTGGCTGCCCTGGAATCGACGATGTGAATCCGGGTTGCGTCTACCTGCTCGGCGGCCAGACGGGCGGCGTTGTGTGTGCCCGAGAGGAGTGACGAGATCGTGATGCAGACCACCTCACAACCGGCATCGAGCTCGCTCTGAAAGACCTCGGCGAAATCTTGCACTGAGGGTTGTGCCGTTGACGGCAACTGCTCGGAGGCCTGCAAGCGTGCGATATATTCCTGGGCGCTGATATCAACGGAGTCCTTCAATGACTCATTGGGGAAGTTAAGCGAGAGCGGCACAATCCGGATGCCGAGTTCGACGCAGAGGTGTTTTGGGATATCCGACCCGCTGTCCGTGACAACGCGAACGCGACGATCGTTACTCACTCATCTTCTCCTTGACGATGACACCAAGCACGCCAGGGCCGAGGTGGGTGGCGATGACCGGACTGACCTTGGCCAGCACGGAGGTATGGTTCGGTGTTTTGGGTTGGACGGCATCGGCCAATGCCTGGGCATCATCTGGAGTGGTGTTGTACAGAACCGTGATCTCATCGGCTGAGCCGATGTCGTTGACGAATGTCTCCAGCGCCTTGATCGCTTTTGAGCGAGTGCGCGTTCGCTCGTATGGAACGATGACGCCCTCATCGAGCCGAAGCAGTGGCTTCAGCTGGAGCAATGTGCCAACGAGCTGGGCAGCCTTGCCGATCCGTCCGCCGCGGCGCAGGTGCTCAAGCGTCTCCGCGAAGAAGACGATGTGATAGCGGCTGATCTCGTTCTGCAGCGTCGTCGCGATCTCAGTCGCACTCTTGCCTTCGTCCGCTAGATCGGCGGCACGTAACGCCTGGAATCCGAGACCATAGCTCACCGAAAAGGAATCGACGACTTCGACGCTGAGTTCCTCGGCGAGATTTTGGGCTGCGATCGACGCGCTCTGGAACGTCCCGCTAAGTTTCGAGGACAACACCACGCAGACGATGTCCTTGACCCCCTCTGCCTCGGCCGCCTCGCGATAGGCGCGCTCGAACGCTCCCACCGATGGTTGGCTGGTTGTCGGAAGCGCGACGGTACTCGCCATCTTCTCCATAAACTCGTCGGTGCTGATCTCCACCTGGTCGAGGAAAACCTCCTCGCCGAAATGGACGTTCAGCGGCACGACCGTGATACTGCGGCTGCGTGCCAGATCCTTATCCAGATCACACGTGCTATCGGTAACGATGGCGACTGTTCGGTTTGCGGTCATGTGGCCTCCCGTCAGGTAAGGGAACGAACATGGCGACTACTCGACGCCGATGACGAAGTGATAGTGCGGTTGATTACCAGCGATGATCTCGATCTCCGCATCCGGATAAAGATCGGAGATCTCCTCTTCCAGCCTCACCGTCTCCTCATCGGACGCGTCCGCGCCGGTGAACACGGTGAGGAGTTCCGGCTCGTTGTCCGCAAGTGCGGCGAAGGTTGCGGTCACGATGTCAGACAGATCGGTGCCGGAAGCGACGAGATCGCCGTCCAGGAGGCCGATGAGCTGACCTTCCTTGACATCCACACCGTTGATCTCAACTTCGCGGACAGCAGTGGTGATCTCAATACAAGCGACATCCCCAATTGCGGCCGTCATGCTGGCGACATTGTCATCGAGCGCACTCTCGAATCCGAATCGACCCAGCGCGGCCAGCCCCTGGGGCAGCGATCGTGTTGGTATCACGCGTACCGTCTTTGAGGTGAGTTCGGCGACCTGCTGGGCGGAAAGAATGATGTTCTTGTTATTTGGTAGCAGGATCACCCGATCCACGGTCAGCGATTCGACCGCCGAGAGCAAATCCTCCGTGCTTGGATTCATTGTCTGACCACCGTTGACGATCAGGTTCGCGCCCATTGAGAGCAGGGCACTCGCCAGACCATCGCCTGCCGCGACCGCGATGATGGCCGTATCGCCATGAATCTCGGTCGGAATCGCGGACCCTGCCCAACTCGGTCGATCGTGATGGTGATCGGTTTCGGCGCGCTGACCCTTGAGCTCCTCGGTCTGAAGCGTCATGTTGTCGATCTTGATCTGATCGAGATACCCGAGCGTGAGCGCATAAGCCAGGACCTCACCCGGGTTTTCCGTATGGATATGGACCTTGACGACGGTATCGTCACCGACCGCGACGACGGATTGCCCCATAACGCTGAAGGTTTCGCGGGCGGTGGCAAAATCGATACCCTCACCGAAGACCATGAAGTTGGTGCAGTAGCCGAACGGATCCTCGCCATGGAGTTCCGAGACGTTATCCAGGAAATCCATTTCGGCGCCGATCTGGGCGCTGCTACTGTCTTCGTCGATCGTGGTATTGCCGAGCGCGTAGCGGTACATGCCATCAAGCAGGTAGACAACACCCTGGCCGCCAGCATCGACAACACCGGCCTGCTTCAGGATCTCGAGCATCTCGGGCGTATCCGCCAACGCCGTGCGAGCACCACGGAGTGCCGTCTCCAGCACATCCGTGACCGAGCTCTCCGGTGTTGCTGCGGTTGCGGCCGTCTCGGCGGCAACGCGAATGACGGTGAGCATCGTACCTTCCACCGGTCGCATCACCGCCTGGTATGCCTTGTCACGGGCGGCGTTGAGAGCTCGCCCCAGGTCCTCACCCGTGAGAACGTGGCAGCCATCGAGTCCGTTCGCGAATCCCCGCCAAATCTGGCTGAGGATCACACCGCTGTTACCTCGGGCGCCCATCAACGCACCATAGGCGAACCGATCCGCCAGATGCCCAGCGGTATCGGTGGCATTGGCCTTGACCGCGAAATCGAGGCTGGTGTTCATGGTGAGGGACATATTCGTCCCCGTATCGCCATCGGGAATCGGGAACACATTGAGTGCATTCACACGATCCCGATGATGCGCCAGGAATCTGGCGGCGAACGTCAACGCCTCCAGCAGTTGCTCGCCTGTCCAGGTAGCGTGGCCAGCGGTGGTACGAACGGGGGCGTTGGTCATGCTGTCTTCTCGGTGGGCGTGCTGACACGGAGCCCGTCAACATTGACGTTGACGCGATCCACGGTCATGGCGAGCATGCTTTCCACCTGGAACTTGATGGTCTGCATCACGTTTTGGGCAACGGTGAAGATCGGTGTTCCATATTCGACGACTATTGAGAGCTCGATCTCGAGATGGCCATTATCGACGGTAATCTCGATGCCGCGCGATGGATCATTACGACGCAATCGGCGGCGCAGGGCTGACTTGATGGGGCCAAGCTCCACCACGCCATAACAGGAGAGTACGGACTCGTGAATGACGGCGATAATGGCGCTCTCGGCGATATCGACGCTGCCAGCAGGTTCAGGTGTTTCGTCCAGCGTTGGCACTCTAACGCTCCTTTCGCGCATACATTCGGATGCTCGAATAGGGTGAATGTTTTCCGAATTATATACATATTGCCTTATGGTGTTGTGCATTCTGGCTGATGCGGAAACAAACGGGCATGCCTGGATGAATTGGCGCGGCATCATGGTCTGTGCTAGCATTCAGCGTTGTGTCGCCGGGTAGCAGGCGATATCGTGGTGTCCACCACCCGAATCTGAATCATGATGGCCGCCGGTCGAAATGTTCCCGGATCGTTGCCAGGTAGTGTGAGGGGAGCAGTGAAATGTCCGGTAAGTGTGATGTTTGTGGCAAGGCGAAGACCTTTGGCAACAATGTGAGCTTCTCCAAGCGCCGCACCAGTCGAGATTTTCGCGCCAATGTGCACAAGAAGCGCATTGTGGTGAACGGTGTCGGTATTCGTCTGAATATCTGCACCCGCTGCCAGCGATCCCTGGGCAAGGCCGGTAAGGCTGCCTAGGTTCGACTGATTTGAACGACGCAAGAAGCCCGGCGAGTACGTTCGCCGGGCTTTGTCGTGTTTGCTGAGTCAGTGGCGCTGCGCCGCAATGCGGGGCGTCGTTCCGATACTGCCCTCGACAGTCGCCGGCCATTTCAGGCATCTGTACCGAGAAAATGGTTTTTACTGATGTGATTTGGTGACCCGAAGGGTTGAGCTGATACTACCGCGAAGGACCAAAGTGGCATTGTCACTCAGAGGCGCGGAGCGCCGTGGAGTCTCCGCGCGAAGCGCACCGCCACAGGCGGCCTAATCGCATTTCACCTGAAAGCATTGCGGCCAGCGGATTTGGTCCATTCTGCCTTCGGCAGTCGGCTACCGAAGGTGGCCGAGGCGTAGCCGAGCAGCGGGAGCGAGCCCTTCGCCGGGAGATTCTTCGCGCCAATGGCGCTCTGAA
>JAMLHR010000018.1 GCA_023957015.1 Thermomicrobiales bacterium | reverse complement strand
GCGGAGCCGCCGGCCCAGCTGACCGATGCGGGATCGTCCTTGAACTTCTGCGCCAAATCATCCATCGTCTGGAGATCGCTCTCGGCCGGGACAACGATAACCTCGTACTCGCCCGTCAGGCGAGCGATCGGAGTGGATTGATCCAGTCCAACCGGGGCATCGTTCAGACCGATGGCGCCGATCATGACCAAACCCATCACCATCAGCGTGTGGCCATCGCCCTTGTGCTTGCTGGCGAGTTCGGCGAGACCGATGGTGCCGCCAGCACCCTCGACGTTGAAGACTTCGACGGTGTTGACCAGACCTTCTTCCTGCAGATTGCGTTGCAACTCACGAGCGGTGGTATCCCAGCCACCGCCGGGCGCGGCCGGAGCCATAATCTGCAATGTCTCGCTGGCCCAATCGCTCTGTGCGGCAACTGGTAAACGCATGACAGCTGGAGCGGCCGCAGTTGCGGCAGCGAGGGTTGCAAAACGACGACGATTCAGTGATGACATCTCGGTCCTCCTCTGACGGGAACGGTATTGATACGGAAACCCTCATTGGTTGATTCGAGTGTACCAAACGTGTCGGCAGTGGGATGCACACAAAATGCAGATTGCAGGAATGCATCAACCTAGTTTTGTGGCCAACTCCTGGAAGAACTTACCGGTGATCATGTTCGCCGCAGGCTGGATCACGCGACTACCGATCCGCGCCAACATGCCACGGACGTTCGCATCGCCGTCATAGATCACCTTGGTCTCGGTATCCGAGACCACCTCGAATTTCAACGTGCCGACTCCGCTCACCTGCCCCTGCGGCCCCTTGGCCTCAATATGCATGGTGAATCCCTCCGGACGCACGTCGTCCGTGATCTTCACCGTCCCTTCGTACTTCCCTTTAATCATGGCGACGCCGATCGTCATCGCGGTGCGATACTCGTTGGGTCCGATCTCCTCCAGCGATTCACAGCCCGGGAGGGCGCCCTTCAACGTTTCCGGATCGAGCATGGCATCGTAGACCGCCTCTCGATTGGCAGGAATCACCTGCTCCCCACTCAACTTCATTCACGTACCCTTTCTTACCCGTGGAAATTCACCTGGAGGTATTGTGCCAGCAGGCGATGAACTCGCACAGCGATCATCTCCATATACATGCGCGTGCTTACGTATTGTCCACTCTCCGCAACTCCCATATACTCAACTACATTCCAGCGCCCTGAACAACGGCGATCAGTGCAGTTCTGGATGCGCCGATATACTCATTGATACAGGAGTTTCTGCCATGGAATCCCGTTCCGATGTGTTCTTCGATCTGGCCAAGAAGGTCAGCGAGGGCACCATTTCCCGACGTGATGCAATCAAGCGCGGCACTGCCGTTGGCCTTGGCGCCTCGAGCTTGATGGCACTTGGCGTTATGCCACTGGTTTCTGCCCAGACCGCCGGTCCGAACCCGGACGCCAAGTCCGGCGGCACGCTGAAGGTCGGTCTTCAGGCCGATCCCGCCGAGCTCGATCCGGCCAAGACCAACCTCACAGCGGCCTGGCATGTGATTGAGCATGTCTACAATCCACTCGTTTCCACCAACCCATCGCTGGAGCCGATCCCGGCCCTGGCCGAGAGCTGGGAGATCAGCGAAGACGGACTGGTATACACCTTCCATATTCGACAGGGTGTGAAGTTCCACAATGGTCGTGATCTGATCTCAGGTGACGTCAAATACACCTACGAACGCATCAAGGATCCGGAAACGGCATCCCCATCGGCCAGCGATCTCGATGGCATTGCCAGCCTGGATACGCCGGATGACGCCACGCTGGTGATCACGCTTTCCTCCCCGGATAGCTCGTTCCTGGCCAAGATCATGGGTAGCTCCTTCGCCATCGTGCCACAGGAAGTGGTCGAGGCCGAAGGTGACCTGATGAATACGATGGTCGGTACCGGTCCGTTCAAGTTCGTCGAGTACATCCCCAACAGCATGTTGGTGGTTGAGAAGAACGAGGACTATTGGGAAGAGGGTCTGCCGTATCTGGATCGCATTGAGTTCCAGATCGTGCCGGACAACACCGCCCGCACCACTGCCCTCACCAGCGGCACCGTCGATTTCATCGAGTACGCGCCAGCGCAGGATCTGCCGATCTTCGAGGCCGATGACAGCGTTCAGGTGATTGGCGACCAGAACACCAACATCCGCTTTGCTGCCATCAATGTCGAGCGCGAACCATTCACCGATGTGCGTGTTCGCCAGGCGATCAGCATGGCTGTTGATCGCGGTCCGATCATTAACGCCGCCATGTTCGGTGCGGCTCAGCCGACCAATATCCTCTTCCCAGCCACCTTCTGGGCAGGTTTTGAGAGCCCGATCGCGGATCCGGATATCGAGGGCGCGAAGGCACTCTTGGCCGAGGCCGGTTATCCGGATGGCTTCAAGACCGAACTCCATAGCTGGAGCCAGTACGCCTTCCTCTCCAACGCGGCCGTGGTGCTGCAGGAGCAGCTGAAGCAGATCGGTGTTGAGAGCGAGCTCCGCTTCGAGGAGAATGCCACTTACCTTGGCAACTACTTCGATCACAACTTCGATATCTCGGTGACGGGCACCAGCGCCTATGTTGACCCGAACGATGTGATTCAGAGCAACTTCCTCACGGGATCGGGTCAGAATGCGACGAACTACAGCAATCCGCAGGTGGATGAGCTGATCAATGCCGGTATGACCGAGACCGATCAGGCTGTACGCGCGGACATCTATCGTGAGATTCAGGAGATTCTCCTGGTTGACCTGCCGTGGATCAACCTGTTCATCGCCAGCCAGTATGAAGCGATGAAGACGTTCGTCATGGACTACGAGCACTTCCCGACGGGCTCCAACGTGGCCCTCAAGTGGGTGTGGCTGGACAACTAGGCGATAGCATTCGCCGGATGTAAAATCCGGTGCTACTGCAAACACCCCGGCCAAACGGTCGGGGTGTTTTGCCGTTGGAGATAGTATAATCATGTATAGACATCGTATAGACGTTTTGATAGTGTCGGTGTGGAAACGAATGGATGCAAGCTTATGGTTGTGGCTAGAAACCAAATCAATATCCGACTGGACAATCAGCAACAAGCGTTGATTGATAGAGCCGCCAAAAGCGTCGGTAAAACACGCACGGAGTTCATTCTTGAAGCATCCCGACGCGAAGCCGAACAGGTGCTGCTGAGTCAAACAGTGTTCGTGTTGGAATCAGATGCATACGACCTGTTTGTTAGCCTGCTTGATGCCCCCACTACGCCGAATGATGCCTTACGTGATTTGCTGAAGACCCAGGCACCATGGGAATAGCATTCAGCACTCCCGAGATTCTGTCAGAGTTGCATGACTGCACCCAGTTCTCATGTGGTGAACGATCTCTGGACACCTGGTTAATCGAGCGAGCACTTGAGGGCCAACGTCGCGGTTCAGCACGAACCTATGTTGTATGTGACGGAAATACTCGGGTAGCGGGCTACTATGCGCTCTCCGCTGGCGCGGTCATTCGAGCTGATGCACCGGGAAGCCTGCGGAGGAACATGCCCGATCCATTACCAGTGATCGTTTTGGGACGCCTGGCAGTCGATTCAGTCTACCAGGGATATGGACTTGGCACCGCGCTTCTTCGCGATGCAATGATACGCACCTTGAACGCCTCGCTCTCGATCGGGACAGTTGCGCTGGTGGTACATGCTCTTAACGAAGACCTTCGGCCTTTCTATCAACGATATGGATTCGCTGAGTTCCCCGATAGTTCCCTGACCTTCTTCCTCCCGATAAAGACAATGAAAGAAGCCCTGAACTGACTCACCCCTCGGCGAGTGGCCAAGGGGTGATGTCATCTCCTCCGGATTATCGGAATGGCGGACTACACACTGTATGGGATGTTGGTCATATCGTCCGCGACGGCGATGCTGAGATAGTCCTCGAGATCGCCAAGGAAGATACCCGTCCGGCGAGCGGCTTCGTAGATATTGTTCTGCCTGGTGACCAGCTTGAGCTGATTGACGGCATCCTTGATCGGCACCGGGCGGATGTGCGCATTCTGCAACGCCACCATATATCCGAAATGACCCTGGTGATACGCCTCCATCGCGTGCGTGCCGAAGCGCTTGCTAAGAATGCGATCCTCGGCGCACGGTGAGCCGCCGCGCTGGGTATGACCAAGCACCACATTTCGCATCTCGAACTCGTGCGGTGCCATATCCTCCAGGCGACGAATCAACTCGTTGGAGATACCGGCAAAGATCACCTCATTGGTTAATGAGGCACCCTGCGTTACCGCCTTACCTTCGATCTCAAAGGCTTCGCTGACCACGATGATGGTTGAGTTACGATGGCGATCGCGGCGGTAACGAAGGAACTCGACGATATCGTCCAGCGAGGTCGGGAACTCCGGCAACAGGATCGCATCTGCCCCGGCAGCGAGACCGGCGTAAAGGCTGAGCCAACCGGCATTGCGCCCCATGCACTCCACCAGGAAGATACGATTGTGACTAAAGGCTGTGGTCTGGATCCGGTCGATAGCATCGACCGCAACCTGGACCGCCGAGGCAAAACCGAAGGTGTGATCGGTGGCATAGAGATCGTTGTCGATCGACTTGGGGATACCAACGATGTTCACACCACGTTCGGCCAGCTGCAGCGCTCCGGAGAGGGTGCCGTCCCCACCGATGACGAGCAGACCGTCGATACCGAGATCCTCAATCGAATGCTGGCAAGCATCCAGAATCGAGGGATCGATCTGGTTCGTCTGGTTCTGGCCAACCTTGGCCGCGAACCGGCCACGATTGGTGGTGTGCAAGACGGTGCCACCGAGATTCTGGATTTGACCAGCGACCTCGATGTTCAGCGGGCGATACTTGCGATCAATCAGCCCTTCCCAACCAAGCTCGAAGCCGACAAACTCGTAGCCCATACGGCAACCAGCCACAACGGCGGACGCGATCACGGTATTGATACCGGCGCAATCGCCACCGCTATTGACGATACCGATTGTCTTTCCTGTTTTGGTGCTGTTCATAGATCGTCCTTTTCACATCGACTTCGGTCGATGCATGTGGTGACCAGCAACACTGCGGGCCTCCAGGAACCATGATAAGGAAGCAATGCTACGGCTTCCACAGATTCTTGTGAAAATCGTAACAAATTCGCAAAATGTGTCTGGCAGGATTGTCCTTACGGAACCAATCGATGTCTACCGAAGTTACCGGTAGCAGGAATGGTTGCACTGATGGCCGGTGCTACACTGCCGATATGCCTCAGAACTGGGGCGAACGTATGCAAGACTCGGGGCGAATTACGGATATGAGTGACGCTACGTCTGCCTCCACCGCCCGCAATGCGGTGATAGAAACGCAGAATTTCACCAAGAGATACGGGAATTTTACGGCACTCGATAAGGTCAACCTCAGCATTCCACCCTCCTCGGTGGGACTGTTGGGTGCGAACGGTGCCGGGAAATCCACGCTCATTCGCAGCCTACTCGGCATCATCAAGCCAACCAGTGGCAGTGCGAATGTTGTCGGTTTCGATACGAAATCGCAGGGGATCAAGGTGCGCGAGCATGTCGGTTACATGCCAGAAGCCGATGCCTTGCCGATGGGAACCACCGCCGCTGACTTCGTCGGTCACATGGCGGAGATGAGTGGTCTACCGCCGCGGCAGGCGCGACAACGTGCTGCCGATGTACTTCAACAGGTCGGACTCGGTGAGGAACGCTATCGCCTGATCAATGGCTTCAGTACGGGTATGCGACAGCGGGTGAAGCTGGCGCAGGCCATCGTGCATGATCCCAAACTCGTCTTCCTGGACGAGCCAACGGCAGGTATGGATCCGCAGGGTCGCGATGATATGTTGGAGTTGGTCCAGCGCATCCACAAGAAGATGGGTATCAGCGTCGTCTTCAGTTCTCACATCCTTGAGGATATCGAGCTCGTCTGCGATTACGTCGTGATCCTCGATCACGGGCGTGTGCTCGCTAGCCAAAGTCTGGAGCAAACCGATCTGAACCTTGGCGAAGTCGTAGTCCAGCTGGATGGCGACTACGAACCGTTCCAACGCGCGCTGGAAGGCCATGGCGTAAGCGCCTCGCAGCAGGAAGATCCGACGACCGGGCAGAACACCCTGATCGTGGATGTTCACGACGAGCGTATGTATGACGTGATTCGGGATGTGGCGGTGGAACAGCATGTGGTCATCCGCAAGCTGCGCTCACGCTCTCGTAGCCTGGAAGATCTCTATCTCGGCAGTGTCTATGCCAGCGGTCAGGAGGTGGAGCATGCAAGCTAATCCGGTGCAGGAACCCACAGCTCGCTATGGTGAGGTCTTTGATCGCGGCTATGCGCATTACGAGGGGCAGCGACGCGGTCGACGCGGAGCGATCACCTCACTCATCGGATACTCGATGAAGCGCGCCATGGGTATCCGCAAGAGTTGGACGGCCAAGGTGATGCCGTTCATCCTCTACGTGGCGGCCACCATTCCGCTCATCGTCATGATCGGTGTGCTGGCTGTCTTCCGCTCGATGGGCGATCTCGCCGAGTTCGGGAGCTTCGTTAGCTACAGCGCCTACTACGGCGCCATCTTCTCGATGGTCGGGCTCTTCGTGGCAATCTGCGCCCCCGAGATGATCTGCGTGGATCGGCACGAGCGGACATTGCCGCTCTATTTCAGTCGAGCGATCAATCGCGGAGATTACGTACTTGCCAAAATCGTGGCAATGACGCTACTGGCAATGACGATGACCGCGCTCCCCGCCGCCCTTCTCTGGTTGGGTCGTCAACTTACCGAACCCAAAGCGCGGCAGGCGATGGTGGATAACTTCCCGGATCTGATTCGGGTGCTCATCCTGGGACTACTCACTTCGCTCATGTTCGGCACGATCGGATTGATGATCTCATCGCTGACCAATCGCAAAGGCGTAGCCATTGCCATCATTCTGATCGGCTTCATGGTGGTCACCGGCATCTCCCAGGGTCTCTCGATCACACTCGACGAGTACAGCTGGAGTCGTTGGTTCCTGTTGGGAGATCTGAACACGCTGGTAACCAGCCTCAGCAATCACTTCTTCCACGATGTGAACAATAACCAGTTCGTGGAACATCTCAATCTCGGCAGAACAGAGTGCATCCTCGTCATCCTGGGTTATGCACTTGTGGCTTCGTTGATCCTGCGCTGGCGCTATGCGCCACGTGATGACGTCTAGGGAGGTTGTGATGGCATTCGGTAAGAAATCCACTCCCAAAGAGACGCAAACCGTGGGAGAAACAACAACGCATTCGATCCAGTTGACCGAAGTCAGTCGCTGGTTCGGCGATATCGTCGCGCTGAGCGATGTCAGCTTCTCCATCGGGGCCGGGGTCACCGGTCTGCTTGGTCCGAACGGTGCCGGCAAGAGCACCGCGCTCAAGATCATGGCCGGATTGCTGCCGCCTTCCTCGGGAGAGGCGCTGATTATGGGAAAGCCGCCGCGCGCCGATGTTTCCGCCTATCGCCAGCTTGGTCTGGTGGCTGAGCACGAGATCCTCTACCCGTTCCTCTCGGGTCGCGAGTATGTGCGGCTCAACGCGAAGCTGCAGAAGCTGCCGGATATCAACGCTGCCACCGAGGCCGCGATCAGCCTGGTCGATATGCAGGACGCCGCGGACCGCAAGGTCGGTGGCTATAGCAAGGGTATGCGCCAACGCATCAAGATCGCGGGAGCGCTGGTGCACGATCCACAGGTGATCCTGATGGATGAGCCACTGAACGGTACCGATCCGGTGCAACGCGCAGCGATCATCAAGCTCATTCGCAACCTGGGTCGCGAGGGTAAGACGGTGGTGGTCAGCAGCCACGTACTGGTGGAGGTCGAGCGCTTCGCCCAGGACATTCTGGTGATCATCAACGGCAAGCTGGCCGCAGCGGGAGATTTTCGCACGATTCGCGATCGCATCGATTCGCATGATCACGAGATTCGCATCGTCGCTTCGGATGCCCGCAGTCTGGCCGGATTGCTATTCACGCAGCCAATGGTCAGCGGTGTCCGTATCGACCGTCAGGGTCGCTTGCTGGTGCAGACCACGGATATGAAGGAGTTCTTCCGGATGGTACCTGCGGCAGCGCAACATGGCGGTATCCGCCTGTATGAGATGCAACCGACGGACGATTCGCTGCAATCGGTCTTCAGCTATCTGGTGAAACAGTAGGAGCACAACGTGACGATTACTGCACTGACAATTCGCCAGTTCACGAAGAGCCGATCGCTGGCAGTCATCGCCATCATCTGCCTGATCCCGCTGGCAATCGCGATCATTCCGCATTTGATGTCCAATGATCCCAGCCTACGCAATCTGCGCAGCACGATGGCGAATACGATCTTCATCAATCTGTATCTGACACTGCTCTTGCCGATCTCGGTGATGGTGCTGTCATCCGCGGCATTCGGGGACGAGATCGAGGACAAAACCCTCTATCTGCTGGCGCTGAAACCAGTGAGTCGCTTCCAGATCGTGCTGGAGAAGTTCGTAGCCGTGGTCGCGATGGCGGTTCCGATCCTCTGGGCGAGCATTCTTATCGTTTGGAGCGTCCTCTCCTGGGGGCGGTTCGACGATATGAGCAATATGATCTGGCCGATGTTCGGTGCCAGTCTGGTGGGTATCCTCGGATTCGGCAGCATCTTCCTCACCATCAGCCTGTATATGCGGCGAACGCTGCTGTTCGGTATGTTCTATGTCTCGATCTGGGAGGGTACGCTGGCGCGATTCCTGCCTGGCATCCGCAGCTTCAGTATCTCGCACTACAGCCGCAGTATCTTCAGCAATCTGCTGGACGATACACGCCTGGCCATCGACGATCCGGCGACCACCGGGCGCGTCGTCATCACGATCATCGTGATCGTGGCGATCGCATTGGCGATCGGAACGCGGCGATTGCGCACGATGGCGATTGATTAGCCCAAAGCAGATAAAAGGGCGACCCCAACCGTAGGTGGTGGTCGCCCGAACTCATCCCGTTCAAAATGGCGCAGATACCGATTGTCATCGGATCTGCGCCGTCCCGTCTCAATACCGCTAGTTCAATACCCGATGTCGTAACTGGCGGGCATTATTCTGACCAAGCGCACTGAGCGCCACCAGAATCAGGAAGACCGTCAGTGCGATACCGGAGCCCAGTGCTCGCGCCGGATTCCCGGTGGCGGCAAGCTCCGGCGAGAACCACTTCTGCAGTCCCTCCACGATAAGGAGCGCGCCCGCAGCTGAGGTCGCCACCAGAATAATCATGCGGCCCATTCGAGGTCCGATGATGCCACCACCGACAATGCCACCCAGGGCAAGCACGGACATGAGCCAATCATTGGGGCTGGAAAAGGCGATCTCAAGTACACCGCCGATGAGAATAGCGATCACCAGGCCCAGGATGCCACCGGCGATGTAGACGCCGAAACGCACGAGGGCGAACAGCAGGATACCGATGACAGCACCGGCCACCAGGGAGATGAGGAACCGCATGACGGTCTCTTGAGAATCCAGCAACCACCAGCTGGCAATGAAACCCAAGGTGAATCCCATAGCAGCGAGCGCGAATTTGAACAACATCAGTCCATAGACTGATATGAACACGCCAGCGCAAATGGCGATGAGACCCCAGAAAAATGCTGACATGTCCATGACCAACTCCTGATCCTTCGGCGGTTAATTATGTGAATCGTAGGGCCTTGGAGGGATTTGCTGCAATGATTGACCAGTCATCACCGTCGTGGAGATCGGTATTGCGGCATCGGGAATGATATCGGTGGGCAGCGATCGATCAACGATTCATCAACAACGAAACCGCGAATGCCAGCAGCACGGTATTGTAGATAAAGCAGACGATGGCATGTATGGTGACCAGCCAGCGCATATGCGTGGTGTTGACATTGGTGTCTGAAGTCTGGAACGTGGCTCCGATACTAAAGGTGAAATAGACGAACTCGATCAAGCCAGGTTTGTCGGTACCGGGGAACTCGAGACCACCCTTACGAAAGTAACTATCTGCATAGAGGCGATTGAATCCGGATTGAAGTAGCAGCCACGCACTGACGATACTGAGCGCGGCCACGATACGTGAGAGTCCGACAAAATCGGTTTGGTTGGCTTCACGCAGCACAAAGATGGCACCAAGAACGCCCATCAAGCTGGAAAACGAAATGATACCGACATCGACGTGAATATGATGACTCCAAACACCAACCCGATTAAGGTCTGGTGGGAAGTCGATCTCATTGCTCTCGCTGCTCCGCGAGGCGCGGACGAGCCGAATCGTTGCCAGAACCATATACGTGAGCGCAGCAATCAACCAGAGGGTGAGCGTCACGACGGCCGAGGACGGTGACCGGAGTATGAGCGTAAGCAACCCCATCACCGCCAGACTCACCTCTAGCGGCATCGCGTGACTGCGAGCGACGAGCAAGGTTGGGTGCTTCTGCGCTATCTCGGATACATGCTTCACTTGCGGCTCCTCCCCATCGTCAGCGATGATCGGATCATACCTGTCGATTATGCGATGGACTACCCACTATGCCCTACACCGATCCCGTCTGGTTCACCTCTCTCCGACGCATGAGCTACGGTCTGATGCTACCCGTGCGCGAGGGCACGATGGGTGGTGCCACACCCCGCTTCGCCGATCTGGTCGAGATGGCGGAGGTGGCGCGTGAGAGTGGATTCGAGGCGCTGTGGTTTGGCGATCACCTCAGCTATGAACAGGGTGGCGAGACCGTTGGTACCTGGGAAGCGTGGAGCCTGATGGCAGGTATCGCTGCTGTCGTGCCCGATATCAACATCGGTCCGCTGGTGAGTTGCTCCGGATTCCGCCATCCGGGGCTGATCGCAAAGATGACGGAGACGATGGACGAAATCAGTGGCGGTCGCTTCATTCTCGGACTCGGGGCGGGCTGGAATCAGCCGGAGTACGAGCAGTTTGGCTTCCCATTCGATCACCGGGCTAGCCGCTTCGAGGAGAGCCTGGTTATCATCGACGATCTGCTACGAACCGGAACTTCCACCTACCACGGTACTTACGTATCTACACAGAATGCGGTCAATCGACCGCGTGGTGCGCGCGCGACGGGCGCGCCGATTCTCATCGGCAGCAATGGTGATCGAATCGTTCACGCCATCGCCCGGCACGCCGATGCCTGGAATAGCGACTGGCAGCAGAATCCTGCAAACTACGCACCACTGATCGCAAGGCTGGACGACGCCTGCGACGCCATCGGTCGTCCACGGGAGAGTCTGATCAAGACCGGCAGCGTCCGGTTCAACGCGGATACCCCTCAGGAGGAGATGCTGGCGTATATCCGGGCGGTCCGCGAAATCGGACTGCAACACCTGGTTATCGGTCTGGAACCACGGACGGTGGAATCGGTGCGGGCGTTCGGTGAGGTGATTGCAGGTCTCTAGTCAGACTATGATCCGCAAAAATCGTGGCGTGTTGTCATCGATCCATGCCACCTGCGGGCGGAGCGACCACGGCCGGAGGCGGCCGAGTGCGAAGCACGAGCAGCGGAGCGAGCCCCGTGGTCGCTGCTACCGATGGCTGCTCGAGAATCAGTAGCGGCGGAGCTGGTCTGCGCCCAAATCATGGTGGTACCTACCGATATCTATGCCCGATTCCATGCAAATGCGGACGCAATTCGACCGACAGTCTCGCTATGATGATGGCGCAACGTACCCGACTCATCAGGAGTACCAACCATGTCCACGCTCTCACTCGATAGCATCGCCGTTGATTGTCCGAATGCGGCTGAGTTGACCGCATTCTACGCCTCCCTTCTCGATGTCGAGAACGAGGGCGATTGCATCCATATTCGCGATGGGGCGGTGGAGATTTGGTTCCAGGAAGTCGAAAACTACCGGGCACCAACCTGGCCGACGCAGGAGCGCGGACAGCAAGTGCACTTCGATTTCGCCGCTCGCGACTGGAATGCCGCCGTCGCCCGCGCCGAATCGTTAGGAGCCACGCGCACACCAGCCGAACCGGGCGAGCACGACGTGGTGGTGATGCTCGATCCCGCCGACCATACCTTCTGCATGTGTAAACCATGGGATGAGATCGCCGACAAGCTTCCCGAGGCCGACGATGTGCCAACGCTCACGAATCTGACTGTCGATTGCGGCGATGTTCAGGCATTGGCGAAGTTCTATCATGATTTCGCAGGTTTTGAGCAGGTCGATTTCGGCAGTTGGGGTGCCGTCAGAAGCGATCCACTCGGTCTGGTTCTCTTCCAACCGGTCGAGAACTACCAGGCACCAACCTGGCCAACGCAGGAGCGCGGGCAGCAGATCCATTTTGACTTCCATACCGCCGATCGCGACGCCTATGTGGCGAAGGCGACCGAACTCGGAGCCGAGGTGCAGTATGTTGCCGGTGGTTTCACCGTGATGAAGGATCCGGCCGGACATCCGTTCTGCATCTGCAATCCGGCGGAGTGTGAGCTGGGTAAGTAGTACCTGTTCCGACGCGCGTGCGGTATCGTGGTAGTAGCTATTCGCATCCACCACCGAGGTACCGCATGACCGCAATCACGAATCCCGTCTGGTTCGAATCCAGCCGCCCGATGAGCCTCGGGCTCATGATGCCGATCGGCGAAGCGAGCCACTTCGGCCCGACACCGCGCTTCAGCGACATGCTGGAGATGGCGCAGGCCGCCCGCGAAGCGGGATTTGAGGCACTCTGGTTCGCCGACCACTTCCTCTTCGAGGATGCTGAAGATGGAAGCATCCGCGGTGTCTGGGAAGCGTTCACGATGATGGCTGCCGTCGCGGCAGCCGTACCTGATGTCCAAATCGGCTCACTTGTGGCGTGCACGGGCTTTCGCAATCCCGGTCTGATCGCGAAAACAACCGAGACGATCGACGAGATTAGCGGTGGTCGCTTCATCCTCGGACTCGGTGCAGGCTGGCACAAACCGGAGTACGATGCGTTCGGGTATCCGTTCGACCATCGCGTCAGTCGCTTCGAGGAAGCGATGCAGATCATCCAACCGCTGCTGCGCGAGGGTTCGGCAACGCTTGAGGGCACATACTTCCAGGCCCGCAATGCCAAGAATCAGCCGCGCGGACCGCGTGCACAGGGCGCACCGATCATGGTTGGTTCCTCCGGTGATCGTATGCTCGGTATCATCGCTCGCTATGCCGATGCCTGGAATACGGTCTGGCATAACGATGCCGCCAAGGTGGCGGAGTTAATACCGAAGGTCGATGCGGCGTGCGAGGCAGCGGGTCGCGATCCGAAATCGCTGATTCGCACCGCTGGAGGCAATATCACCGTTGGTGACAGCCTCAACCGGCGTCCGAATGCGGTCTCGGGTTCGACCGAAGAGCTGGCCCACCACCTGGACTCCTTCCGCCAATTGGGGCTGTCTCACTTTGTGGTTGGCCTGGATGCCTGCACACCTGCCACAATCACAGCATTCGCCGATGTTGTCCGGCAGTTCGATAGTATCGAGAGTTAGCTCAGAATGACGGGAGGCACGGTATGGCAAAGAAGAAATACGCAATCGGTGTAGATTTCGGCGGAACCAAGGTCCTCGGCGCCGTGGTTGAGCTCGCTACAGGCAAGGTGAAGGGCGAGTACAAGGTGGCGTCCAGCGCCTACGATTCCGGCGACGCGCTCATGGATCGCATCTATGAGGTGATCGATGGTGCACTCGTCGCGGCGGATGTGAAGGCCTCTGAATGCGACGGTATCGGTGTTGGTATTGCGGGTCAGGTTGATGCGGATCGCGGACTGCTGATCGGCACGGCCAACTTGAGCCGATCCGTTGTCGATCTGCCGATGGGTGCCAATATCACCAAGAAGTACAAGCTGCCGGCCGCCATTCGCAACGATGTACAGATCGCCGCCGTTGGTGAGGCCCGCTTCGGTGCCGGCGTTGGTTGCGACGATTTCCTGTGCGTGTTCATCGGCACCGGTATCGGTGGCGCCATCGTCAAGAACGGTCAGATCCTGCCCGGCTTCAGCGGAAATGCCGGTGAAATCGGTCACACCACCATTGAGGCGCACGGTCGTATCTGCGGCTGCGGTGCCCGTGGTCACCTGGAGGCATATGCCAGCCGCACCGCCATCACCAAAGTGATCCTGGGTGAGCTTCGTCGTGGTCGCACAAGTGTCGTCACCGACCTGATCCCGGGACTTGATCCGACGGATGCTGGTGTCGCGATCAAGAGCGGTGTGCTGAAAAAGGCCGTCAAGGCTGGCGATGTTGTCGTCACCGAGACAGTCACCGAAGCAGGCAAGTACATCGGGCTTGGGCTCGCCAGCATGGTGAACTTCGTCAATCCGCAGCGCATCATTCTCGGTGGTGGCGTGGTTGACTCGGTTGATCTCCTGTTTGAATCGGCCGAGTATTGGACGCGACATGAGGCCCTCCCCTACGCCGGTAAGATGGTGGAGATCGAGAAGGCTAAACTGGGCGACTATAGCGGTGTGATCGGTGCTGCCGTCATTGCCTCCGAGGTCGCGTAGACATTCATGGTAGAGGCCACCGTTCCCTCGATTCTGGCAGCGCTCGCTGCGCTGGAGGACCCCAAGGCACGGGCAGTCAATGAACGCCATGGTGATGATCATGGCGTCAACCTGAGCAAGTTGCGGGCGATCGCCAAAGAGGTCAAGACCAACCAGGACCTGGCTATCGAGCTGTGGGCGACGGACTATACCGCCGCCCGCCTGGTTGCCCTCCTCATCTGCAAACCGAAGGTGTTCAGCGAGGAGCAGCTTGATACGATGCTGCGCCAGGCACGAGCACCCAAGGTGCAGGACTGGTTGGTCAATTACGTTGTGAAGAAGAATCCGCACGTCGAATCGCTACGGGTACGATGGTTCGACGATCCGGATCCAGCTGTTGCCAGCGCCGGGTGGGGACTCACCACCGCGATCATTGGCAAGGAAGGAAGTCGTCTCGATCTGACTGGCCTGTTGGACACGATCGAAGCGGAGATGAAGGATGCTCCGGGGCAACTGCAGTGGGCGATGAACCACTGCCTCGCCGAGATCGGTATTCAGCACGAAAAGTTGCGCTCCCGAGCGCTTGAGATCGGCAAA
The DNA here is from genome assembly GCA_023957015.1 of Thermomicrobiales bacterium. Taxonomy (GTDB): domain Bacteria; phylum Chloroflexota; class Chloroflexia; order Thermomicrobiales; family UBA6265; genus UBA6265. The sequence goes on along the minus strand of JAMLHR010000018.1, from coordinate 35,909 downwards.
CGACTGGAAGTGCTGAAGGACTATCCCACCTCGCCCGGGTGTATCTCTCCGTTTGCACCGATCTGGATCACGGAGATGGTGAAGCGGCAAGGGTAGTTGACGCAACGCCAGCGTTTACAATTGAGCCGTGACTCTTATAGAATCACGAGGCAGGCCGGGGCGTACTCCCCGCTGAGACGTTATGTCGGCATATCGCCGCATGTGGGGAGGACGATGTGCTCAAGTTCATCATTCGGCGCGTTCTGCTGATGATCCCCATCCTTTTCGGGGTTTCACTGATCACGTTCATCATTGTCCGCTTCATTCCCGGCGATCCCGTGATGGTGCTCCTCGGTGCGGATCGACGAAGCACTCCTGAGCAAATCGAGAATATCCGCCGCGCCTATGGTCTGGACCAGAGCTATGTGGTGCAGTACTTCAAGTGGCTGCAACATGTGCTCACCGGGGACCTGGGCAAGAGCCTGCGTACGGGGCGACCGCTGACACAGGAACTCGGTCTGCGGCTGCCAGTAACCGCGCAGCTGACCATCTTCGCCGCCATTCTCGGTACGATTCCTGCCGTCATCGCTGGCACGGCCGCGGCGATCAAGCGGAACTCGCCCCTCGATTACGCCACCACGGTGACATCGCTGATCGGTATCTCACTACCGAACTTCTTCCTGGCAACTCTGCTGGTGCTGCTGTTCAGCTTCAAGCTGAAGTGGTTGCCAAACGTCGGATGGCGCAGCTTCTTCGACGATCCCGTTTTGAATCTGAAGCTGATGATTCTGCCCTCGCTCAGTCTGGCCCTACCGCTGATGGCGATTCTGATGCGCTTTACCCGTAGCGCCGTACTGGAAACGTTGAATCAGGATTACGTGCGCACAGCCCGAGCCAAGGGTCTCAAGCCGAGCAAAGTGGTGCGCAAACACGTGCTGCCCAACGCCGGTATCCCGGTGCTGACGGTTGTCGGTATCCAGGTGGCGAGTCTCCTTGGTGGTGCGGTGATTGTTGAGCAGATCTTCGCGCTTCCCGGCGTTGGCCGATACATCTATGAAGCTATTCAGAACCGGGATTACCCGGTGGTTCAAAGCGTGACATTGGTGCTGGCAACGATCTTCGTGACGGTCAGCCTGATCGTCGATATCCTGTATGCCTTCCTCGATCCGCGATTGCGGCATAGCTAGTCTGGTTTTGGGAGAAAGGAACGCACAATGAGTGCAACACCTGCCGGACTGGCGGCCGCACAAACCAAAGTACGCAAGCAACGCACCTGGTGGCAGGTGCTGATCAAGCAACGCCTGGCGCTGGCCGGTCTGATCATCATCACGTTCTTCCTACTCATGGCCCTCATTGGTCCACACTTCGCACCGTATACGCCAACGGAGATGGATCCGGCGAACTCGCGTCAGGCACCGAGCGCAGCGCACTGGTTCGGCACCGATGAGTTCGGTCGCGATATCTTCACCCGTCTGCTCTACGGTGCCCGTATCTCGTTCCAGGTCGGTGTAATCTCGGTCGGCATCGCGGCCACGATTGGGATCCTGTTGGGTATGGTGGCTGGCTATTTCGGTGGCTGGCTGGATTCCATCATCAGCCTGCTGATGGATGTGCTCTTCGCATTCCCCACCATCCTGCTGGCGATCGCGTTGATGACCGCTTTGGGCGATGGCATCACCAATGTGATGATTGCCATCGGTCTGGTGAACGCACCGGCATTCATGCGCGTGGTGCGCGGATCGGTGCTTTCCGTGCGAAATACGACGTACGTCGAAAGCGCCGTTTCCGTTGGGGCCAGCTCGTCGACGATTCTCAGTCGCCACGTTTTCCCGAACGTGACGGCACCGCTTATCGTGCACTCATCGCTGAACTTCGCCACTGCGGTGTTGGCGGAAGCATCGCTGGCGTACCTGAGTCTAGGTAACAAACCACCGAGTCCAAGCTGGGGCAGTATGGTGAGTACCGGCTATACCATCCTCCAGATCGCGCCGTGGGCGGCACTATTCCCGGGTCTGGCGATCGGTCTGACCGTACTCGGATTCAACCTCCTCGGCGACGGTCTGCGCGACGCGCTCGACCCGAGGCTGCGGAATCAGGGGTAGCAACCTACAAGCAAGTATGTTACAAATCGTCTACAGATAATATTATCTGTAGACGATTTGCAACATACGGAATAACGTCATGAATCCTGTGACCTCAGCAAATGCCAAAGGGATATCACGGATGGTTATCCATCGCGCGGTAGAGCGAGGCGACCTTACCCGAATAGCGCGTGGAATCTACATCCCATCCGATGCCCCAGCTGCTGACTGGGATCTCATTGAAGCTGCCAGCCAGCGGAGTGATGCAACGATCTGCCTAAACTCTGCACTCTCGTATCATGAGCTAACGGATGAGATTCCCGACTCACTTAGCATCGCCATTCCACGAGGTGCCCGAATCCCGGCAAGCAGCACTACGATCACCTGGCATTCATTCGACAAGAACTCGTTCGCCCTTGGACGAGAACCGTTCTCAATTCCGGGGTCTGATCTGAAGATAGGCCTGTACTCTGCGCCTCGCAGCATCGTCGACGCATTTCGCCTGCGTGGTAACGTTGGCTACGAGCTGGCACGTGATGCACTGAAGGAATGGCTTCGCCGCGGTGGCAAACCAACCGAGATAATGGAGCTGGCAACGCTAATCCCGCGGGCACGAAGACCAGTGCTTCAGGCGCTTGAGGTTCTTACATGAACGGAGAGGAAGTGGGCTGCGTGGCGGCGCAAAGAGCACTTTGAGCAAATCTGCGAGGAATACCTTGATGATCAGATGTATCTGGTAGCTGCGATACTTGATCCGATATTTGGGGAGAACAGCGCCGATCAATAGTAGTACCTGTCTCTTCCCCATACCTACGTCTGCTACCCTAGAGCGTGTGCGGAAAGTACTGTCATGGTGGATCGTGGTATCCGCAGTGACGGAAGAACGCCCCGCATCGGTTGGCGTAATCCGGTTGAGACCCTCACCGATCGCCGTTGCCAGACGAAGTCCCGTGCTTCCACGCCACGCAGCCATGCCTTGAGTTTGGCAAACCCGAGTTCAATCGGATTGAAGTCCGGTGAATAGGGTGGCAGGAAAACGAAGCGACACCGGGCTGCCTCGACGGCAATGCGCGCCGCTGCATTCCGATGGACGCTGAGATTGTCCAAAGACGATGGATGTCCCTGGTGCCAACGCCGGGAGGAGGCGTTCCTGAATCCACTGGGCGAAGATCGGACCGTCAAGCGCATCTTCAAAGACCAGGGATTGGGTGATACCGGTCATGGCAAGGGCCACACAGGTGACATTGCGACCATGGTTTCTGGGAACCCGTGCCACTGCCCGCTGCCCACGAGGTGCGCGGGCATGGGTGCGAGTCATCACGGTCTGGGTACTGTGGCTCTTTGCCGAGAAAGACAACCGGTGATACCGTCAAATCAGCATGGTCTTCTCGCCAACGGGTGCGGACCTCCTCCCGCTGTTCGCTGGCGATGACACTCCTTGCTGCACATATCCCAAGCGATTGATGGCACTGCACATCGTGCTTCGGCTCACCCAAGGCGTACCGGTACGCTCCTCCCACATCTGGCAGTATTCATCGATGGTTGCCGCCGGATGCGCCTCGACCATCTGTTGCAACAGACCTGCAGCATCAGGGGCAATGAGCGAGGGCGACCGGACTTGGGACGAGGCACCACCCCACCGGTCTCACGCTCCAGCTCATTCCAGCGATAGATCGACCGCACCGAAACCCCAAGGAGGATGGCGATTTCATCTGCTGGAACGCCCGCACGGAATGACGCCAGCACACGTTCACGGAAATCGACCGAATAGTAACGTGCCATAGTCAATGGCATACGGGGCGGTCAGTGAGTTCACCGACCGCCTCCTCCCGATACCTACGTCTGCTACCCTAGCACCATAAATCTCAGCGAAAGGACTCCAGGATGGCTATCGAATCAGGAATCTCGCTCATCGGTATTCTCTTCCTGCTGTTCATCCTGGTGATGCGGTAACCTCAGCACCACCATAAGCCCGCCTGCCGATCGCGCGGTGATGGTAAGCGTGCCGTTCATGGCCGCGACCATCTGATCAACCACGGCCAGCCCCAATCCGGAACTAGCTGACGCTTCTCGCCGCACAAATGGTTGGGTGAGTTGCTCCAGCATCTCCGCGGTTACCACTTCGCCTGTGTTCTCGATACGTATGATGATGCCATCACCCGCCTGATACAGATCAAGCTCACACTAGCCCTGATCACGATTGTGGTTCACGGCGTTGGAGAGCAGATTGGTCATCGCGATCTCAAACGCTGTCGGACTAATCATGGCGGTCATTGGTTCCAGATTCAGCCTCCACGTGATCGTGGGTACACGATTAGGCTGTTGCTCCACATACTGGCGCAGGACATCGTGCAGCGCGATGGAGCACGGCACATCCACATCGCCTCGGGAGAGCATCAGCAATGTATTCAGCAGCTGCTCCAATCGCGATTGCGCATTGAGAGCCTCGGAGAGATCGTCGGTGAGTTCAGGAGGCACGCGCCCTTCCACCAGCGGCATCTCCAGCGCGGTGCGCGCAACAGTGAGCGGTGTCCGCAGCTCATGCGATGCTGCCCGCACGAACGTGCGTTGGCGCTCGAATCCAGCCTGGAGACGATCAAGAGCCGCGTTGATCGTGGTGGTCATTTGGTCAATCTCGTCGTTCTTGCCAGAGGTTTCAAAGCGAGCATCGAGAAGATGCTCGTCCATCGTCTGGGCGACGGTTGTAATGTTGCCAATACGGCTAAAAATGCGGCGGTTCAGTAACCACGCTGCCATCACCGCCACGATAAACATCAGCGCCAGCACGATGGCACCGAGTCGCATGAGTTGCCAGCGAATCTCAGCGTAATCAGATCTTACACTGCTATCGACACTATGAATGTTCATTGTTCCGACTCTAGTGGTTCGATCAATGTTATTCGATATCATCACTACTTCTATAGGGCTCGTACTGGACTCCGTTACAAACCAAATTAGCAGCATGACCACAGCCATACTCACCATCACAATCGCCACCGAAGTGATCATGAGACGTTTCTGCAGTGATGAAGAGGGTGAGCCAGACATCATACGCTATATCAACCTGTACCCGAATCCAGTGACCGTTTGGATGCGGTTGCGGGTATCCAGCTTGCTGCGGAGGGAATGGATCGTGACTTTCACGACATCGACCGTGCGGTCGAACGGATCGTCCCACACGGCATCAAGTAACTGGATGGAAGTACGGAAGGCACCCTGTACTGAAACAAGTTCACGGAGCACGCCGTATTCCTTGGGCGTGAGGTGCAGGGGCAAACCCTGACACTCGGCAGTCTGCTTGCGCGTATCAATGCGAATAGCGCTGTACTCTAGTATCGCGGCCGTGGTCGACGATCGTTCGGGTGGGCGACGCCCCAAAGCTTCAATACGCGCCAACAACTCGAGATAGGAGAAAGGTTTGGCCAGGTAATCGTCGGCGCCAAGCGAGAAACCATGCACGAGATCATCGAGCGCACCAGAAGCCGTAAGCATGAGAATCCGCGAAGGGTGGCCCTGGGCTACGAGCGTCCGACAGACGATATCGCCATGAACTTCCGGCAAATCGCGATCAAGCACAATTACGTCCGGCTCATTCTCCTCCAACCAGGTCAGCGCGTCCTTCCCGGTATGACACATTTCGGTAAGATAGCCTTGCTGCCTCAGCCCATTTTGAAGCATGCCGGCAAGGGTAATCTCATCTTCAACAATCAGGATATGCATAGCTGCCCGCGAGTGATTACTCAATGTATGCGCCAAGCGTAGCATCAGCGGGTTAGGCGCAGGTTAGGCGGTGTGTGACGTTGGCCTAACCAGAGGCCCATGATACTGGCGTTCGGGTCGATCATTGGATCGATGGAACGAAAGGATCAATACGGTGAAACATATACAGACCATTAGACACAGGGGTATTGTCCTGGCGGTAGTTGTCGCCACTCTGTGGGGATTGTTGTTCTTCACGCAATCGAGCGTTCAAGCAAGCGTAGGTACGATAGCTGTTTCACCCACAGTCAGTTCCGAACACCAGCGACCTCTTGACCGTGCCCGTGACGACGCAACCTCTGAACTGGAGATAAAGGCCCTGGAATGCGGTGAGATATCTTTCGTAGAATTGGAGAACGAAGCCACCCGAACGACGTATACAGCCTGCATGAGTGATGTTGGGCACGAGGTGATAATCACCCCATCCCAATCGATGCCCGGTGTAGTGACCCTCACACACGAGTCAAAGTTGCCCTCCAGCGAAGAAGGTACTAACACCATCAACCTGCGAACCGCTAGCAGAGAGTATGAGACTGGCACAATTCATATCTACCCAAAGGTGTGTACTTCGCAAATCTTCAATCGGAGTGGTGATGGCCAAATCGTTGTGACCCTCGAATGCGCCGCTGAATCGAACAATAAAGATGGCAAACACATCCTTGTGGCCAACGAACTTGAGAGCGCACGTCTCTCAAGTTCAACAGCTCACACCGGAAAGATGATCGTGATAGACGGCACGAGTTGCCTCGACCAACCGAGCACAATTGAGCTAGCGCCCAATACGGCAACATCGACATCCGGACGAATGAACCTCATCGAGATCACTGAAGAAAATCAGCCAAATCCTGATTCGGTAGCTGTCTCGTCGCCGCTAGCACCAAAAAGAGAGGTCACTGGCATCGTCACAGTTCGCAATGCATGCGCAGTTAGCACACCTTTGACGATTGAGACGATCTATGGTGATCAAACTGTCAACCCCGACGACGTCGAGGTCATGGCGCTTACCGTCAACTGTCTCGAAACGACTGGTGTCATACAAGTCGAAGGGCCTCAAGCCTCGGGACTCACTATCGTCCTTAATCAGGAGACTCCTGCTCTGTCATTGGGTATGTCGGATAACCAGGTCGTCAGTTGTAAGGTCAATCCATCGCCGAATGGTGAAATGGTGACCGCCACACCAGCACCGTAATACGGAGACGGGCGTGGGGTCCTTGGTACAATGAACGGTAGCTGTATCGTATCTCCGTGATACTGCCTTCTGCCCATGCACACAAAGGACCCCATGTGATCCAAACCATGCATTCCGTCGACGAATCGATCGCGTTGTTGAGTGAGACGGGGCACACGGTTGATACCGTCGTGATTCTGGATTTCGGCTCGCAGTATAGTCAGCTGATTACGCGCCGCGTGCGCGAAATCGGTATCTACGCTGAACTGCTAGCCCACGATATCACCTGGGATGAGGTCTCCGCACTGCAACCCAAGGCAGTCATCCTCAGTGGTGGTCCGGCCAGTGTCTATGAAGAGGGTGCTCCCCAAATGCCGGACTGGATCCTGGAGCACAACCTACCGACGCTCGGTATCTGTTACGGCATGCAGTTGATCGCCCACACGATGGGTGGCAAGGTGGAACCGGCGGATCATCGCGAGTACGGCCCAGCCATGCTTAATGTAGAACCGATCGGCGATGCGGCGCGATTGTTCGAGGGATTGCCATCACCTACGAATGTCTGGATGAGCCACGGTGATCACATCAGCGTGATGCCCAACGGCTTCGATATCCTCGCATGGAGCGCGAACTCCCCGATTGCCGCTATGGGCAACGGCCATATGGTCGGTATCCAGTTCCACCCCGAGGTCAATCACACCGATTTCGGCACCGATATCATCCGCAACTTCCTGGTCAATATCGCCGGATGCGAGACGAACTGGAGCGCAGAGAGCTTCATCGATGCCGCGATCCACGATATCCGGGAGAAGGTCGGCGATGGCCGCGTACTACTGGGACTGAGCGGTGGCGTCGATTCCTCCGTGGCTGCGGCATTGATTCATAAGGCAATCGGCGATCAGCTGACACCAGTGTTCGTGAACAACGGCCTACTCCGCCAGGGCGAAGCCGAGGTTGTGCAGGAGACGTTCACCAAGGCATTCGAGACGAATCTCGTCTATGTCAATGCCAGCGAGCAGTTCCTGAGCAAACTTAAAGGCGTCACCGATCCCGAACAGAAGCGCAAGATCATTGGTGAGACGTTCGTGCGCGTTTTCGAGGCCGAAGCCGAGAAGGCCGGTCCGTTCCAGTTCCTGGCGCAAGGCACCCTCTATCCGGACGTGATCGAGAGCGCCACCGGCAAGCCGGGTGACAGCAAGACCGCCGTAAAAATCAAGACGCATCACAACGTCGGTGGTCTGCCGGAGGATATGCAGTTCAAGTTGCTGGAGCCGTTCCGACTGCTGTTCAAGGACGAGGTCCGCCAGGTGGGTCGGTTGCTGGGTGTACCGGAGGAGATCGTGGAGCGACAGCCGTTCCCGGGTCCTGGTTTGGCGGTGCGACTGCTCGGCGAAATCACCGAGCCGGATCTGGATCTGCTGCGCCGCGCCGATGAGATCGTGCGCCACGAAATCGAGGCCGCAGGCGAGAACAAGAACGTCTGGCAGTACTTCGCGGTGCTGCTGCCGGTGCAGAGCACCGGTGTCATGGGCGATTTCCGCACCTATGCCAAGACCTGTGCCGTCCGCGCCATTTCTAGCCAAGACGCAATGACCGCCGATTGGGCTCGCCTGCCATATGATGTGCTGGCCAAAATCAGCAACCGCATCGTCAACGAGGTCGACGGGATTAATCGGGTCGTCTACGACATCACCAGCAAGCCACCCGCCACGATTGAGTGGGAGTAGGAACATAGAAACCCGGGGCTAAACCCCGGGTCCACGCAGACGTGAAGACCAAAGCGGTGCGGAGCAATCCGTGCCGCCTTGGTCTTCACATAGCTTCCACTTCTATCAGTGATCAAGATCATTGCATAGTATAGTAACGACATTTGCGTTACAATGACAGCCATGGAGGTGATTACATGGAAAAGACCGCGACACTCAATCTGCGGGTTAATCCCGAAGTAAAGCAGCAGGCGGAGCATGTCCTCAAGCAACTGGGTGTACCAATGGCGACGGCAGTCGATATGTTCCTGCGCCAGATTGGTATGACTGGCGGTATTCCCTTTGAGGTGTCGCTACCAAAGGCACCACCGGAACTCAATGCTGATCTCATGACGACTGAGCAATTACGAGCGGAGTTGATGGCTGGATACCAAGACATGCTAGATGGCAACGTGCAAGACGCCGCTACTGCTTTCGCGGCTCATCGAGCTCGACGGCGTTAGGGCCGTAGAGGCTTCATATCGCTGATGCCGCATTGATCGATATGACCGTACTGTCGCAGCCGTCCGATCTGGTCAATCGGTCAAGACCCCGGATCCGCGAGTAGGAGCTGTTGCGAAGATCGAACTCACATCCCGATCCAGTTCGTCAGCGGTCGCGATAATGGCAAACTCCTCCACAGCCGAGATCGTCGCCAGTATGCACACAGCCGTCAGTATTGGCACGGACTCGAAGAGAATGAGCAGGAATGGGACGCAAACAATCAACGCGCCAGTGCACTTATTCGCATAAGTGTGGATGAACGCCAACTCACCGAACCGCCGCCAACCAATACCAATTGCACTCAACCTCACAACCAGGATCGCCACCATCCAGCCCACGATCCATGGTGTCCAGGTGAGATACGGAATCATCACCACCAGAAGAACAGCAATATAGAGTGCATCGGCAAGGCTATCGAAGATAGCCCCGGCGGCGCTCTGGAGATTGAAGCGGCGCGCCAGATATCCGTCCGCAGCGTCGCTAACGGAACCCAACGCGTGAGCGATGAGGAATCCAGCGGTCATCGGCTCGAGCCTCAACAGCGCCATCGCGCACAGGACCCGGAAGGCCGTGAGAGAGTTGGGCAGATGACGCATCATATGTCTGCCAGTTTGATAAGAACTCACATTCACGCTGCAAGCATGGCAGATGCGCCGATCGATGACCACATCATTCGGATATGTAGCTCTCCCGTCCCCACGCTCTGGAAGTTCGGCCTGGAACACCTACACCATGTTGTGCTTCCAGATGTAATCCAATGTGGAGTCGACATCGGTGAACGCGATTCCAACCACGGTATCGGCACCACCGTAGTAGATGGCAATACGACCGGTTGGGCCATCGGTGATCACGCCACACGGGAAGAAGACGTTCGGCACGTCGCCGGTGCGCTCGTAATCGGGCTCCGGACCAGCCAGGTAATGGCTGCTGCGAGCGATCACCTTCCACGGTTCATCGATATCCAGTAATGCGGCACCCATGCGATAGACAAAACCATTACAGGTCGTAATCACACCGTGATAGAAGAGCAACCAGCCCTCATCGGTCTCGAGTGGGCATGGTCCCGGTCCGATCTTGGTGGACTGCCAGCCGCCATCCGTTCCCATGACAAAGCGGTGCTTGCCCCAGTAGGTGAGATCCGGGCTCTCGGAGTAGTAGATATCGCCAAACGGTGTGTGGCCATTGTCGCTGGGGCGACTGAGCACAGCGTAGTTCTCACCGATCTTCCGCGGGAAAAGCACACCGTTGCGATTGAACGGAATGAACATATTCTCCAACTGATAGAACGTCTGGAAATCGAAGGTGTATCCCAGGCCAATCGTCGGACCATGGTAGCCGTTGCACCAACTGATGTAGTAGCGATCCTCAATCCAGATCACGCGGGGATCGTAACGATATTCCTTCTTTGTGATGGCATCGTCCACACCCTCGAACTTGATCGGTTGATCGCTGATCTCCCAATGAATACCGTCGTCGCTGAAACCGACGAAGATATCCATCTGCAGCGCGCGACTATCGCAACGGAAGACACCGGCATAGCCATCGCCAAACGGGGTCACCGCGCTATTGAAGACGCTGTTCGCGTGCGGAACATCTGCTGGTGTGAGAATCGGATTGGCATCGTAACGCCAAATCGGACCGGTGTGACCTTCGGGTCGGTCCTGCCACGGCATGGTGGGCTGGGCAGGTGTGATGAGTTTCGCCATTATGGTTGCTCCCTGTGGAGATCGTGATGCGGACACTACCCCTATTCTCGAAACCTGAGAATGGGGATGCAAGTCACCATCCCCCGAGGATGTGCACCTGGTTCTGTACCTTTCATAGACGGTGGGACTGGTCACCACACGGTCATCCGACTTTCCTGACAGATTTCCGCTGCTCATGTCCGATTTCGTTCCAGCCGGTTGGTCCACACCTCGTCCCGGAGCTTGCCGAACTCGCATTCGCCACGCATGATCAAACCAGACCTCAGTCGGTACCAAGCGCAAGGGACTCAAAACATGCTCACTATCACGAATGTCAGGCTCCATACCGGTTACCACGCGGACTCCGCCGGTGTGGTGACCACCAGGACAGATCTCTTCACCATCAAGATCAGTGGGACAAACATCATCGCGATAGAACCGCAGGGTGGAGAGGTCGAGGGGAATGTCTGGGACGCACAAGGTCTCCTGGCGATTCCGCCAACCAGTGACCTCCATATTCATCTGGATAAGGGGCACTTTGGTGGTCCCTGGCACGCCGTTGTGCCCACAAACGGTGTCCCCGGGCGGATCAAGGAGGAAGAGGAGTTCCTGCCGACATTCCTTGAGTTTCTGCCGGAACGAGCCACCGCCCTGCTGCAGCACCTGATCGCAACCGGAACGACTCACCTGCGGGTACAGGTAAATGTGGATCCGGTGATTGGACTCAGGAACTATGAAACCGTGCGCGATGTCCTGGCGGAACATGCGCACCTGGTCACCAGTGAGCTCGTTGCGTTCCCGCAGCATGGCACGCTCCACACAGAGAAGGATGGCTGGCTCACGGCGGCGATGGAAGCGGGGGCACCGATCCTGGGAGGACTCGATCCCTTCTGGATCGATGGCGATCTGGAACGATCCCTCACCACCACATTTGATATCGCCGCGAAATACGGGCGCGAGGTCGATTTCCACCTGCATACGAATGGAAATCTGGGAATCTTCGAGATCCAGCGCATTCTGGACTACGCCCGCGACTATGACATGGCTGGCAAAGTGGCCCTGAGTCACGCTCTCGCTCTGGGCGATGCCTCGCCCGCTCAATTGGATGAGCTAGCCGAACGCATGTCTCAGTTACGGATATCGGTGTTCACAACCCAGCCGATCAGCTATGCCGGTGGCGGATGCACCTCTGCCGTGCCCTGGCCCACACTCATGGCGCACAGTGTGCGAGTACGTGTGATTAACGACAATATCAACGACCACTGGAGTCCCTTCGGTTCTGGCGATCTGATCGAACGAGCCAGCCGCGCCGCCGAGATCTGGCGCAAGTCAGATGAAAAATCGCTGGCGTCTGCCTATGCCCTGGTCTCCGATGGTGTGTTGCCGCTGAGCGAAAGCGGTGATGTGCTTTGGCCGAAAGTCGGCGATGAGGCCACGATACTGTTCACGGATGCCAGTTGCCTCTCCGAGGTGGTGGCGCGCGTACCACGGCTGCGCGAGCTGGTCGTACGAGGCGTCAAGGTCTAACCGTCCCTTGCAGACTCTGGGAGACCCATGAGCACGATCCGCAACATCCTTCTCGAGACGGGCTATATCTGGCACGATTCGGGACAGGTCAGCACCGATACGGCGCTGTTCACACTGCAGACGGAGGACGGCGTCATCACCGCGATTGAGCCGCAGGATAGCATCGTCTCCGTGGCGGCAAGCGACTACGATGCCCGCGGATTACTGGCGATTCCGCCAACCGCCGAGTATCACGTCCATCTGGATAAAGGTCATTTCGGCGGTCCATGGGAGGCAGTGGTGCCAGTCAGTGGCGGCGTGCAAGGTCGCATTGAGGAAGAGCGAGGATTCCTGGAAGACTCCCTGGCGGATCTGCCGGAGCGCGCGGCCGCGCTCATGGATCATATGGCATCGCTCGGCACAACCTTCATGCGCATCCAGGTCAATGTCGATCCCGTTATCGGCCTGCAGAACTATGAGATCGTGAATCAGGTCCTGCAGGATCATGCACCACGAATGCGCGGAGAACTCGTGGCTTTTCCGCAGCATGGAACGTTGGTGACCGAGTCACAGGGGTTACTGACACAAGCACTGGAAGCGGGTGCTCCGATTCTCGGAGCGCTCGATCCAGCATCGATCGATGGTGATATCGAGGCCTCGCTTACCACGACCTTCGAGCTGGCGAACACGTATGATCGTGAGATCGATATCCACCTCCACGACGGTGGCGACACCGGTATCTATACGATCCAGCGCATCATCAACTACACCCGTGACTACGGTATGAATGGCCGCGTAGCCATCAGTCACGCCTTCGCACTGGGTCATGTCGATGATCAGACGGTGTTCAGCGTGGCGGCCGGTTTGGCGGAACAGGATATCGCCATCTTCACCACGCAACCACTATGGTACGCCGCCTCGTTTGGTGCGCGCGCTGTTCCGTGGCAGATATTGGTCGATACCGGTGTTCGCGTCAGGGTGGTCAGCGACACAATCAACGATCATTGGAGTCCGTTCGGTTCCGGTGATCTGATCGAGCGAGCCAGTAGGGCTGCGGAGATCTGGTCCCAGGTAGACGAGATCAGGCTGGCCAACACGTACCAAATGGTCAGCGGCGGCGTTCTGCCACTATCATCAAACGGCGAGTTGCTGTGGCCCACCATCGGCGATGAAGCCACGATGATCCTGACAGATGCCAGTTGTCTCAGTGAGGTGGTGGCCCGTATTCCCCGAGAGCGGGTCATGGTGATCAATGGCGAGATGGACCGCCAACCATTAGCACAGCGGTGGGGTACGTTCGGGGGACGAGCGATGCACCTCCCGTTGTAGTCGAACTAGAGGTGAAAGCAGAGGATACCGTGTCGATTTTCGTTGTAGAACAAGCCTTTTGGTCGATCTTTCCCACCGCTCAGATCGGTGTGCTGGTCGTGCACGGCATCGATAATGCCCCACGCGAGGACGTCGCGATCCAGTCCGCACTTGCAGCTGCGCATGAGACCGCACGAGCGCATGTGCCGCACGAGACCTGGACCGAGAACGACGTGGTCAAGCGTTGGCGCAATGCGTTCCAACAATTCAAGACGAAGAAAGGTGCGCGATCCTCGATCGAGGCGCTGCTGAAGCGCGTCAGTAACGGCAACCAGATCGGTAGCATCAATCCACTGGTGGATGTTTACAACACGATCTCGCTGACCTATGGTGTGCCAGTTGGTGGCGAGGATCTGGCCAAGATCAATGGCGATGTGCGTCTGACCGTGGCGGCGGGCGGCGAATCGTTCCTGCCGCTTGGCGCCGAAGAGGATGAGCCCGCTTTGGCTGGAGAGGTCGCGTACCTGGACGATGCGGGAGCGATCTGTCGCTGTTGGAACTGGCGCGAGACCGTGCGCACGATGCTAACCGAGGACACCACCGACGCCATCATGGTATTGGAAGCGGTCGATGATTCCACGAATGATCAATTCTGGGCCGCTGTCGATGCCCTGGCAGTCGCGATTCGTGAGCACCTGGGTGGAACCGTGGAGATTCACCGGGTGACACTGGACTCCCAAACAGTTGAGTTGCCGAACATTGGTTGAGCACCTACCTGTCTGGCACGAGATGGATGACGTACGTTTCCAGTTGGCCACGCAGGAGGATTTGTCCTTTCTGCGCGAGTATGGTCGCATCTTCCGCGTGTTCGACGACCGCGACTCCGGCAACATCTCGTTTGGTATCGATGCTGGCGGCCAGAAACTCTTCATCAAGTTGGCTGGCGCGCAGACGGCAGAATCGAGCATCACACCAGGAGACGCAATCACCAACCTGCAGGCAGCGGTACAGGTCTATCGCGATCTCGCACATCCGCATATCGTGCAGTTACTCGATGTGTTTGAGCACGGTCGGTACATCGGACTTGTGTTTGCCTGGAACGAAGGGATACTACTTCGTCGGGTCAACGATGAGGACTTCGCGCGCTTCCGCGCGCTGCCCCTCCACCAACGCCTCGGCGCCTTTCGTCAGGTCATCGAGGTGATGCATCACATCCATGATCGCGGCTATGTTGCCATCGATATCTACGATGCCAGCTTCCTCTACGACTTCACACGAGAGACGATAACCGTCTGCGATCTCGATGTCTGTCTCCGACGGCCCGTCATCAACACGATGGGCAGGATGTGGGGTAGTTCGCGATTCATGTCACCGGAGGAGTACCAATTCGGCGCGGAGATAGATGAGATCACAAACGTCTTTACCCTTGGCGCCATCGCTCACCTCTTCTTCGGCGATGAGCGCAGCAAATCCAGAGATGATTGGGATGCCGAACAAACGCTGTTCGATGTCGCGACTATAGCGACGAGCGAGAACCGGGCAGATCGCTATCAAAACATCACGGCATTCGCCGCCGCCTGGTCTCAGGCGTCGAGCAGATAGGATTCCTCCACCACCTGGATTCGCTGGTGTTCCACCGGCGGCATCAGGGCGAGCATGACCATCACCGCCGCGATCATTGCTAAACCGATCCAACCAACGAGCGAAAGACGCTCGCCGACGATGATGACGGCAAGTATCGCGGCAACGGCTGGCTCGGAGAGCGTCAGCGTTGTCGCCATACTGGCGCTGACGCGGGCCAATCCCATACCGAAGAGGACGTATCCCAGGAACATCGGGATAAGCGCGAGATAGGCGGCAACGCGGAAGTTGGTGGTGGTCGCCAGCAACGGCGCACCGGTCAGCAGCAACACCGGCATCAGCATGACACCGCCACCACCGAAAACCGAACCCATAGCCGCGGCACGAGGGATACCGCGCTGCATCAACGCATGCGCCGCCCAAGAGTAGATCGCGTAGAAGGCACCACCGAAAAGTCCCAGGATGATACCGAAAACCGTCGGCCACAATTCACCGCTCTCGCCACCAAGGCGAGAGAAACAAAGCAGCACCGAGCCAATCGCGCCAATCATCGCTGCCAATACCCACCACCGACTGAGCGTGAGACCATCGACGACCTTCTCCAGCACGCCAGAGGCGAGCGGCGCCGATCCCAACGTCACCACGGTACCGATCGCGACACCAGCAAGATGCATGGATGTATAAAACGCCAGCGGATAGAGCGCAACCGAGATCGTGCCGACGGCAACGATACGAGAATACACCCGCAAATCCGGGATGGCTGCGCGAATAGCGGGGATGGCAATGAGCGCCTGCAACAATCCACCGATACCGAGGGCAACGGCACCGATCGCCAGCGGACTGACATTCTCGGCGAAACTGGCGGCGGTACCGGTGGTTCCCCAAAGCAACGACGCCAGACTGATGACGATAATGCCGGTGAGGCGCTGATCTCTCACAGTGTCTTCACCAATGACTCGGCCAGACTGCGGGCGTGGTGCAAACGATCCGGCTGCCCCTCCAGACCAGCGCGGCTCATTGCCCCTTCCAACAGGAAGGAGAGGTGTTCAGCCGTAACATCAGCGCAATCAGGCGAGGTCAGTTGGACAAGTTCGTCCCGAAGGATGCCCTCGACCTGCGCCTTGTGTCGCGCCATAGTTGCCCGACCGGGCGCACCTGCGGGCAACTCGGCGGCGGCGTTGAGCAAGCCACAGCCGCGGAAACCGTGATCATAGGCGAACTCCGCATGATCGATATAGGCATCGAAGACGGCGAGGATACGATCGACCGGGGTCTCGCACCGCTCCAGACGGATTGCATAGAGCTGCAACCACTCCTCGTGTCGCGCCTGTATGTAGGTCGATACCAACTCATCCTTGGAGGAAAAGTTGTTGTACAGGCTCATTTTGGCGACGCCTGCTTCGGCGATGATGGCATCGATACCGGTGGCACTGATTCCGTGGTCATAGAAGAGGCGCGACGCGGCTGAGAGGAGTTTATCGCGGGCGGGAGTTCGGATAGTGGTCATGGCATATGCCTTACTACGGCTGATTCGGTATGTTTTGACAGGTAGCAGGGCAGTTCATCTGCCCTCGAGCAGTGATTTGAAGGGGAGACAAGCTCTCCTACTACCGAATCCCTCGCTGACAGGACATTGAGAACCCGAGATAGACAGATCGGTCTACATAGTGGATGAATGATACACGATGACGGGATGAGGCGAACGATATCAACAGGGCAAACTCTCTCTGGCGGGTCTATGTGGCTCTTCTGCATAGAGTCAAGAGAGGTCACACTTTGGCCCGGTCTCGCCTTCGGCTCTACCGGGGGATCCTGCGGTCGAGCTACGCTCGCCGCAGGAGTTTTACGTCACTCTCCGGCCATTCAGCATGAAGCGTGGCGAGATCGATGATGCGCACGGGGTTGAACATTGACTGGCCGTTCTTGTTGAGGAATCGGTCATCCCCAAGAGCATAGGCAGCGTGAATGATGCCCCTCTCGGTTCCGAACGTGAGGAGATCTCCCGCAACGATGTCCGATGAGCGCTGTTCAACGAATCCACCATCGGATAGTTCAACCAGGAAATCCTCGGTCACCAGCCACCGTTGCAACAGTGACTCGCGCTGCGTCGCACCATAGACAGCCAAAGCGAAGCAATTGACACCCTCAGTACACAGGAACTGATTGGCAATGCGGCGAATGTGCGTGGGAGCATCCTCGGGGACGGGGAGTGTCACCGGCTCATCCCAATCAATCAGTTGATTCCGGATGACGATTTGCTGTTCATCATCAGTCATACTCTCCCAAAGCCGCTGGTCGAGCACGAGGCGGTCATCGATCGCCTCTCTTTGCAATCGCGGTATCCATTCGCCGGGAAAGCAGAGTCCGCGACCCAACTGAATCTGTCGGGCACGGGCGTTTGCCAACTGGGTTGGTGTGAGGGATGCGCGCCAGGAGCCATCGTCAATGACTACCTGGTGGGTCTCCTTCGAGATCGCCCACAACGTGAACGCATTGGCCATGTGGACGGGTGACGTATCTGCGTGACTGCTGAGTTCGCTGCTCGAGATGATAATTGCCCCATCAGAGCATGGTATAGGCGTATCATCCCATAGCCACAGCACCTGCGGTGGAACCAAGCTTGTTCGCCACCAGGCGAAATCCTCCTCGGTTGGTGCTATTGGTATCCACCGTGTCGCCATCTATGCCCCACGTCACGAGTACGCCTTCCGATCACACGTCGTGATCGTACAATTCCCACTGGCAACTATGCGAGTTGCGCATTAGCAGGAGAACCCATGGCACTCACCGATACCTACAAGCTAAACAATGGCGTTGTGATTCCGAAGATCGGATTCGGTACCTGGCAGAATATCGACCAGGCGGAGTCAGCGACCGCAGCGGCGATCAAGACAGGCTATCGCCATATCGATACAGCCGCCGTCTACGAGAATGAGGAACCAGTAGCGAAGGCAATTCACGAAAGTGGTGTGCCACGCGAGGATATCTTCATCACCACCAAGCTCTACAACACCGAGCGTGGCTACAAGACAACGCTGGCTGCCTTCGAGAAGTCGATGGCCAGGCTAAATCTGGATTACCTCGATCTCTATCTCGTTCACTGGCCAGCCAATCCTGCGGTTGGCGAGAACTGGGCCGAGACGAACGCAGAGACCTGGCGAGCGTTCGAGGAGCTCTACGATGCTGGCCGTATTCGCGCGATTGGACTCAGTAACTTCTCTGTCCCCTATCTCACGGAGCTCATGAAGACCGTCCGTGTTGCCCCAATGGTGAACCAGATCGAGTTCCATCCCGGATACATGCAGCAGGAAACCCTCCAGATGAGCCACGATCTCGGCATCGTGGTGGAGGCCTGGAGCCCACTTGGCAATGGTCGTGTGCTCACGGATCCCGTGCTCGTTGAGATGGCTGCCCGGTATGGTGTCTCCGTCGCGCAACTCTGCGTGCGCTGGTGCCTGCAGCATGGCACGTTGCCGTTGCCGAAATCGGTCTCGGCTGATCGCATCGCCCAAAACGCGGATGTCTTCGGCTTCGAGATATCAACGGAGGATATGGCGGC
The DNA here is from genome assembly GCA_023957015.1 of Thermomicrobiales bacterium. Taxonomy (GTDB): domain Bacteria; phylum Chloroflexota; class Chloroflexia; order Thermomicrobiales; family UBA6265; genus UBA6265. Next base: position 17,034 of record JAMLHR010000018.1, on the reverse strand, counting down.
TATCGATGCGCTGCCAGAGACCGGATTCTCCGGTCTGCACCCTGATCGCGTGACGTTTTAACCATCGGCAGCGCCCCCTGACATGGGTGGCGTCTGACACAGGTGGCAGGATCTATTGGCTGAACCAGATCTCGCGGATGCTATCGAAGCTGCCACTGAGATAGTGCACGAAGCCCTGGACCTTCTCGTTCATGCTGGTGAAGTTGGCGGAGGTATAGAGCATCAACCAGGGAAGTTCCTCAATCTGCAGCTCCTGTATCTGCAGGTAGAGATCGCGGCGCTTCTCGGTATCGCTCTCAGCAATCGCGGCCAGCAGGAGCTCATCCATCTTCGGATTACTGTAGCCAGCGGCATTGGTGGAACCATCGGTCGTAAAGCTCTGGAAGAGGAAGTCGTTCGGGTCACGATATCCGCCAGCCCCCATCACAGCGATGTCGTAGTCGCCGGTGAAGTGACGCTCCAGATAAGTAGCATTCTGCTCGGCCTCGATCTCGGATTCGATACCGATCTGCTTCAGTTGCTCCTGTACCACCAGACTGGTGTTCAACAGGAAGTCATACTCCGCCCAGGACAGGATTCCTGGCATGAGCCCATCGGGTAGGCCCAACTCGGCGAGCTCGGCCGCGGCGGCCTCGGGATCGCCCGCCGGAGCGGGATCGGGCCAACCAGCCCAGAATGTGGCGGGATAAACGCCGACCAGCGGCTGTCCGTGACCCAGCACGGCGACATCAATGATGTCCTGGCGCACGATGCCCTTGGCAACCGCCTGTCGCACTTCGACGCGATCCCATGGCTCACGTCGCTGATTGAAGACGATCCAACGGAGATTGGTGCTTTCGCCGCCGATACGAGTCAGCCCATCGGTGTTGTCAACCAGCTCGTAGTCACGCGCTGGCGTCGCCTCGATCATGTCGACGGTGCCGCTGACCAGGGCGGTCGTACGGGCGGTATCGTTCGGAACAATCTCAATCTCAAGGCCATCGAGATACGGTCGGCCATCCAACCAGTAGTTCTCGTTGCGCGCGAGGATAAGGTGGGCGTTCGGAATAAATTCAACGAACGTGAACGGTCCGGTGCCGACCATAACCTGGCGTAGGTCCCCGTTGGCCTCGACCTCCTCTTGCGGCACCACCGCAAAGCCGCGACGTGTCAGCACACTGAGGATGCTGGCATCGGGGCGGTTTAGAGTGATGACAACGGTAGAGTCATCGGGTGCGTCGATACTGGCGATCGAGGCGGTGTCACCCACCCATGGCGATCCGGTATCCGGATCCATGATGCGTTCGTAGCTGTACTTCACATCGGCGGCGACCAGTGCGCGGCCGTTGTGGAAGGTGACTCCCTCGCGTAGATGGAAGGTGTAGGTGAGACCGTCCTCCGAGATGTCCCAGTGCGTCGCGAGACGTGGTTCCGGCAGCAGATCGGGTCCCTCGTGAACCAGACCCTCATAGACGAACTCGATCACCAGACCAGCAGCATCAAGCAATACAAGTGCTGGATCCAGTTCGACCGGATCACCCTGAACGCCGAGCCGCAGTGTGCCACCGCGAACGGCATCCGGATTCGCTGGTTCCGGTGTCGTCTGGGCGAAGGCGCGCGACTGCAATGTCGCCACGGCACCAACTCCGCCGAGCACGGCCGCGCGGCGAGTAATCATTGATTCGAAGAGCGGATGAAGAACAGTCATCGGGCCACTCCTGTGTGGTCATCTCGAATACTTTCCAAATGATAGCATCGAATGCTCGAGTTGCTTCCGAATAGAGCAACAATAAACTATTCCCCCATGGTATAGTTTGTCTGTCACCTCTGTGTTTGGCGACAACAAACCGAATAGGAATATCAGCCGTGCCCAATGCTGAACGCATACTTGATCGGATGAGAACTCTCCCGGTGGATTTCACAGTCAAAGATCTCATCGTTGTCATGGAGTTTCTGGAATGGGAGTGGCGTCAAGGCAAAGGGAGCCATATGGTGGTTCGGAATCCCGTAACTCATAGTAGTTTTACTATCGGCACGGTTAACGGGAAGACAGTGAAGAGAGTCTATCTGCGTATGCTACTTCAGGAAATCGATAGCGCGGATAGAGAGAATTAGTCGCGATCTAACACCAGATCGAGAGAGGTGTGAGAATGTCCACTCCCACGATGAATAACTATCCGTTTGTGGTTACACCCGATCCCGATTCTCCAGATGAATGGCTGGTAATCTTCCCCGATCTCAAAGGTTGTATGGGCTCAGCTGAATCTCTGCAGGAGATCGGCGAGGTCGCACGAGAAGTGTTTGATCTTTGGATGCACATGGCCATGGAGCATGGTGATCCCATTCCAGCTCCGGCTCGCCCGCCATCGAGGGGAGTCCCAGACTGGGCACAAGCAGCGTTCCCGGTTGGAGTACCGAACCTCACCGCAAACGATGTCGCCCGTATCCTTGGTATTTCCGCACGACGGGTTCGTGCCATTGCCCAAAGCCGAGGCATTGGTGAACGGTTCAACCGCACCGTCATGTTCTTTCAGGAAGACATTGATCGACTACGGCCCAATAATCCGGGAAGACCGGCAAATCCGTAGGCAACAAGGAGTACAACGGAATACGGACTCCGATGGAATGATCGGAGTCCGTATTCCTTTACCTCTCAAACTGATCGCGGACGCTCTTAGTTCGTCTTGCGCGGATCGAGGGCGTCTCGCAAACCGTCACCGATGAAGTTGATACCCAAGACGGTGAAGAAGATCATCGAGCCTGGCAACAGTGCCAGCTTGGGATCAGCCTGCATCAGATCCTTGGCCGTATAGAGCATCTGGCCCCAGGTGGGAACATCGAACGGGAAGCCGAGACCAAGGAAGGACAGCGAGGACTCGGTGATGATCGAGGCACCGACCTGCAAGGTCGCGGCCACGATGATCGGGCTAAGCACATTCGGCAGAATCTGCTTGAAGATCAGCGAACGCTCCCTGGCACCAATGGACTTGGCGGCCTCCACGAACTCCTTCTCTTTCACCGACATGAAGCTGGCGCGTACAAGCCGCGTCGTCGGCATCCAGGCCAGCATCGAGATCACACCCACAATGAGCAGGAATGTACCGATGTTTTGGTTGCCAAAGGTTCTGTCTGACCACTTCTTGATAGTCGGTCCGAACAGGAACGTGATCAGCAACAGCAATGGTAAGGTCGGCAAACTTAAGAACATATCAGTGATACGCATGAGCGCACTATCAATGAACCCGCCGTAGAAACCCGCCGCTGCACCGATGGCGGTACCGACAGCAATCGAGATCAACGCGGCCATGATACCGACGGATAGCGAGATCCGACCGGCAAACATGAGACGCGCCATCATGTCCTGACCCATCTCATCCGTACCAAGCGGGTGGAAGGTCTTCTCATCCTTCATGGTTACCACGCTGAAGCCTTCAGAGTAGCCCCAGATCGGTACGTTCGTCTGATAGACGTACGGAGAGTTAACCGGCATGTCCCAGAAGAAAATGCCAACGTAACAAAAGAGGATGAATGTAGTCAGAATCGTCAACCCGACCATGGCGGGCTTGTGACGCCGGAACTGACGCCAGGCATCGCCCCAAAGGGAGCGCTGCTTTCGGCTGTTCCTGAGCGCATCGCCGGCTGTAGCCAGCGTCTGCGGTGTTGCGGATGGTGCGGCCATTGAAACTCCTCCGGAAGTTAAGGCTGATCGGCTACTTCAGCTTGATGCGTGGATCGAGTACAGCGTAGATGATATCGGCGAGGACGTTGAACACCACCACCAAAATCGCCACGCCAAACGTGATGGCCATAACCACCGGGATATCCTTGGCCTTGATCGCGTTGATGAGCGCGGAACCGGCACCTGGGATCAGGAACACCTGCTCCGTAATCACGGCACCACCGACCAGTCCCGGAATCTGCAGGGCAATAATCGTAATCACCGGAATCATGGCGTTGCGCATTGCGTGCGCAATCACGACGGCGCTCTCCTTCAGACCTTTGGCCCGAGCGGTGCGCACGTAATCCTGATTGATCGTCTCCAGCATGGAGGCACGCACGTAGCGGATGAGCTGACCCGATGTGAACAATGCCAACACAGTGATCGGCATGATGCTCTGTTTCACCGCATCCTGCCAACTGGGCGGATTCGAGTTGTAGATAAACGGCAACCATCCCAACTTCACGCTGAAGATCAGGATCAGGATCAGACCAGAGAAGAAGGTCGGAACCGAGAAGCCGATGAAGGCGAACGTGGTGGCCAGGTTATCAAACAGGCTGTACTGCTTGATGGCCGAAACCACGCCTACCGGAATCGCGATCATCACACCAATGATGAAGGCCGTACCGCCGATCTGGAGGGATGTCCAGACACGCGGCAGGATGTAATCCATCACCGGCATACGACTAACGAAACTGGTTCCCCAGTCAAACTGGATAAAGTAGGCCTTGGCCCATTTGAAGTACTGGATGTAGAGCGGATCATCCAAACCGTAACTTGCACGGATGCGCTGACGTACCTCCGGCGATACGTTTGGATTGGCCGCGAGTTCGCCCAGCGGATCACCAGGTGCCATGAACAACACCGCATATATGATGAAACTAATGAACAGCAACGTGATCACAGAGATCAAGAGCCGCCGTATCAGATATCGGCCCACAGAAGGCACCTCCGTATGTTCCCCACCCCTCCCACAGGAGGAGAGCATCTGTCAGGTCGAACCATCAATGAAGACACGGCCCCAGTCGCACAACGGCAGAGACTAGGGTACGCTGAAATCCGGAGTAACTCCCGGATACCATAATTCCTGATGGCTATCCCGGGAGGCGCCGTTGCCTCTGTTTGAGATTGCTACATGGTATTTGTCGCCCGCGCCTTTCGTCAAGTTTGTACGAGCACGACCATGCGATATGATTTGGGCGCAACGACCAGAAAACCCGAACGCAAGTGGGATTAGAGTTAGGCGGAACATCAATGTCCACCCATCAGACATCATTCTTCGAGCATCTTCGCGGACGGTTAATTGTCTCTTGCCAGGCTAGAGAAGGGAATCCACTGCGGGGGCCGGAGGCGATGGCGCTCATGGCACGCGCGGCCGAGTTCGGCGGTGCGGCCGCGATCCGCGTTAACGGTCCGACCGATACCCGCGCCGTAATGCAGGCCACGTCTCTCCCTTGCCTGGCGCTCTATAAGGTGGATTACGAGGACAGCGACGTTCGGATCACACCAACGCTGCGGGATACGCGCGAACTACTCACGACAGGTGCACCGATGATCGCGCTGGACGCGACGAATCGTCGCCGCCCCGGTGGGGAATCACTGGTCGATTCCGTGGCGGCCATTCATGCTGCGGGTGCCCTTGCATTTGGCGATTGCGCCCGACCAGACGATCTGGAGGGTGCATTGGCGGCAGGCTGCGATGCTGTCGGTACCACGCTGGCTGGCTATACTGCCGAGACCGCCTCCGATCTGCCGGAACCCGACTTCGCAACGCTCGCCTGGTTCACCGCACATAGCCCCGTACCGGTCTACGCCGAGGGGCGGTTCTGGCATCCGGAACAGATCGCGCGGGCATTCGATCTCGGAGCACACTGCGTCTGTGTTGGCACGGCGATCACGAATCCAATGGAGATCACACGCTACATGATCAGCCAATCACAGAAGCTGCGTGCTCAATGACCCACTACTACCTTGGTATCGACGGTGGGCAGACGAGCACCACCGCGATCCTGGCCGATGAAACCGGCGTTGTCATGGCGATGGGAACAGGTTCAGCCTGCGATCACATCACCGGTCCACACGGTTATGAGCGCAATCGGGAGGCGATCCATTCCGCCATCGCGTCGACGTTGTCCCAGACAACGATTGCCGCGGAAGCGATCGTCAGCGTGGGCATGGGGTTGACCAGTGCGCCGCGCGAACTTCAGGCCACACCGATCTTTGAACGAATCGTGCGCGAGGTGCTGCAGCCAGAGCATATCTGGATTGATCACGATGTCGCTGGCAACCTGGCTGGCGCATCGGCCGGGGCACCGGGTGTGGTGGTCATTGCCGGTGGTGGCAGCATCAGCTATGGCATCAACAAAACTGGCGTCGAAGGCAAGGCTGGTGGACTCGGTTATCTGATGGGCGATGAGGGCAGCGGCTGGTGGATCGGATTACAGGCGTTGCAGGCTGCCGCCAAGGCGGTGGATGGGCGCGGACCAGAAACGGCACTCCTCCCCTTTGTGCTGGATCATTACCGGCTGGCAACGATTCGCCACATCGTTGGCGTGATCTACGGTGCGAATTTTCGCCGGGACGAAGTTTCGAGCATCGCCGGGGATGTATCTCAACTCGCTGTCACCGACGCCGTCGCCGCGAGCATTGTTGATCGCGCCGGAGTGTTGCTCGCAGAGATGGCGGTGGCAACGATCCGGCAAATCCACACTGCCGGCGAGTTGGTCGATGTCTACCCGACAGGTGGTGTATTTCGATCGGAACGCATAACGGCCTCGTTTTCGGATCAGCTCGAAGAGCTCTGGCCTGAGACCATCGTTCGTCAGCCGCAGTTCGCACCGGTCTACGGGGCACTGTTCCGGGCGTATCAGCAAGTTGGTCTGTCGATCACGCCAGCGTTGCTCAGTCGACTGCGAGAGACGCGGAAGTAAGGGTCGATCCTCTGAACGCGGACAACTCACAGGCGCAGTACCGATATTGCCGCCGGATATGAAACCCGACACTACGTGAGATCGTCGCTACAATGGGGACCATGGAGGTCATCATGGACGACTGGCTGTTCCAATATCCGCTGGGTCTCCCGGATCGCGTGCCAGGCGACGGTTGCTACATCCGTCACGGCTACGCCGTGGAGAACGCGCTCTTCTACCCCGGGCTATGGCATACCGGCGAGAACTGGTATGTCGAGTACGCGGACGCCGCTGGCGCACTGGTCTATGCCACCGCTGCGGGCCAGGTCGTCTATGCAGGATTCGATTATCCCGGTCCGGTAGTGTTGATCCGGCATGGAGATGATCTCTACTCCCAATACGGTCACCTCGATTACACGCTTAATGTCGAGGTCGGACAGCAGGTCAACCGTGGTGATCGCATCGGTACGGTGCTCTACCGAGAGAACCTGCGCAGTCATCTCCACTTCGAGCTGCGCACCTTCTACACCACGCCAGAGGTGAATGGCGATTCTCCCCGCTACAACTTCACCTGTGGACCCAATTGCCCGCCCGGACCCGGATATTGGCCGATTGATGCACCGGAACATCCAAGCGCAATGGGATGGCGCAATCCGCTGCACGTCATCACCCACCGCATGGGTATTCCGGCGGACGCCGAGGTGATGGTGCCCGCCAATGCGCGCGATCCCCTGCTCTACTTCACCGCGCCACGCGAACCGAAACACGTCACCTCCGCCCGCCTACCAGCGGGTACCACGATGCCGCTTCTTGATGTCTGGGCGGATGCAGAGGCCGGCGAAGGAGTCGGTGCCAACGCCACCTCGCTCTGGTATCAGGTGCTGCCTCCCGATGCGGATTCGCCGGTTTGGGTACCAGCGATCAATCCGACCATGCACGCCATCCAGTCCAATGGTCAAACCGCTTCATTCGTTTTCGCGCTGATTCCGCTCGTTCACTAGCATCACGTGGTACACTCGCTCTCGTTGCGCGCCATGGTGGCGCGGTGGTTTTGGTGCCTTTGATGTGGCCCCAACCGCAAGCGTTTCAGGAAGTAGGAGTTCACTCATGGCAAATGAGCTGATTCTGATGGCCGAGCCGCGGGATGTTCACGGCAAGAAGGTCAAGACACTGCGTCGCGCGGGGCTCACCCCGGGCGTTGTTTACGGACCGGTTGTTGACGGAACCATCTCCGTCTCCGTCAATTCACGCGAGTTCAACAAATTCTTCATGACACATGGTCACTCCACCATCTTCACCCTGAAGTGGGATGGCGGATCCCAGCCAGTGCTGATCCGTGAAGTTCAGCGCGATCCGGTGCGCCAGGATATCCTGCACATCGATTTCTTCGCACCAAACATGAAGGTGGTTCTGCGCCAGAACGTGACCGTGGTGCTGCAGCACACACCGGACGTCAATGGTGGCGTGGTTCAGCATGCGATCAATGAGATCGAGGTCGAGGCGCTGCCAAGCGATCTGCCGAGCGACATCGTGGTCGATGCGTCCAGCCTCACCGAGGTTGGTGCCACCATCACCGTCGGCGATCTGCCAGCGATCGACAAGGTGACTTTCATCACCGATGCCGAGACCGTTATCGCTTCCGTCGTTGCCGAGGCCGTTGAGGCCGAGCCGACTGAGGGCGAGGAAGGCGAAGCTGAGGCAGTAGCCGAGGAAGCCGCCACCGAGGCCGAAGAGGAGTAATCCTCTGGCATCACAACCAGCTTTTGGTGTACACAAAGGCGGCGGGGTTGTTCCCGCCGCCTTTGCTGTATGTTCCGGCTGGAGCCCTGATATGACCCCTTCCATCAATCCGATCGTCAAGTTCGTGTTGGGCGCAGGAGTACTGGTGATGCTGATCATCGCCAGCCAGGTGGAGATGCCACTTCAGGCAATCCTCGTGGCGGTGGCGTTCAGCGATCTGATCCTGCTGCTAATCCTGCAATTCGGACCATCGGTTCCGGACAAACGTAGACCTGACTAAGACTCGTCGTCGTTGATGACAAAGAAGAACGCGCCAGCGGGATCAGTGAGACCGGCCATGCGTCCATGTGGTGAATCCATCGCTGGCATGACCAGAGTGCCGCCATGGGCTTGCGCAATCGCAACCGCAGTGTCCGTATCGTTCACGATGAAATAGATGGTCCAGTAGTTTGGCACACTCTCCGGCATGACGGTCGTTGCATCATAGATTCCGGCATGCGGCTGCCCGTTGATATTGAGCGTCTTGTAGCTCATGCCTTCTGGCATGGGCTCATCGCCGAGCTCTACCGGCAGAACCGATGAGTAGTAGGCAACGGAAGCATCGAAATCGCGCGTCTGCATCTCGAACCAGCCAGGAAAACCGTGCTCGCCCCAGCGATCGAAGCCGACGCGTTGATCCGGTTGCCAGATACCGTACTCGGCACCAGTGGCATCGAAGACCACCGCATTCGTTCCCTGTTCCGCCACCTGCATCGGCGGGGCCATCACCGTGCCGCCATGGGCAACCGCACTGGCAACAGCCTCCTCAGCACTGGGGGCGGAGAAGTACACCGACCAGGCGTTGATGGGATTGGGTCCCATGAACTCCGGACTGTACTGCATGGCACCACCAACGGCATCCTCACCAATCGTGATGATGTTGTAGTGGCCAAAATCCTCGCCCATATCGGCAAAGTCCCAACCGAAGAGGGCATTGTAGAAGGACTTGGTGCCTTCGATATCGGTATTGGTCAGATCCACCCAGCATGGGGCACCGTAGATGATCTGGTCATTCTTTGGCATTGGTCGTTGCTCCTTTGTCTAAAACGACTCGGTCATGGCAGCAATTGCTACCAATCTCATACTAGATAGTTGGGCTGAGGTGGGCTTCTCATATATTGCGAAGCCATGCGTCTCACATATACGAGATCACCCGGGTACATCATCCTGTGGTTTCATCCACAGACCCACGTAGCCGGCTTTGCGCAAGGCCTTGGTAAGCTTGCTCTCGGCGGCGGCAGGATCATCGCCCGTATCCGGTAGCATGACGATCACGGTCGGGCCGTCAGACGGCACCACGGTGAATCCGGCAGAGGTCAACATCGAGGTGAGATCACTAACACCGTGCGCGATATCGAGCTCCAGAACCGTTGCCCGTCGGAGTTTGACGCGCTTGTAGCCAGCGGTCCATTCGCGCAGCTTGGTCTCGAGTGGTACTGGAAGCGGCTGACCACTGTGCTGCTCCAGATACGTCTGAATCTGGTCGAGATCGAAGCCAGCTCCGAGAGCTTGTCCCAGGCTCTGCGGTCGCATCTGATAAATAGCCTGGGGCGAGAGCTGCTCGTTATCGGCAAAGGCAGTAAGGCTCCAGATATGGATCGGTGCCGGTCGTCGTAACACGATCACACCCTCGTGGTTGACGGTCAGGGCCGGACCACCTGTCGGATCAGTCGATTCCGGCATGGCCCCGATCTCACGCGCCGCCAATACGGCAGCAGGTGTCACCCGCATGGCGAATCCGCGCGTATCCAACAACTGCATCTCCACGAATCCGAACCAGCGGAAGGCAGTTGTTAACTCGACCTCGATCGCCGCAGCAATCGCCATCCGCCGCGTACGCTGTTCCGGTCGCATGGCAATGGCATCAAACGTGTCACCGAGAATGGTAAGATCCTGCTCTGCGAGACGAAGGCTGGCATCGTGCACCATCACCCACTCGTTGGGATCGAAGCGGGCGATCGCGGTCAGCAAGCGATGGCGGAATCGAATCCAATCTGCAGCCCGAATCTCGATCTCGCCGGACTCCCGACCTTCGACCCAGAAATCCGTGCTCAACCATTGCTGGCGCAATCGCTCGGTTTGTTCGGCGAAGCTGAGCGAACGCCACCAGCGGATATTGCGACCAACGACCGGTTTGATCGCCGCCCTCTCCATTCCCGGCGTGCGCGGTGCAGGCTCCAACGCACCCACACCCATTGAGAGATGCAGCAGCGTGGCCGCATACCCAATGGGAGGTTCGCTCTCCTGATGGAACCAAAGCCGACTATTGATCATACGCAGCCAGTGCGTTGGCAGATCCTGACCTGGTATCCACACCGGCGGCCCTTTGGCCGAGATCTCGCGAACCACGGTGAGCACATCCCAGGCCAGCGCGAACGGGTGGACAACTACCGGATTCGGGACACTCCCGGCTGGCAACGGTTGGATCGGAGATAGCGCAACCTTTACAGGAACCGACTGAGGGTTACGGAGTTCGTCCGGAATGAATAATCCGCGGGAACCATCCGGCAGCCAGGTGTGGTTGACCAGCAGCGAGTTTTCCAACGCCTCCAGCGCACCGCGGAGTCGGGTGGCGTGTTCAACCGCCAGTCCGATCGGTGCCTCGGTCACTGTGAGCCCTGCTCGCTCGACAATCGCATCGTAAGGCTGCGGTTCCGTACTCTCGGCGGCCAGCATCGCGCGCCAGATGGACGCGGCTGGCTGCTTGAGGTGGCTGAGGGTCTGCTCTAGTCGACCGGGAGCCGGAATGGCATCCAGGATCTCGGCGATGACATCCGCGCGGCGCTTCAGACCGGGCATCGCCCGCAATCCCCACTTGGTTGCCGTGATCTCCAGTTCGACATCGTCGCGGAGTTCGAGCAGGCGTCGGATCGGATAGCTACTAAGATTCCCGGCCTGCTGCTCTTCGTTAACGCGACGGAAGAGAAGCATGAGCTCACCAGGGATGAGTAACGTCTCATCGATCGGTTGCTGGGCATCGTTACTGGCGGAGATGATCCCCCAATCGAACAGGTTGTTGATGGCCCGGACGGTATCGTCCATTGGCACGCCGAGAACATCGGCGATGCGCGCGGCGGTGGACTCTTCGGCACCTTCGGCGGAGAGCAAGGTCACGATCTGCTGCTCGGTGGGATTGAGTCGACACCAGGTATCGCGCACGGAGCGGAGATCCGTCATCACCTGATAGATACGGCCAATATGCTGGATCGAATCGGAGCCGAAGACGGAGGCGCGCCAAAGCGTGGCGATACGCGCACGCTGATCATCGTTGCGCGCGTGCAACCGACCAAGCAGGTTTCGCATGGACAGTCCTTTCCGGCGACGCGGCTGTTCTGATTTCAGCTTAACAGAGCCTTTATGGCGAACGCGATACTAAACGCCCGTATCCGCACCATCCGGCTCGATTTCCCAGTGGGCATGCAGCGAGGCATCGCGGCTCATGTTGAGCTTCAGGTGATGCTCGTCACAGCTGCTGATGGCGCTCATGGGCACGTAGATATCTTCCGGATTGAAGAAACCCTTCTCCACCACAACATAGTTGTCGCGGACATCCACCACCTCGCCGATCTTGTTGCCACAGGTACCGATCACATCCAGACCAATGCGAATGACGATCTCGTGACCGTGATCATCGACACCGAGTCCGTCCTCGCCATCGCCGATCGTCAGACCAACCTCAGGCTCAAGCTCACCCTCGTCAGACGGTTGCTGCGTCGGCAGTGGTACAGAGGTCATATCGGCACCAGTGACCGTGACAGCCTCCGGTAATCGGGTATAGGTCGGGAACGGGTGTTCGCCTAGCAGCGGCTCCAGATAATCGTGGAAGGCGGGTGTGACGGACATCCCGTCTGCACCAATAAAGGCCTCGTCCAGATGTCGCACACGATTGGCGATGTTCGTCTGCGGCACGAGAATGATCTCGAACTCCAACGGATCGTTGGCTACGCGGCGCAAGGCCGTCATCATACCTGATTCACCGCGATTGATCGCATCCATGGCCGCGGCACCAAGCTTCCAGGCCATGCTGAGATCGATGCGCGAGGCCAGCGAAATCGACATGCGGGCGGATGTACCTGGCTTCTCGTAGCGCGCCCGCAGACCGAGCTCCTGCTGTACCAGTCGGGTCAGTGCCGCACCAGTGCTGGCGTAATAGGGATGCCCGAACGGATCGACGTACTCAGGTTGGTTGCCGCCAAAATGGCTGCCGTCGCCAGCGCGCATCGTTTCCGGCACAACCACCACGGAATAGCCGCGCTTGTCGACGTCGCGCTGGATCGCCTCCAGAGCCGCGGATGTCGTGGCCGGGGCGCGTTCCGGTAATAACAGGAGCGGCAGCATATCCTGCTCATCTTCGCGGAATCCTGCCGTACAGGCGGCCGCCACCCAACCAGCATCACGGCCCATGACTTCCATGAACTTGACCGGATAGATCTGGGGTGATGCCACCGTATCAAAGGCGGCATCACGCATAGCAGTACCGAGATAGCGCGCAATGCTGGGATAACCCGGACAGAAATCGGTATCCGGGAGATCGTTATCGATGGTTTTGGGCACGCTCATGACCTGAAGGTCATAGCCGATATTGCGGGCGAAGGTTCCGATGCGGTGGGCGGTGTCAGCGGAGTCGTTACCACCGATATAGACGAAGGCGGTGATACCCAGCGAGCGCATCGTGAGCACCGCGCGGGCGAGATCATCGTCCTTCAGCTTGTACCGACCGGTACCCAGGGCTGCGGACGGTGTACCAGCCAGAAGCTGCACCTGCTCGGTGGAGAGATCAGTGAGATCGTGGAAGCGGTGCGTGAATAGCCCCTCGATACCGTGCGCCAGACCGAGAATGCGCTGCCAGCGACCCTGCTTTCGCCCACAGGCGATGATTCCGGCCAGGCTGGCATTGATGACAGCGGTGGCGCCACCGGACTGTCCCACGAGCAAAGTTGCTGGTTGGCTTGATTGCATCTAGAAAAGATCCTTGAACACACGCTTGTGATCCACCAACACCTGTGGCGAATCCAAATCGCGAACGGTCGCGTGGCGATCAGCGCTCCACGTTGCCGGGTCATAGAATGCCACATTAAGGGAGGTCGTGGGCAGATCCAGGATTTTCTCGCTGCGCTGCTGCGCGATCGCAAGCTGGTCCAGACCGATTGTGCCGACCAATGTGAGGGTCGGTGTCGCATCACGATAGCTGATGGCGGCACCATGCAAACCATCGATATCCTGCAGGGCATAACCAAGCACCTGGTTCTGCCCCACCACGGTGATCACCAGCCACATCAGCACCGGCACGAACGGCTGCTCCCGATCAAGCCAGTAGCGACGGCTAGCTCCCTCACGCCGCCCCTTGAGCACACCCAATCGCTCAAGCTTGTAGCACTCGTGTTGAACGGAACTGACCGAGAGGTCCAGCGCGCGGCTGAGCTCGGTCAGGCTAAAGCGCCCCTCTTCACGCGCAACCAGATATGCGAGCACACTCGCCCGGATACGCGAGGAAAAGAGTTCCCCCAAGGTATCCAAACCAGAGAACTGTGCGGTGGATGCGAATTTGGCACGACCAGAAGGCATAGAGGCAGCTTTCAGAATATGCGAAAACAGCGGATGTTACCGCGATATCGTAGCATGGAACGATCATCGAATTCGATTATTCGCGTGAACAGCAAAACACCCTGCCGTTCACCGAGGTGATTGGCAGGGTGTTTGAACCATTATCTACATCGGATAGACGGCCAGGCTCATGCCATCGATGATGCCCCACATGGCACTGAAGGTAGCCCAATCGTAATGGTGGGTCTCCCCCTTGGCCGGATCCATCACATAGACGCCCAGGTCATCGTAACCGACCACGGTGACGACATGCATACCGGCGAAGACGGAGTAATTACCATCGTCCGTCATGCGAACGCGGGTATCGCCCCAGAATCCGAGCCAGGTCACGACCGGGTGGCCAGCATCCAGATGTGCGATCAGTGGCTGGATGTCACCCTCGGTATAAAAGACTTCGCCCACATAGCCGTACTCGTTGAGCACCGGCACCAACGCAGAAGCATAGACACCGTAATCATCGGTATTACCCCAGGCACCATCGATATTGCCGCGATAACCATAGTGTGGGTTCGCGGAGAGAGGAACCTCGCTGACAAAGACATGCTCCGGGATACCGGCACCAAAGGCCATCGTGGCGGCGTGAGTGGCGGCATACTCGCAACTGAGATTATGCGTCTGGCTGTAGTTCGGGACATCGATCATCACGATCGCCGAAGCGGTGTTCTGTGGACGAGCCACATCGTTGTCGCGCTCCCAGGGGATAATGATGCGCTGACCGGAGATGAGGTTCTGCGGTTCGAGGTCCGGATTGAACGCCACCAGGTGCTCGACCGGAACACCCCAGGCTGCGGCGACACTGTTGAAGGTATCGCCACCAACAACGGTGTGAGCACCTACGGCCCACGGACTGGTTCCCTCAAGTTCAGCAGCCATCTGGGCAGCTTCGGCAGGTGATTGGCCTTCCATCGGGATCACAATCACCTGACCGGCGGTAATATCCCAACCGTTCGGCATCCAACTGGCACGGTAGATCGCTTCGGGATCGACATTGAACTCTGCGGCGATGCCCTCCAGCGTATCGCCTTCCTGCACTTCGTAGCGGTACTGCGATGCCGCCAGGGTACTGGTTGCCATACCAACCATCAGTACCAGCGCGGCCATAGAGACGTAGAGCGCGCGGCGGGAGTTCGCCAGACGATAGCTGTGCCGACGCGAGAAGGCGGAGAAATCCAGGTGAGGTCGACGTGCGATCAGACCTTGAATCGCATTGAAGGTGCCATCAACAACGCCATTCGCACGACCGCGAATATCGATATCCACCTGCGGTGTGCGCAACTGCAGGTTTTTAGTTGGATGAAGTTGCTCGTAATGCTCGGTGGAACCGCGACCGATGCGTTTGGCGGGGTTGATGTACCGTGGCTCGGTGCGGGAAAGGCGTGCGGCGGACTGGGCATCAAGGCGGGACGCATAGAGTCCCACCACACCATTCGGAGCAGCTCCGCGATGCCGCTTGCTGCTGGCGTAGATGCCGCGATGCTGACCGCGAATCTCGGCCAGCGGCACGGGAGCAGGTCCGCCGGGCGTCGCACTGAATGTCGTTACCGGTACAGTTTCGGCGAGTGGCGATCCCTCACGAAATCGATTCACCCACTGCTCGCGCTTCTGCTCGGTCTTGGCCGGCATCGGCACTGGTCTGCGTCCCAGAACGATAGTCATTGCGCTCTCCTCTAGCCATCACTTGTGTCCGTACATATATGTACGTACAGGTCTGACTATAGCCATGCTGTGCCAGATAGACAAGACAAACATTTGTTCTGGAGTGACTTCGTGCATCAATTCATCCATATTGCAGGGATATTCAATCCTCATTGGCTCGCAATGTGTGACCATACGGCACAGACGTACGAATTGACGCCAAAAGGCGACAACGGTCGGGCTATACTTCCTGACTGATCGAGTCTGGGGAGAAATGGGGCGAATATGCCGTCATATCACGTGTTGTATCAACAGAGCATGGGGCGGATGCAGGCGCTGGTGAACAACAGCAACGCCGATCTCGCCGTGCCAGCCTGTCCGGGATGGACAGTGCGCGATGTCGTCGCCCATCTGCTGGGTGTGTTCGCTGATGCTGGCGCTGGCCGGATGGACGAGGCCGTGAGCGATGACTGGTCAGCAAATCACCTCGCCCGGGCGGGCGAGCGTTCGGTCGGCGATCTGATGGCGGAGTGGCACACTCGCGTGATGACACGTCCGGATGTCTTCGAACGCTATGGTGCCGTGCTGCTCGCGGATACCGTGACCCACGAGTTCGATATCCGGGGTGCGCTCGGTAATACCCAGTCGCGCGATCTCCACGTCGTGCGCACCGTTGCCCTCTTCTACCTGGAAGCGCTGGACCATGTCTGGCGAGGAGAAGGCATTCAGCCACTGCGGATACTGACAGAAGAAACTGCGCTGGATATCGGTGGCGATGATCCGCAGGTCACAGTTGAGATCGGATGGTGGGAGATCGGACGACTGACCAGCGGTCGGCGATCACTGAAGCAGGTCCGCGCGCTTACCTGGAGCGGCAATTGCTCGCCGTGGATCGACCACCTGTATGTGTTTGGTCCGCGGGATGAACCGTTGGTGGAGTAGGTGCTAATACAGCACCTGCCGGTACTCCTCATTGCGCTTGCCCTGTGATTCGTCGGGCGGTTCGAGGTCCTTTTGCTCGGCGAGCATGGCAGCCAGGGTGGGTATGGTGTCGGTATCCGGCCAGGCATCGGGTTGCCACAACTTCGAGCGCAGGATCGAACGGGCACAATGCGTGAACACCTCCTCGATCGCCACAATAATCACCAACTGCGCCGGTACACCCTGTTGCGTCAATCGTTGACATAGTTCCGGATCGGTGCTGAGTGTGGCGGTGCCGTTAACACGCACAGTCTCATCCGTTCCCGGCACCAGAAAGAGCATGCCGATGTGCGGATTGCTGATGATATTGCGGAGTGAATCGACGCGTCGGTTCCCCTTGCGATCAGCAACAACCAGGGTACGCTCGTTCGGAAAATAGACCGCACCGGGCGGATCACCACGCGGTGTGCAATCGCAGGTGCCATCATG